>JBEKLE010000049.1:0-28173 GCA_050010355.1 Rhodopila sp. | reverse complement strand
CCCTTGCCGGCGAATGCAATGTTGACCGGCAGCCCTTCGGCCGCCTGCAGCATACGCGCAAGGTGCCAAGGTCCCGGCGTACAGGTGGTCGCCGCGGTGCCGGTTGCCGGCCCTGTTCCTCCGCCAACCAGGGTCGTTACACCCGAAGCAATCGCATCGTCCACCTGCTGCGGACAGATGAAATGAATATGCGAGATCCTGGCGATGCGGCCGTTGGTAATCGCAACGTCCGCCTTGACGATCCCCCAGTGGTCGATAATCAGCGCGTTCGTAATCACCGTGTCGACCGCGCCCTGTGCCTGGGAATACTGCGACTGCCCCATGCCGTCACGGATCACCTTGCCCCCGCCGAACTTCACCTCCTCGCCGTAGATGGTGAAATCCTTCTCCACCTCCACGATCAGATCGGTGTCGGCCAGCCGCACGCGGTCTCCCGTTGTCGGCCCAAACATATCGGCATAAGCCGCTCGGGAAATGCGCGCCATCAGTCGAGTGCTCCCATGACGTCGCCGCGGAAACCGTAGACCGTGCGGATGCCGCGGTACGGGACCAGCGTCACCTCCCGAGTCTGCCCAGGCTCGAACCGCACGGCGGTGCCGGCGGCGATATCGAGCCGCTGCCCTTTGGCGACGCCCCGGTCGAATGACAGGGCCGCGTTGGTTTCCGCGAAGTGGTAGTGGCTGCCGACCTGGATCGGCCGGTCGCCGGTATTTGCCACCGTCATCACGCTGCGCGGCAGGCCGGCGTTCAGTTCGATGTCGCCGGGTTCAGGGAAGATTTCACCAGGGATCATGTTTAGCCACCTACCGAATCGGCTCATGCACGGTGACCAGCTTCGTCCCGTCCGGGAACGTCGCTTCAACCTGCACATCGTGGATCATCTCCGAAATCCCCGGCATCACCTGATCCCTGGTCAGCACCTTTGCCCCCGCTTCCATCAGATCAGCGACGCTCCGGCCATCGCGCGCCCCCTCCACGACGAAATCCGTAATCAGCGCCACCGCCTCGGGATGGTTCAGCTTCACACCGCGTTCCAGCCGACGCCTGGCCACCATGGCGGCCATGGAAATCAGCAGCTTGTCCTTCTCGCGCGGCGTCAGGTTCATTCCGGTCGTCCCATCATTCGATCAGCATAGCCACACCCGAGGCAGCGGACGAGACTCCCGCAAAACCGCCAGCGCCGCAATCACCGTCCCGCGCACCGAAGCGCTGTCAGAGCCGAGGATACGCGCGATCAGCATCCCATTCCAGGCGCTCGCCCCCGCCTCGGCGACCCCAACTGCTGCCCGCACCGCGTCCAGTTTCACACCGGCATCCGGTGCCACATAAACCATCGTCGCCACGACGTTGGCGCCGCCGGCCACAGCCTGCCGCTTAAGCGCCGCGTCGATCTCGCCATCCAGCCGGATCGCGTCATGCAACAGCAGCTCATCGCCCCGCCGCACCCGGATCAAATCCCGCAGCCAGCCTTCCCGCACCCGCTCGCCCATCGCCGCCCGGCCAAACACCAGCGTCTCGACCCCCAGAAATCGAGCGTCGTCCGCGGCGAGATCGACCTCAAGCCGCCGGTCCAGTGCGAAGCGATCGAACAGGATCGTCTCCTGCGGCAACCATTCCAGCGACGCCCCTTGCGCCACGCTCAGTTGCGTCCGCACCCGTGACGGCAAATCCCCGGCCAAAGCACGGTAGAACCGTTCCGCCGCCTGAGCGGCGACCGTCGCCTGAGCACCCACCCCGACTGCCAAAGTCACATCCAACCGATCCCCACCCGCGACCCCGCCACCGGTGTTCAGCATCACGACATCGATCCATCCGGAAACGATGCGCCGCGGGAAGCGCGCCTTCAGACAGCCCACCTGGCGCAACTCGTCCAGCACCGTCTCGGTCCCGAATCGCTTGACGGCTACGCGCAATTCTCCAACTGCCCGTTGCAGCAGGCTGAGTTCAGACAGAGAGCCGCCGTCGCACATCCGCCTCGTCGAGGTCCTCTTGCCGGCCCGCCAGGACGATGTCACCCCGATCCATCACGACCATCGTCTGAGCCAGTTCCTGGGCGAAATCGAAATACTGTTCCACCAGCAGGATGGCCATATCGCCTCTCGCCCGCAACAGCGCAATCACCCGCCCGATATCCTTGATGATGCTCGGTTGGATGCCCTCGGTCGGCTCATCCAGCGCAATCAACCGAGGCTTCATCACCAACGCCCGCGCGATCGACAACTGCTGCTGTTGCCCGCCCGAAAGATCGCCGCCACGCCGCCGCATCATCGTCTTCAGGATCGGAAACAGATCGAAAATCTCATCCGGCACCTTGCGCTCGCCACGCGGGAGGACAGCGAACCCGGTCTCCAGGTTCTCCTTCACCGTGAGCAACGGAAACACGTCCCGCCCCTGCGGCACCCAGGCGATACCGCGTTTCGCCCGCTCGTACATCGGCAAACGGGAGATTTCCTCCCCCTCCCAACGGATCGATCCGGCGGAAATCGGATGGGCCCCCACGATCGCGCGCAGCATCGATGTCTTCCCGACACCGTTGCGCCCAAGCAGGCAGGTCACCGCTCCCGTTTCGACGGTGATAGAAACCTGCCTTAACGCGATAGCCGCGCCGTAATGCAGATTGACTTTGTCGACTTCCAGCATCAGCGCCCCAGATACACTTCGATGACCTTCGGATCGTCGCTGACAAAGTCGATCGAACCCTCCGACAGAACCGAGCCTTCGTGCAGAACCGTAACCTTCACATCCAGTGCCCGGACAAAGGCCATGTCGTGCTCAACGACCACGACGCTACGGGTGCGGTTGATCTCCCGCAGCAAAATGGCGGTCTGTTCCGTTTCGGCATCTGTCATGCCTGCCACCGGCTCATCGACCAGCAGCAACTGAGGCTCCTGCGCCAGCAACATGCCGATCTCCAGCCACTGCTTCTGCCCGTGCGACAGGTCGGCCCCGCGCCGATATCGGTGATCGGTCAGGCGCGTGGTTTCCAGGATCGATTCGATCCGCCGTTTCTCTTCCGGAGTCTCACGCGCGAACATCATGAATTTTGTGCCGCGATCCCCTGCGAGCGCGAGCAGCAGATTGTCCCAGACGGTCTGCGGTTCGAACACGGTGGGCTTCTGGAACTTGCGTCCGATCCCCAGTGAGGCGATCGCCGGTTCGTCCAGCTTGGTCAGGTCGGTGCTCGCGGAAAAAACCACTTTGCCGGTATCCGGCCGGGTTTTCCCTGTAATCACATCCATCATGGTCGTCTTGCCGGCCCCGTTCGGGCCGATGACCGCCCGCATCTCCCCCTCGTTCAACACCAGGGACAAAGCGTTCAGCGCGCGGAACCCATCGAATGTAACCGTAACACCATCGAGATAAAGCAGCGTGTCGGCCTCGCTCATCCCGTCACCTCATGAGCCGCCGCGACCGCCGGTGGTTCTGGTTCCGGCTCCTTGGCTGTCCGGGCACGGAACAGGCCCATGACGCCGCGTGGCAGAAACAACGTTACGAATATGAACATTGCCCCCAATGCATAAAGCCAGACTTCCGGCAGGGCTCCGGTGAACCATGTCTTTCCGAAGTTCACCAGGATCGCCCCCAGGATCGCGCCCACCAGCGTGCCGCGTCCGCCGACCGCCACCCAGATGACCGCCTCGATCGAATTGCCCGGCGCGAACTCGCTCGGGTTGATAATGCCGACCTGAGGGACATAAAGCGCGCCACCGATCCCGGCCATGACAGCCGACAAAACCCAAACCACCAACTTGTAGGACTCAGGCCGGTAACCAAGGAACCGCGTGCGGCTCTCGGTATCCCGCACCGCGATCAGTATCTTGCCGAAACGCGAGTCCACAACGAAACGGGCCAGCAGGAACTGTCCGCAAAGCAACAGCGCCGAGATCATCAGCAACGCTGATCGCGTTGAGTCGGCCTGCACGTTGAATCCCAGGATGTCCTTGAAGTCCGTCAGCCCGTTGTTGCCGCCAAATCCCATGTCATTACGGAAGAAGGCCAGCAGCAGCGCATAGGTCAAAGCCTGCGTGATGATCGACAGATAAACCCCGGTGACGCGTGACCGGAACGCCAGCCAGCCGAACACGCCAGCCAGCACCGCCGGCACGAGTAGCGCCATGAGGATAGCGAAACCGAACCAGTCAAATCCGTACCAATACCAGGGCAGTTCCTTCCAGCCCAGGAACACCATGAAATCAGGAAGATTCGGATTGCCGTACACCCCTCGGGTGCCGATCTGCCGCATCAGGTACATGCCCATCGCGTACCCACCCAACGCGAAGAACGCGGCATGACCCAGCGAAAGAATGCCCGCGAAACCCCATACGAGATCGACGGCCAGCGCCAGCATCGCGAAGCAAAGGTATTTCCCCGCGAGTGCGATCACATAGGTCGGAACATGCACCGCCGATCCCGGCGCGGTCATCTGATTGAGCAGCGCGAGAACCAGCGCCAGCCCGATGACCGCGACAAGCGTTATGATACTGGTACGATCGAGCTTCATGCCTCCACCGCCCGTCCCTTCAGCGGGAACATGCCGCGCGGATTGCGCTGCACGAACAAGATAAGCAGGACCAGCACGACGATCTTGCCAAGGACAGCCCCGGCGATGGGCTCCAGGAACTTGTTGACAATACCCAGGGTCAGCGCCCCCAGCGTGGTGCCCCAGAGGTTACCCACGCCGCCAAACACGACGACCATGAAACTGTCGATGATGTAACCCTGTCCCAGATTGGGCGACACATTGTCGATCTGGGACAGCGCCACACCGGCGATCCCCGCGACGCCCGACCCGAGGCCGAACGTCAGCGCGTCGATCCAAGGCGTCCGGATGCCCATCGCCGCGGCCATCCGCCGGTTCTGTGTGACCGCCCGCATCCGCAGCCCCAGCGGCGTATAGCGCAGGGCCGCCATCAGCGCGGCGACCACCAGGAACGCGAACAGAATGATATACATCCGGTTCCACGTCAGGGTCAGCCCGCCCAACTGGAACGCACCGCTCATCCAGCCCGGCGTATCGACGTCACGGTTGTTGGCACCAAACAACGATCGCACTACCTGCTGCAACACCAGCGACAGACCCCAGGTCGCCAGCAAGGTCTCCAACGGCCTTCCATACAGGAAACGGATCAGGCTACGCTCCACCAGCACACCGACCAGGCCGGACGTCAGGAACGCCAGTGGGACCGCGATCAACAGGCTCAGTTCATAGATCGACGGAATGTATGAATGCAGAAACTGCTGCACGACAAAGGTCACATAGGCGCCGATCATGACCATTTCGCCATGCGCCATGTTGATGACGCCCATCACCCCGAAGGTGATCGCCAGCCCGGCCGCGGCCAGCAGCAGAACGGAGCCCAGACTGATGCCGTAATAAACACTTTGGGCGACGCTCCAGAGTGCCAGCACATGATCGATTGAAACGACCGCCGCGGCAGCGGCATTCCCCACCGGACCGGACTGGCCGGCCAAAGCCGACAGCAGGCTGCGCGAGTCCTGATCGCCACGTGCGCGCAAGGTCGCCACTGCGGCGAGCCGGTCTGCCTCGCTGGCATCCGGGGCAGACAGCACAGCCGCTGCCCGCGCCTGGTCCATGCGCCGCTTCACCTCGGGATCGGTTTCCTTCGCCAGCGCTCGGTCCAGTGCCGGCAAAGCTGCGGGATCGTGCGACGTGAACACCGCAGACGCGGCCTGCAGGCGGGTCGCTGCATCGGGCGCGAAAAGTTGCAGGCTGACGTCCTTCGCAGGCGCCCCGGTGCGCGCATCAACGTAGCTGCCGTCCGGCTGCTGGATGAACAGCGCATGATCGTCGTTCGCGTAAAGCGTGCCGTCATGCAGGGCGCCGATCACCACGGCGGCCCGCGGATCGCCCGACAGCGCCAGAACTTCGATCCCGTGCCGGACCGAGTCGAAGCTCGCCGGGGAAATCGCCAGGGCCGACGCCGAAAGTTCTTCATAGGCGTCGTCTGTGCTGTCGGCGCGGGCCTGGGATGCGGGTAGCACCGACATAATCAGCAGCAGCAGTCCGATCAGCCGATGCATCGCGAACCCTTCACCGAACGGAAGAAGTTGGGGGCGGCCGGGAGGAAACGGCCGCCCCTTTCTGGCAATCAGGCGATCAAGCCTTCTTGCCCGCGGTGCACGTGCCGGTCTTCACGTTGAACGCACCGCATTTCATCGGCGACCGCCAGTCGCCGATAAGGTCTTTCGTGTCTTCGACGTATGGCGACCATTCCTGGGCAACGAGCAGCCCAGGCGTCTCGGAGACGACGTTGAACTGCCCGTCAGGCTGGATCTCACCGATCAGAACCGGCTTGGTGATGTGGTGGTTGGGCATCAACGTCGAATAACCGCCAGACAGGTTCGGCACCGCCACGCCGATCAGCGCGTCGATCACCGCGTCGGGGTCGGTGGTCCCGGCCTTTTCCACGCCCTTCACCCACATGTTGAAGCCGATGTAGTGGGCCTCCATCGGGTCGTTGGTGGTGCGCTTGGGGTTCTTGGTGAAGGTCTTCCATTCCTTGATGAAAGCCTTGTTCTCCTTGGTATCGACGCTCTCGAAGTAGTTCCAGGCCGCGAGGTGGCCGAGCAGCGGCTTGGTGTCGATGCCAGCCAGTTCTTCTTCACCGACGCTGAACGCCACCACCGGGATGTCGGTAGCCTTGATCCCCTGGTTGCCGAGTTCCTTGTAGAACGGCACGTTGGCATCGCCGTTGATCGTCGAAACCACCGCAGTCTTCTTGCCGGCCGAACCGAATTGCTTGATCGACGCTACGATATTCTGCCAGTCCGACTGGCCGAACGGCGTGTAGTTGATCAGGATATCCTCCTGCGCCACCCCCTTCAGCTTCAGGTAGGCCTCCAGGATCTGGTTGGTCGTGCGCGGATACACATAGTCGGTGCCGGCCAGCACCCAGCGCTTAACCTTGCTTTCCTTCATCAGGTAGTCGACCGCCGGAATGGCCTGCTGATTCGGCGCCGCGCCCGTATAGAACACGTTGCGGCTGCATTCCTGACCTTCGTACTGCACCGGGTAGAACAGGATGCCGTTCAGTTCCTCAAACACCGGCAACACCGACTTGCGGGACACCGATGTCCAGCAGCCGAACACCGCGGCCACCTTGTCGACCGAGATAAGCTGGCGGGCCTTTTCCGCGAACAGTGGCCAGTTCGATGCCGGATCGACCACGACGGCTTCGAGCTTCTTGCCCAGCACGCCACCTTTCTTGTTCTGCTGTTCGATCAGCATGAGCATGACGTCTTTCAGCGTGGTCTCGCTGATCGCCATTGTGCCCGACAAAGAATGCAGGATGCCGACCTTGATGGTTCCGCCGGTGGCCTGCGCCTCGGCAGGGGAGGTCGCGGCCTTTACGGCACCGACCGCGGCGACCGTAGCCGCGGCCACCCCGAGGCGCCCGAGGCCGCGGCGGGAGAGAATGGGTTCGTCAAATGACATCGGTGCCTGTTCCTGCGCCTGTTGTAGTTTCGGTTTCCCCGTCTGACGGACGGCAAGTGTCAGAGATGCAACCGATGTGCCAATAAGATCGCGGCCAAAACTCGCCGCCCGGACTGCCCTGAACGGGCGGATTCACTCATCTGCCTAGAAATTCGCCACCATTCGTGGTGAGCGGCGCCGTGCCGGTCTGCTCAATCTTTAGGCCATCGCTGCCGCCTGCCTGGCTTTGTCGCGACAGCGAAAACCGGTCTGGAGCGCTTCCAGGCTGACTGGGAACAGTCAGCGCGCTCTATCTCTTTGTTAGAGCAAGCAACTCTATCAGCCCACTGTTTCAGGCCGGATGATGTTGCTCTAGGTTCAAGGAAGGAGCCACAAACAGGGGAAACTGATGTCCAGGATCATCATCGCCGACAATCCATTGAATGAAATCAGCGTCGCGCGGGAACTGCTGCCACCCAGCCTGGACGCGGTCATTGCCCGCCACGACACCCCGGAATTCCGGGCAGCACTCGGCGATGCCGTCTGCCTGGTCGGTTTCGGCGACGGCACGATGGACGATGCCTTTTACAAATCCGCGCCCAAACTGAAGCTGGTCCAGCTTCTCTCGGCCGGCTACGACCGGTGCGACATCGAAGCCGCCCGTCGGGCCGCCGTACCGATCTGCAACAATGGCGGCGCCAATTCAACCGCGGTGTCAGAGCACGCGATCCTGCTCATGCTCGCCGTGTGCCGGCGCATCGTCTGGCAGCACACCAACGTCGCCGCAGGCCGCTGGCGCGGCAACAACGTCGATGACGTCAAACTCCATGAACTAAAAAACCGCACGCTCGGGATCGTCGGGCTGGGCACGATCGGGAAGAAGACCGCGCGCCTCGCCAAGGCGTTCGGCATGACGGTTCAGTACTATGACATCGCCCGCCTGACCGAGGACCAGGCAGACGCACTCGGCGTCCGTTTCGCCCTGTTCGAGGAAGTCCTGCGCACCTCCGATATCGTTTCCCTGCACGTGCCCCTGACCAAAGCAACAAAACACATGATTGGCGCCGCACAGTTCAAAATCATGAAACCCATTGCCTACCTGATCAACACCTGCCGCGGCCCGGTGGTGGACGAAGCAGCCATGATCGACGCGCTCGCAAGCGGCGCCATCGCGGGCGCCGGTCTGGACGTCTTCGACCGGGAGCCACCGCCCCTCACCAATCCACTGTTCGCCCTGCAGAACGTCGTGCTGACCGCCCATCTCGCCGGACCGACTTGGGAAAACCAGTACACGCGCTTTCGCAACGCGTTCGACAATTGTCAGCGTGTCATCCGTGGCGAGAAGCCGCTGTGGGTCATTCCCGAGCTTCAGGACTGACCTCGCTGGCTGGCCGTGTCTCGGGCATCGCCAGCCAGACGGTCACGAAGCCCACCAGGCCGACACCCGCAAGGACCAGAAAGGCAGCCTCAATGCCCCCCGAGTCGGCGATGCCCCCGGACATTGTCGTACTGGCGGCCGCGCCGAGATAAAGCGCCAGCCCGAGAATCCCCATGCAAAGATTGAAGTGCGAGGTTCCGAGCGTCAGGTCAGCCGCCAGCAAGGGCAATAGCACCCCGAACACGGCTGCGCTGACGCCGCTCACTGCCTGCCCCAGTACCAGCGGCCACGATCCCGGCAGCACCGCCAACAGCAACCCCCTTACCGGCAGTGCACCCCACCCCAACAGCAGCAGCCGTTTGCGCCCCACCATTTCGGCTGCCCGACCGACCCAGGGAGACAGCAGTGCGACGATGATCTGCGGCACGACGATGCAGGCTGCGATGATAAGATTGGCGAACTGGCCCGCACGCATCGTCACCGCCGCACCGGCCAGCGGCAGCATCGCCGCGTTGGAAAGGTGGAAAAGCATCACGCAGATGGCAAAGATCAACAGCCGCCTGTCGGCCAAAAGCCGCTTCAGCCCCGCGATATCCATCACATGGCTCGTTGTCTGCGCCCGCGCATGGCCGCCGGCCCCAATCGACCAAAGGGCGGCCAGCGCCGGCACGCACAGCACGGCGGTGAGAAGGAAGACGAACCGCGACGAGAAATACGCGCCCGTGACACCCATGACCGCGGCAGCCAGCCCGTTGCCGATCGACGCGTAGCGCGCGTTGCGCCCCAGTCGTTCGCCCAGCGCGGCGTGACCCACCATGTGAAGGCTGATCGCCGCGATCGCTGGGGTTATGACGCAGCTCGCGAAACCGTGCAGCATTTGGGCGGCCAACACCGGCAGTTGGTTCGGCTGAATGGCGAGCAGCAGCGCCGCGACGATGATGCCAACCAGCGCCCCCGACGCGGCGGTCCGCTTGTTGCGCATCGAGTCCACCAGCAGACCCGCCGGAAGCTGGCTGATCAGTGACGTCATCGTGCCCAGCGTCAGGGCATAACCGATCTGGATCTGCGTCCATTTATGCGACGTGAGATAAACGGCAACGAAGGGTCCGAACCCCGTCTGCACGTCCGCGACGAAGAAATTGACCAGATCGAGCGCGCGGCTTGCTCCGGGCCGCGGAAAAGCAAAGCGGGACATCATACGGTCAAGGCGACGTTGGGGCGGTACTTGCGGGCGTCACCACCGAGGCCGCCTTGTTCGGATTGAGAAACTCCGGAGCCGCCTTGATCTGATCGGGCGTCATGTCCAGCGTGACCTTGTGCTTCTGGTCCGCGGGGTTGAAATGAAGAGCGCTCCAGTGCACGGCGATCTTGCGATTGCCGACTCCCATGAAGCCGCCAAAGTCGATAACGCCCGCCTGTGGCAGGCCGTTCGCATCGACGAGCACATCGACCAGACGGCCGATATCCTTGCCATCCGGGTCGGTGACCGGTTGTCCAAGGATCGCCTCGGCCGCCTCGGCGGGGACCGACTGGACAGCACTTTGTGGCGCCGGTGTCTCAGCAGCGCTTGGCGGCGCCGGAGTTTCAGCGGCGCTCGGCGGCGGCGGTGTTTCGGCGGCGCTCGGCGGCGGCGTCTGGACATCGCCGTGCGGCATGCTTTTAGCATCCTCGGGCGGCGGCTGGGCGGCCCCTTGCGACGGCGTTTCTTGGGCTCGCGCAACCATGCCAGTAGACAGGGCGGAGACGATTACAACTGCAAGAGCCGATCGTCGCATCAGCGCCCCCACTAGAGCAACGTTCCCCTGACCGGAACAGTCGGGATGATGTTGCTTGCTCAAACAAATAGGTAGGGCGATCACGTCGGCGTCACCGGCGCCTTGATCAAGCAGTCGACCATGTCATCCCGATCACGTTATGGTGGGGCTCGGACCTGAGACACTGACGCTTATTGAAACCCATTGGCCTGCTCACCCCCTGACGCCAGCCGCCAACCCAACCGGCGGACCATGTCCCGTCAGCCCATCCGCCAGACCGATGTTGCTCATCCAAAAGACGGTGGCCGCCAACGGCGCCTCTCGAAGGCTCGTCTAATGCCGTTGAGATCGCGCGAAACCAGCCCATCATGGCTTAACGGCGGGCTTGGAAAGCCGCTCATCATGGAGTTTGCTGGTCCGCATGCGACGTATCGTACTGAAAAGCGAGACGGACTGGGACGGCTGGCGCCAGGCGACCCGCGGCCTCATTCTGGCGGGTGTCGAACCTGAAGCACTGACCTGGTCGACTACTGGTGACACGACACCCCTGCCCGACGCGCAGGGCAGTTTTCAGGTGCCGCGCGCATTGGTATCGCTTGCCTCGCTGGCGATTCAGACGCGCGATCCCGAACGCTTCGGCCTGCTCTACAGCCTGGTCTGGCGTGTCAATGCCGGCGAAAAGTTGCTGGAGGACGACACCGATCCCGACCTTTCACTGATTCAGCGGATGGCCCTGGCGGTTCGCGCCGATGCGCATCGCATGCGGACCAGCATGCGTTATCTGGCGATTCCCGAGGATGGCGGAACGCGCTTCCTCGGCTGGTACGAACCGGCGCATTTTGTGCTCCCGGCGAATGCCCAGTTGGTCACACGGCGTTTCCCGGAAATGACGCTGTCGATCGTGACCCCGGACGGTGCTGCCCACTGGGACGGGTCGTCGTTGCTGTTTGGCTCCGGACTGCGACATGCCGAGGATGACGAGGCGTTGCAGGCGTGGTGGGAAACCTATCGCGGCGCACTGATCGAACGGGCGACGTCCGATGTTTCGGTTCCCGAGGCAGAGGCGCTTGACGAGGCACCGCGACGGCCGGACCGCCCGGCTCTGGGCATGGTTGTCCTGCACGCCAGGCCGGATCCGGCGTTGCTGCATTCGGCAAAGGCTGCGTTCGCGTGTCATCGCTGCCCGCTCTATGAGGCGGCGACGCAGACCGTTTTTGGCGAAGGGCCAGCGGATGCCACGGTCATGTTCGTCGGCGAGCAGCCCGGCGACCAGGAGGACATCATCGGCCGCCCGTTCGTCGGACCCGCCGGGCAGATCATGGATCGCGCAATGGAGGAAGCCGGCATCGACCGCAGGACAGTCTATGTCACCAATGCCGTTAAGCACTTCAAATTCACGCCCCGCGGCAAACGTCGCATTCATCAGACGCCTGAAGTGCCGGAAATCCAGGCATGCAATTTTTGGCTGGATGTAGAACGGGGGCATGTGCAGCCACGCCTTCTTGTGCTGATGGGGGCCTCCGCTGCGCGCGCCGTGCTCGGCCGAACAGTGACGATCAGCCGCGAACGGGGCCGCCCGATCCGTATGCCGGACGGGCAGGCGGTCTTTGTGACGGTTCACCCATCCTTTCTCTTGCGCGTGCCGGATGCCGCGGCGAAGGTCCGGGAGTACACGGCCTTCGTGCAGGACCTGAAAGTGATCCGGGCTATGATGGGCGCCGAGGGGCCGTGAGGCGTGCTTCTGGCACTATCAACGCAAAGTTAGAGTCCTGCGACATCGCTGCGCGGCGCCTTGGCCGTTCAGTAGACCAACGTCACCTTGTTGCTCAGGCTCTCACCAAGCGCTTGAATTTCCCGAACCGCTCTGGGCCTCTCTTTGGATCAGCGTCTTCCCGATCGTTCGCCGGATCAGGTGTGACCTGTCCAACTCGTGCGCACTCATCACAATATACCCCTCTTCGACGCCGCCACCTCATTGGCCAACTCCCCAAGAAGGTGACATACGAACTTTGCACGAAGGGGACATCCCTACTTTGCGCTAACAGACGTGCTTCTGGCACTTGCGTCAGGAGGGTTCTACCGGCTACGTCAGATCTCGGACGGGATTGGCACTTTCACTTGTGTCACTGGAGAGGTGCCGGAGCGGTCGATCGGGGCGGTCTCGAAAACCGTTGTACCCTTGCGGGTACCCAGGGTTCGAATCCCTGCCTCTCCGCCAACGTAACAAAATCGTTTGAATTCAATGACTTAGAACCAATCTGAGTAATAGGGGCGGAACCCCGGGCACCACCGCCAGTCAGGCCGGCCGGAACCGGCGTCTGACGTAACGGTCGAGCGGCTCAATCACGATGTGCCCCGCCACCTTGAGCCTGCTGCCCAGATAGTCCCAGACCGCGATGCCAAGCTTGTCGCAGGCCTTGGCGAGACCGAGAAACGCATCGCGGCAGTCGCGGCCGTCGTCGCTGCGGGTTCCGGCGCTGACCTTGCGGCGCGTGACGTAGCACCGGATGTCGTTCTCCGATCCGTTGGTGTGCAGCGGCGTCTGCGGTCGGTCCAGCACCATCAGCAGCTCGGCCTTATTGGCATGCAGCCACTTCAGCAACCGGTCCAGAGTGACGAAGCCGGTGCGGCGCAGGAAGATGCGGTCGAACCGCTTGCGCAACGTGACAGCCCGGCGCGGGCCTGGCTTGAGCCTGTAAGCCTTGAGGTCAGCGTAAAAGTCCCAGATCAGGCCGCGAAGCGGACTGATGCCCAGCAAAGCGGTCAGCCGTCCCAGGCCGCGCACCCGCGTCTGGGCGGCGCGATGTTTGTCGGTGAACGCATCCAGCTTATGCACCAGCCGTTCCGCGTGCACCCAGCACAGAGCGTGCTGTCCGACATTGAACTGGCCGGCATCGTCGCTCAGCACGACGGCGTCGCAGAGAAATTTGTGCGACTGAACGCTGCCCCACAGGGCACCCTCGGTGGCGAGGGCAAGCGAAAAATGCAGGGTTGCCCACATTTTTGCCCCTATTACCAATCTGAGCGACCATTGTGACCAACGATTTGACCAATGCCCAGGCTGGCCCATCAAGCCAGCATGGGGTCTTCATTCGTCAGATCGCATTGCCCCTATCTGTTGCAGCAGCGTCTTCGCTGGTTTGTCCGAATGGTGGTGCCCCCCACGAGCACCCTCCGATGAGCATCGGACCACCGCCATCGCTGCGCCAGTCACCGCGGAACGACAGAGTCGGATCAGGACAGTACGCGAGACTGCCGAGCAATCGGAACCGTTGACGGCGGAACACCTTGCCGATCGCTTTCGGGCGGCACGACTCGCGACTCCGGAGAAGGCTGAGATCACCAGGGTCACCGACGCAATCGATTTCGTCCTCACGACGCGGCCACCGCTGGACGGACCAAACCAACCGCGAGGAAGCAGTTCCTCGGCGTTCGGCTTGGAGGCCCCCATTTACTGCCCCCCGCCGGACCGCCAATAGGTAGTTTCCGAAGCTTGTGCCGCAGTTGTTTGCAAGCCAATTGAAGGATCCGGGAAACTTCGGATCTTGGAGGAAATTGTGACCACCATTTTGATCATCGTCGTGCTTTTCCTGCTTCTTGGCGGCGGCGGCTATTACGGATATCGCCGGCGGTAAGAGTGGACCACCGTTCGTTGTTAATCTGCTGGAGCGGCCGGAGGCCAACGGATCAACCCCTGTCCGTGGCCGTGCTTCCGGTAAATGGAAGGCAGCGACAGGAGCTTTGGATGACCGATAGCCGGTGGGAATTAGTTATTGTGCTGCTCGGGTCATCAACGATTTTCTTTTCGGTCTGGCACTTCGTGGCGCTCGTGATCCGCTAGGCGCGCGTCCGCGCCGGCATCGGTCGTTTCACATTCTACCGCCGATACTTGCGGCATGTAGTGTCGGGCGACTGTTCCGGCTCGCAGAAGCGAAGATAGGGTTTCGAAACCACGTATTTATCGGGCGAAAGTATTCTTGTCATATTGTTGGTCGGTCTATTGGCTGGGTGGCTGACTGGTTAGTTTGTGCAAGGGAGCGGCTTTGGCCTCATCGGCGATATGGCTGTCGGAATCATCGGCGCCTTCATCGGTTGATACCTCGGTTAGGCCCCCAGGTTGGTTTTGGATTAATCAGTGCGGTCATCAATGCCACCATCGGGGCCATCGTACTGCTGCTGATTATCAGGCTCGTTCGGGGGGGCGGTAGCTGGAGCAGCGGCCCGGGCCTTGGTTGTAGCCGCCGTTGGGATGGTCGTCGGTAGATACGCATCTTTCAGGCCAAGCATGCCGATCGCGATCTGGTCGGCCACCCCAGAAAGCAACCGCAACGGGGTGGGCGCGTAGCCGAGCCAACCCGTGATCTCGGCCTTGGCGCGGCGAAATCCGGCCGCGGGCAGCACGGTCACACCCCCGGGTGTGCCCACCGCGGATTCGCAAACAGGCTGAAAGGGCAGGACCTATCATCCGATGCTAGTAGCACCGGCGGTCATAACTGCCCATGTTACGCAGCCTCCGGGAGTGGGTCAGTTTGGGATCATCTTCAGCAGCCTTGTGGGAACTGACCCACTACCCAGCCTCCACCACTATTGCCTTGCCGGTTATGCCGTGCTGGTGTGACCTGGTGACGAAGGCCGTGAACGCGGGTTGCGTGCCCAAGTATCGAAACCGTCGCGCGTGGTCGCACCGGACCGGCAGCCGACCGAGCGCATCTGGGGAGCGAGCTGTACCATGATCAAGCTCAGTATCAACGGCGTCACCAACGACGTCGACGCCGATCCCGACACCCCTCTGCTTTGGGTGCTGCGGGAATGGGTCGGGATGACCGGCACGAAATACGGCTGCGGCATTGCCCAATGCGGCGCCTGCACCGTGCATCTGGATGGCGTCGCCACCAGGTCATGTTCGATGCCCGTCGGTTCCGTGGGCAACGCGAAGATCACGACTATCGAGGGCCTGTCGCCCGACGGGCTCAGCCATCCGGTTCAGATCGCCTGGCTGCAGCACGATGTGCCGCAATGCGGCTACTGCCAGTCAGGCCAGATCATGGCCGCCGCCGCACTGCTCCGGACCAACCCGAAGCCCAGCGATGCTGACATCGACGAGGCGATCACGAACATCTGTCGCTGCGGCACCTATCAGCGCATCCGCGAGGCGGTCCACACCGCCGCCTCGCTCGCCGGCAAAGCATAGGGAGCAGCACCATGAGCAACCGAATCCCGCTCGGTCGGCGTTCGTTCCTCGGAACAGTCGCCGCGATCGGCAGCGGCTTCGCTCTCGGCTGGGGAATTCCGGCCCGTGAAGCATCGGCTCAGGCCGGCGGCCAGGAAATCGGCATATGGGTCGCGATCAGCCCCGACGACACCACCGTGGTTCGCATCGCCCGATCCGAAATGGGTCAGGGCACACTGACCGGCCTGGCGCAGCTCGTCGCTGATGAACTCGATTGCGACTGGAAATTTGTCCAGGCCCAGTATGTCTCGCCCGAAATGAATCTGGCCCGCAAGCGCGCCTGGGGCGACATGTCCACAGGCGGCAGCCGCGGCATTCGCGCCTCGGTCGACTATGTGCGCAAGGGTGGGGCGGCCGCGCGTGCAATGCTGATCCAAGCAGCAGCCCAGCGCTGGGGCGTGCCCACGGCAGAATGCATCGCCGCGAACAGCGTGATCACCCATGCACCGAGCAAGCGGACGATACGCTACGGGGAGGTCGCCTCCGCCGCCGGGCAGCTCCCCGTGCCGACCGAGGTGACGTTAAAGACACCGGCTCAGTGGACACTGATCGGCAAGGGCGTGAAGCGGCTCGATACGGTAGACAAACTGTCGGGCAAGCAGATCTTCGCCATCGACGTGCAGCTTCCGGACATGCTGAATGCGGCCATCATGCAGTGCCCCGTGTTCGGTGGTACCCTGCAATCCTTCGATGCCGACAAGATCAAGGCGATGCCTGGCGTGCGCCACGTCGTCGCGGTCGGCGAAGATTCGGTCGCCGTTGTTGCCGACAAATGGTACCAGGCGAAAACCGCGCTGGCCGCCCTGCCGATCGTGTGGAACGAGGGCGCCGGCGCGACCGTTGACAGCGCGCAGATCGACGCGCTGCTGAAGACGGGCCTGGATGCGAAGGAGGCCGCGTTGGGCCAGCGGCATGGCGATGTCGAGGCGGGCCTCGCCGGTGCGGCGCAGAAGATCGAGGCGGTCTACGGCTCGCCATACCTGGCCCACTCGACACTCGAACCGATGAACTGCACGGCGCTGGTCACGGACGGCAAGGTGGAAATCTGGGTCGCCTCGCAGAACGGCGACGCTTCCCTCGCCGCGGCCGCGGAGGCAGCGGGCGTCAAGCTCGGTGATGTGAAGGTGACCAAGCTGCATCTCGGCGGCGGCTTCGGGCGGCGCGGCAACCAGGACTACACCCGCCAGGCCGTGCTGATCGCCAAACAGGTGCCGGGGCGTCCGGTCAAGCTGATCTGGTCGCGTGAGGAGGATACGCGGCACGATTTCTACCGCCCGATCACGCAGTGCAAGCTGACAGGCGGATTGGATGCCGCAGGCAACGTCGTCGCGTTGCACGCGCGGCTGTCCGGCCAGTCGATCCTGGCTTATCTGGCACCGCAGCGCATGGAGAACGGGATCGACAAGCTGGCTTTCCAGGGCTGGACGGAGGAGGAATTCGGCTACAGATCGATTCCGAACCTGCTGATCGACCACGCCGTGCGCAACACCCATGTTCCGGTTGGTTTCTGGCGTGGCGTCAACAACAACCAGAATGCGATCTACATGGAGTGCTTCATCGACGAGTTGGCGCACGCGGCGGGCAAGGATCCGCTGGCGTTCCGCCGGGCGTTGCTCACGCAAAGTCCGAAGCATCTGGCGGTACTGAACGCGGCGGCCGATAAGGCGGGATGGGGCACGCCGCTGCCACAGGGCGTGTTCCGCGGGATCTGCCAGAACTACGGCTTCGGCAGCTACACCGCCGCCGTTGCCGAAGTGTCGGTGTCGCCCAAGGGCGTGTTGAAGATCCACCGCATCGTGGCGGCCACCGACCCCGGCACCGTGGTCAACCCTCAGCAGGTCGCCGCGCAGGTCGAGGGGTCCTTCGTCTATGGCCTGAGTGCTGTGCTGTTCGGCGCGATCACGATCGACAAAGGGCGGGTCGTGGAGGGCAACTTCGACACCTACCCGATGATGCGGCTTGCCGACATGCCGAAGGTGGAGACGGTCATCGCCCCGTCCGGCGGCTTCTGGGGCGGTGTCGGCGAGCCGACAATCGCGGTGGCCGGCCCAGCCGTGTTGAATGCGATCTTCGCCGCGACCGGCAAGCGCATCCGCACGCTGCCGCTGCGGCAGCACGACCTCAGTTCGGCATGATGCTGCGTACGGCGTTCAGAGCGGTCGTGATGCTTTGCATGATCGCCATGGCTCCGCCGCCGGGGGCGTCGAGTTGCTCCGGCTGTCACGGCGCGACGGCGCCCCCGCCGGTGCTGACCGGCCTCGATCCCGCCAAGATCGTGGCCGAACTCGACGCGTTCCGCGCCGGGACGCGCCCGGCGACCGTGATGGATCGCATCGCCAAGGGGTTCTCGCACGACGAATCCGTGGCCATCGCAAGCTGGCTGGCGGCGCAGCAATGATCGGCCGCCGCGAAGTCGTCGGCGGTGCGGCGGCGATGCTGGTGACGCCGTTCGTCGCGCGCGCCCAAGCCCCAGGGCGAGTCGTCGTGGTGGGTGGCGGTTTCGGCGGCGCGACGGCCGCGCGGTTCGTGCATCGTGCCGATCCGCATCTCGACGTCGTTCTGATCGAGGCCAATCCGGACTTCATCGCCTGCCCGTTCAGCAACGAGGTGATCACCGGGTTTCGCGACATCGCCGCGCAACACTTCGACTATCGCGCGATCGCAACGAGCGGTGTGCGGGTGTTGCTTGCGCAGGCCGCCGCGATCGATCCGGCCGCACGGCGCGTTATGCTCGGCGACGACAGCGTCGTGCCGTACGACCGGCTGATCCTCTCGCCCGGCATCGATATCGTCTGGGGCGGGCTGCCGGGCTACGACGAAGCCGCGGCCGAGGGTATGCCGCACGCCTGGAAGGCCGGGCCGCAAACCCTCCTGCTGCGCCGGCAGCTTGAGGCGATGGCGGACGGCGGCGTTGTGGTGATCTCGGCGCCGGCTAATCCGTATCGTTGTCCGCCCGGCCCGTACGAGCGCGCCAGCCTGATCGCCGCCTGGCTGAAAGCGAACCGGCCACGCTCCAAGCTGCTGCTGCTGGATGCCAAGGATGTGTTCTCCGCGCAGAAGCTGTTCCAGGCGGCGTGGGCGCAACTCTATCCCGGCCTGCTGCAATGGGTCTCTCTGTCGGACGGCGGCAACGTCACCCGCGTCGACGCGGCAACCAACACGTTCGAAACCGATTTCGGCTCGCACAAGGCGGATGTAGGCAACGTCATTCCGCCGCAGCGGGCCGGGCGCATCGCCGTGCTTGCCGGTGTCGCGGACCGCACCGGCTGGTGTCCGATCGACCCGGTGACGTTCGAATCGAAGCTGCAGCCGAACATTCACGTGGTGGGCGATGCCGCGATCGCCGGAGCGATGCCGAAATCCGCTTTCGCGGCAAACGCCCAGGGGAAGGTCTGCGCCGAAGCGGTGGTGCAACTGCTCGGCGGCGGCGCGCCGGGTGAACCAAGGCTGATAAACACCTGCTACAGCCTGGCGGCACCCGGCTACGGGATATCGGTCGCCGGGGTCTATCGTCCGGTCAATGGACAGTTCACCGACGTCCCCGGCGCGGGCGGGACCAGCCCGCTGAATGCGCCGGCCGCGCAGCGTGCCCAGGAAGCCGAGTATGCCGATGCCTGGTTCAAGACGATTACCGGCGAGACGTTCGGTTGAGGCTCTTGGCGCCGTGCTGATGGCATGCGTGCTAACAGCTGCCGGTGACGCGATCGATACGCCGTTGACCGCGCAGCCCGGTGATCCCGGCCGCGGGCGCCAGATCGTCGAAAACCGAACCCTCAGCGCCTGCCTGCTATGTCATTCAGGGCCGTTTCCCGCACCGCACTTGCAGGGCACGATCGGGCCGTCGCTCGATGGCGTCGGCTCGCGCCTCAGAGCCGGGCAAATCCGCCTGCGTCTGGTCGACTCGAGAAAACTCAACCCGGATACCGTGATGCCGCCGTATTATGTGGTGGACGGGCTGAACAGGACGGGACACCAGTGGCGTGGCCAGCCGATATTGAGTGCACAGCAGATCGAGGACGCCGTGGCCTTCCTGACCACCCTGCGGGCGCCGTGATACTGCGACGACGGTTCCTGATCCTGTCCGGCACCGGCCTGGTCGTGCCGCTGGTGCCAATTCACCACGTGCACGCGACGCCGGCGGACGTGGCGGCCCTGATTGTCGAACTGGTGGGCGAGGCGGAACTGCGCGACGGACGCGTGAAGCTGGATCTGCCCGTGATGGTGGAGAACGGCAATTCGGTCGGCATGACCATCAGCGTCGATGCGCCGGTGGCGGATGTGCGCAGCATCGACGTGTTCGCCGAGGGCAATCCGCTGCCGCATGTCCTGCGCGTCCGGTTCGGCCCGAACGCCGGTGCGCCGCGCATCGCCACGCGCATCCGCCTGGCGACCTCGCAGACCGTTATCGCCGTCGCCAAGCTGGCCGACGGAACCTGCTGGCGCGACAGTGTCGATCTGCTGGTGACGCTGGCCGCGTGCATCGACTGAGAGTTTTGAAAATGAATGCCCTTTTGCCCTGTAGCGGACCGCAAAACTCCAATGATTCCAGAGCGCATTCATCGGCAGGTTGGATTGATTTTCATACGCTGAAGGGTGGGCCATGGTACGGGTGCTGACCAATGCGCCGAAGCAGGTGAAGCGGGGCGAGCCGTTCGACGTCAAGCTGCTGATCTCGCACCCGATGGAAAGCGGCCAGCGCCGCGACGCGATGGGTGCGACGATCCCGCGTTCCATCATCAACAGCTTTGTCTGCACCTACAACGGCCAGGACGTATTGCGGGCCGACCTGTTCCCCGCCATTGCCGCCAATCCGTTCTTCTCCTTTGCCGTCGTCGCCCATGACAGCGGGACCCTGGCGATGACATTCACCGACGACAACGGCATCGTGCAGACCGAAACGATCAGCATCGCGGTCGAATGATCCGGCGCCTTGCCCTTGCCGTCCTGGGGGTGTTGGGGGCGTCGGCCGGATGGGCCGGGGAGAAGCGTTCCGGCTACCAGGATGCCAGCCCGGAGACGCGGGCAATGCAGGACGATGACGCCGCCAATCCGGGGTTTCTGTGGGTGGAGCAGGGCGAGGCGCTGTGGTCGCAACGCCCCGCCGGCACCGGACGCGGTTGTGCCGATTGTCACGGCGCCGCGGTGGCGATGCGCGGCGTGGCGGCACGCTACCCGGTCTACGACGCACGCCTGGGCCGCCCGGTCACGCTTACGCAGCGTATCGAGCAGTGTCGCGTGGAACGCCAGGGCGCACCGCCGCTGCCGCCGGAAAGCGACGCGTTGCTCGGTCTCACCGCCTATGTCGGCCTGCAGTCGCGCGGGATGCCGGTGCAGGTCTCGATCGACGGTCCGGCGCAGCCGTTCTTCGAGGCCGGCAAGGCGCTGTTCACCACCCGCCAGGGCCAGTTGAACCTGTCGTGCAGCCAGTGCCACGACGGACTGGCCGGACAGCGCCTGGGGGGCAGTGTGATCCCGCAAGGCCACCCGAATGGGTACCCGGAGTACCGGCTGGAGTGGCAGGGCATGGGCTCGCTCGATCGCCGCATCCGCAACTGCCTGACGGGCGTGCGCGCTGAACCGTTTCCGCCGTATGCACCGGAACTCGCCAGCCTGGAGCTCTATCTGGGCTGGCGAGCCAACGGCCTTCCGGTGGAAACGCCCGCGGTGCGGCCGTGAGCGCTCCCGTTCCCACTCGGTTTGACAACAGCCTCCGCTTCGGCAGTTAGTAAAGCCACGCAAATCGAAGCGAGGCACTGTCGTGAAATCACAAGCGATCGGACTATCGGCCACACGGCTGGCAAGGGTCGACCAGGTCATGAAGCGCCGCTACGTCGAGAGCGGCATCTTGCCGGGGCTGCTGACCATGGTCTACCGAGGCGGGAAAGTCGCGCACACGGGCATGTCGGGTCACATGGACCTCGAACGCGGCAAGCCCATGGGCGAGGACGCGATCTTCCGCATCTACTCGATGAGCAAGCCGATCACGGCGGTGGCGCTGATGATGCTCGCCGAGGAAGGCCTGATCGGCCTGGACGATGATGTCGCCACCCACATTCCCGCGTGGAAGAACCTCGGGGTGTACGCCACCGGCCTTCCCGGTCTGGTGGCAACCGCGGAGCCGCGCTTCATGACGGCCCCGGTCAAGCGGCCGATGAAGGTCATCGACCTCGCGACGCACACGTCCGGCCTGACCTACGGCTTCATGAACCGCACCAGCGTCGACCGTGCGTACCGGCACGCGCGCATCGCCGAGTTCAGTGCCGAGGGCGGTCTGGACGCCATGGTCGAGCACTTGTCGACCTTGCCGCTGGAGTTCTCACCGGGGACGGCCTGGAACTACTCCGTATCGACCGACGTATTGGGCTACCTCGTGCAGAAGCTCAGCGGAATGAGCTTTGGAGAATTCCTGCGAACGCGCCTCTTCGAGCCCCTGGGGATGACCGACACGGCATTCTGGTGCCCGCCGGACAAGCTCGATCGTTTCGCATCCTGCTACCAACCCACCGGGACGGGCGGGATCAAGCTGCAGGACGACGCGGCCAACAGCACTTATGCCGCGCCGCCCAGTCTGGAGTCCGGCGGCGGCGGACTGGTATCAACCGCGCAGGACTACATGCGTTTCTGCCAGATGATGGTGCATGGCGGGACCCTGGACGGCGTGCAGATCCTGAGTCCCAAGACCGTCGCGCTGTTCAGCCTGAACCACCTGCCCAACGATCAGGAACTCGCCGACATGACGTCGCCGGGCATGTTCAGCGAGGGCGGCTACTCGGGCATCGGATTTTCGATCGGCTGCGGCGTGAACATCAACGTCGCCAAGACCCGCCTGCCGGGTACACTCGGCGAATATTTCTGGGGCGGCGCCGCCTCGACCGCCTTCTGGATCGACCCGAAGGAGCAGCTTGCGGTGGTGTTCATGACCCAGGTCATCGGCAGCGAGGCGCGCCTGACACTGCGGCGCGATCTGCGCACACTCGTCTACTCGGCGATGACCGAGTCATTCGCATGATCCAGCGGGCGCATGATCCAGCCCAAACACGCCCGTCTCGCCAAACCCTAGCGTCTCGAACCCATCCACCCCCGCCGTCTGCCGCGCGACGTCCAGCGCGTGCAGCGGCGCGTCGATCGCTTCGTCGGTGAGTTGGAACGTGCCGAAATGCATGCCCACCGACCGCCGCGCCCCCAGCGCCAGATGCGCCTGCACCGCCTCAGCCGGGTTCATGTGGACCGCCGACATGAACCAGCGCGGCTCATAGGCACCAATCGGCAGCAGGGCGACATCGGGCTCCCCCAGTCGCACGCGAATAGCCTCCCAGTGTGCCCCCGCCCCGGAATCCCCGGCAAACAGCACCATGCCGGCCCCGACGTTCAGCATGAAGCCGCCCCATAGTGCGCGATTGCGGTCGAACGGCGTGCGTGCCGAGAAATGCTGCGCCGGGGTCGCCGTGACCCGCAGCGGCCCCACCGTCACGTCCTGCCACCAGTCCAGTTCGGTCGCCTCGATCCCCAGCCCCGCCAGAATGCGCGCATTCCCGAGCATTGTTATGAACCGTGGCGCAAAACGCGCCTGGAGCGTGCGTAATGTCGGGAAATCCATGTGGTCGTAGTGGTTGTGCGAGACCAGCACCACGTCCGGCGCGGGCAGATCCGCCAGCGCAACACCCGGCGGCCGCACACGCCGCGGCCCGGCCCATGACACCGGCGAGCACCGCTCGCTGAAAATCGGATCGGTCAGCACCACCGCTCCCGGCAAGCGGATCAGGAAAGTTGCGTGGTTGATGAACGTGATAGCGACGCTGTTCGGTGCCACGACATCCGGAGGTGGCGCGAACACCGGGTCCGACACGCGCGCCGGCCAAGCCGAGCGTTCCCCTTGCAATCGCCACCGCAGGACCTGCCCAAGCCCCCGCGCCGACCTGCTCGGTCCGGGGTTAAAGAAGTGCCGCCCATCGCAGTGGTCGGACAGCGGGAAGCTTCGGTTCATCGTGCACGACCATGCCGCTGTTTCCCTGCCTCCGCCAGAGTCAATTGGTTTGCCCTGCGCGCAGAGACGTCCTCGCGGCAACAGAAGGAGCGGAAAGCGAGCGGACTTTGTCTCTTAAAGTAACGATAGTCAGACGGCAAGAGGCCGATTGGGTCAAAGTGCCGCTACCGGTCGCGATCACCCGGGGAGAACACAAGACTGGCAGCCTGCAACAGGTGATAATGGTTCCATCGGGTGTGGCGCTTCGTTCCGCGGTGCACGCGATCGTGTGCGAATTATACTTGACGCTCCCAGGTGAACAGAGGCAAGCATGTGCGAGGAAGTCGTTCAAAAGAGGGGAAACAGTCAATGACCGCTCGTAAGTGGATTGGCGGCGGCCTTAATCTTGCCAATGACCCTAACGACTGGTCCCCGACGGGCGCACCGCAGCCGGGCGACACCCTCACAATAAACTCCGGAACCATCACCGCATACGCGTATAACCTTGCTGGTGACACGCTGGATGTAACCGGTAAAGAAAGCGTAAATCTCGACTATGGCGCTTCCGTGAATGCCGCGATCTTCCCTGGCAGCGCCGCCACGTTCACCCTGATGGATGCTACTCTGTCGCTCACCACGGGCGGTGACGAGTTGCTCTATGCGGGCGAGGCGCCCACGATCGTTAACCTGCTCCGCTCCGAACATTTCAACCTCCAGGGTAGTTTCGCCTCATTCACGATCAGCCTGTCGCCCGTTTCTGATTGGTACGGGGTCTTTCGTTTCACTCCTGGCGGAATAGGCATTCCCGTCAGCGGCGGCACGGTGACTATCAACGGCGCGACAGGTTCATATTTCATCAATGACGGGAGCAGCGCCGTCGGGACCGCCGTGATCAATGCCGCTGTCCTAGGGATCGGCAGCTTCAGCGTCAGCGACACGAGTATGGGTGTCGGCTTTCTTGAATTCGAAAAATCGATCGGCTCTGGCCGGAATGTGCTGATCAACACGCCTTCCATCAGTGCTAGATTGCAACTCGACGACCCAACCCAGTTCCAGGGGACCGTTACAGTTGTCGGGGCCGGTTTAGGAGCCAGGATTGATCTGGAGAATCTTGCGAAGGCGGACAGCTACAGCTATTCCAATGACATCCTGTCGATCTATTCGGGCAGTACGGTGATCGACACGTTGCAGCTTGTGAATGCTCCGCCGTCGGCTTTCAGATTCGAGAAGCTAGGCAGTGCGGTGGTCTTGTCGTCTATCCACAGTCCAGACCCCGGCGGAACCGTCCTTCCGGTTCACGCCTAGCGATTAAGGATCGCTCGGACAGGGCGTGATCGCGTGCTGTCGTCCGAAGCAAGGCGTCCCGTCACCGTCACGAAACCAGCCCCTCCCGCTTCAACGCCCGTACCGTCGCCCGCAGTGCCTCAACCGTCACCGCCATCTCCTCCTCACCGTGCGTCGCCGAGATCCAGGCCGACGGACCGGCGTTCATGTCGACCCCGTTCACCAGCAGCCCCATCCGGACCTGCCCGGCCACACCCTCACCCCGCGGCTTGTCAAGCATCCTCTGGATGAACGCAGCCGCATCGAACCGTCCGGGCACGACATCCGCCCCTTCCGGGTTCGTATAGATGTGCAGCCCTGAATAGGAGCCATGCACAGCCCACTTCACACCCTCCTCCGCCAGCACCTCGTTCAGCTTCGCCCGCAGCGCCGCGCCAAACGCGTTCGCCCGCGCACACGCATCGGTGCCCGCAATGATCTCAAGCGTTGCGATTCCAGCCGCCGCGGAAACCGGGTTCGCATTGAACGTTCCCAGATGGGCAACCTTCTCATGGCCCGCTTCCTTGGCGACATTGAAGTCCAACCAGTCCAGGATGTCCTTTCGCCCCGCCACAACCCCGCCCGGCAGCCCACCGGCTACGATTTTTGCCAGCGTCGTTAGATCCGGCGTGATCCCGACCGCCGCCTGCACGCCACCCGGAGACACCCGGAACCCGGTCACCACCTCATCGAAAATCAGCACGGCACCGGCCTGCGCCGTCAGGTCCCGCAGCACCGACAAAAACGACGGCAGGACAGGCATTTTTCCGAAATTCGCGCCGGTCGGCTCCAGAATCACCGCGGCGATATCCCGGTGATCGTTGAACAACCGCGTGATCCCGGCAACATCGTTTGGATCACACAACAGAACGTTGTCCGCCACGCCCCCGAGCACGCCCGACGTCGGTGTGCCGTCGAAATGATTTGTGTACCCGCTGGTCATGTGGTCATTCCAGCCATGGAAGTGGCCGCGGAACCGCACCAGCTTCGGTCGCCCCGTGTAGGCTCTCGCCAGACGCAGCGCCATCAGGGTCGCCTCCGTCCCAGACGAGGTGAACCGAACCCGTTCGGCGGACGGCACCATCTGTGTGACCAGTTCCGCCCAACGTACTTCCGCCTCGTGACAGGCGCCGAAATGCGTGCCGCGTTCAAGCGCCGCCTGCACCGCCGCCATCACCGCCGGATGTCTGTGCCCCAGCAGCAACGCGCCATGTCCGCCGAAATAGTCGACATACCGATTGCCATCGACATCCCACTTCACCGGCCCGAGCGCACGCTCCACATATATTGGGTGAGGATCGAAATGCCGGCTGTCATGCGCCAGCCCGCTTGGCATCAACTGCCGCGCCTTTACCGCCAGTGCAGCGGACCCCGGCGTCATCGCCTCATAGGCCGCGGTCAAGGTCGCATTCGGCAAGGTGCTGGCGGACATGAACCATCCTCTTTTGAATCGATCGCGCCCAGTATAGCGCGTCACGACCTCCGGCACACCTCCCGTCGGCACTGAGACCAAGCTCTCCAACCGCGGAGAACGTTGCCGGGCTGGTGTCGAAACCATCGTCGATCCGCGGTCTCTTGAGGTGTCCTTCGGCATCGGCAAACCGGGCGGCTTGGACGCGTCGCGAAGCCGCTGCCCATGATCCGCACAGGATCGCCATATATAAACCCCGGCTTGTCACCGCCTTTCGCGAGGTACAACTATCCAGACAAAACAGGTTCACATTTTTGTCGTCGTCAGGACCTTCAACCGCCGCAGCAAGTTCTCGTTCGCGACCACGCAGGGATTTACGATGCTCGATTGGTATCGCGGCCTCGACCGCGACGGACGCCGTACCTTCTGGGCCTGCTTCAGCGGCTATGCGCTGGATGCCATGGACGTGCAGATCTATTCCTTCGTCGTACCGGTCCTGATCGGCCTTTGGGGCATGTCCAACACCCAGGCGGGACTTCTGGCGACTGTCACCTTGATCCTGTCCGCCGTCGGCGGCTGGGTCGCCGGCCTGCTCGCCGACCGCATCGGCCGCGTTCGCACGTTGCAAATCACCGTCGCCTGGTTCGCCGTCTTCACCTTCCTGTCCGGCCTGACCAACAGCTTCGAGCAGTTGCTGATCACCCGCGGCCTGCAGGGCCTGGGCTTCGGCGGCGAATGGGCGGCCGGGTCAGTGCTGATGGGGGAGGTCATCGCCGCCCGCCACCGCGGCAAGGCGGTCGGCATCGTGCAAAGCTCCTGGGCGGTCGGGTGGGGCATCGCCGCGCTGGCCGCCACCGCATCGTCCTTGCTGCTGCCGAAGGAATACGCCTGGCGCGTGCTGTTCTTCGTCGGATTGCTGCCCGCCTTCAGCATCTTCGTCATCCGCCGGCTGGTTCCCGAACCGCGTGTGTATACAAAAGCCCAGGCGCACCCGTCGTTGCTGGCGATCTTTTCGCCCCGGTTCCTCAGCATCACGGCACGCGGCTGCCTGCTGGCTCTCGGCGCACAGGGCGGCTATTACGCCATCACCACCTGGCTGCCCACGTTTCTGCGCACCGAGCGGCATCTGTCGGTGCTGAATACGGGCAGCTATCTGGGAGTCATCATCGCGGGATCGTTCTGCGGCTACATCACGAGTGCCTACCTCAACGACACGCTGGGCCGTCGCAGGACATTTCTGACCTTCGCGGTTGGCTCGATGACAATTGTTCTCAGCTACACCCAGTTGCCGATCTCCGACGGCTTGATGCTTGTGCTGGGCTTTCCGCTGGGCTTCTTTGCGTCCGGGATCTTCAGCGGGATGGGCGCCTTGTTCACCGAACTGTTTCCGACCGAGTTGCGGGGCTCCGGCCAGGGCTTTTGCTACAATTTCGGCCGTGGTTTCGCAGCCCTGTTCCCGACCCTGGTCGGTGCCGCCTCCGTCAGGCTCGGTCTCGGCGTCGCGGTCGGGGCCTTCGCCGGGGGCGCCTATGCACTGGTCATTCTGGCCGCACTGATGCTGCCGGAAACACGCGGCCAGGAGCTTCGCAGCCTGGCAGGGGAGGCGACGTCTTGAGCCAGTGGCAATTCTGGATCGACCGCGGCGGCACTTTCACGGATATCGTCGCACGAAACCCCGA
>JBEKLE010000048.1:0-23675 GCA_050010355.1 Rhodopila sp. | reverse complement strand
CCTGAACAGGTTGCGATGGTCAAGGTCGTGCACTCCGAACACGCGTCGAACAACCCAAAAGCGTACTACAAGAAGCGATACACGGTGGATGACGTGCTGAGCAGCCGCATCATCTGCAAGCCGCTGCATCTGCTTGACTGCTGCGTCGAGACCGACAACGCGACCGCGATCATCGTCACTCGCGCCGACCGTGCCAAGGACATGTGCCATACCCCGGCGCTGATCCGCGGCGTTGTGGGCCGTTGCAACAAGCCGCGGATGGACATGCATTATCAGGCTGGTCCGATTGACCGGGTAGCCGGCTATTACGCAAAGAATATCCTTTGGCCGAATGCCGGCGTCGGACCCGAGGACATCGATGCCACCGGTGCCTACGACGCCTTCACATTCACCGCTATGCTGCAACTGGAGGATTACGGCTTCTGCAACAAAGGCGAGGGCGGCGAACCGAACAACACCTCAGGCGGTCATCTGTGCGAGGGATATACGCACGGCATGAACATGGTGATCGAAAACGTCCGCCAACTCCGCCACGACGTCGACGATTCCTGCCCGCCAGGCGGCGACGGCAGGCGCGAGCACACGTACGACTACCGGGAAGGCGGCTGCAGGCAGGTGAAGGATATCGAGGTGACGGCCAACCTTGGGTGGGCCAACCCGATGACCACCTCCGGTATGGTCATGCGGCGCGGTTGAAGGGAGACACGGTCGTGTCCTTACAAGGCAATTACCTTGGTATGTCGCTGTCCATAGACGATCTGGACCACGAAAACCTGACCTACTTCGGGCATTGCGCCCGGCACAACTTCCATTTGCAGAAATGTGACGATTGCGGGTTGCTTCGCTATCCGCCAACGACCGGCTGTCCCTGGTGCGCCAGCCCACGTGCGACCTGGACTGCTGTCGAGGGGAAGGGCGAGGTCCATTCGTACGAGGAAGTGCACCACGCGATACAGCCCGCCTTCAAATCCCGTACGCCATACATGGTCCTGCTGGTGGACCTCGATACGCAAAAGGGCAAGCCATCGGAACATGAGGCGCTGCGGGTCGTCGGCAACCTTACTACACCGGACGGGGCGCTCGCGCCGCCGGACCAGGTCAGGCAAGTGGGCATTGGCACCCGTGTCCGCCTGGTTTTCAGTGATGTGGCGGAAGGATTGTCCCTGCCGCAGTGGACGGTGGACGCCACAGCGAAACAGCCGGATAAGCCCTGGCGGTATCCGCAGGAGTGACATGCTCTTCGATCAGGCGACGGATCAGCAAATGCAGGCCGGCCGCATTTTTGCCGGGGCGGCTATGGTCGCGTTCCTGGCGGCTCCGGTGTTCCGCCGGCAGGCCCAACGAGTCCGCGTGGTGGTTGCCGGGCTTTATATTGCCGGGGTCCTGAGCTTTGTGGTGTACGTACTTTTTTGATCGCCGGGCTGCCTGCGCCCGCAAAGAATGGCCGGGGAAACCGCGGCGCATAAAACAGGAGGTTACGTTGTTCAACCAGACACGCAGAGTATCTCGTCGACGCACCCTGAAATTCGCCGCGGCCTCGGCGGCACTTCCGCTTGTTCATATCCGGACAGGAAGAGCCGCGGGCAAGGTCTCGGTCGGCTTCTGGGACCACTGGGTCCCATCTGGCAACGACATCATGAAGAGGCAATGCGAGGCATTCGCTGCGGCGCAGCAAGTCGAGGTGCAGGCCGACTTCATTACCTCGGTCGGGGCGAAGAACCTGCTGACCATCGCGGCTGAGGCGCAGGCGAAGACCGGTCACGACATTCAGCAGTTTCCGGGATGGGAGGTGCAGAACCACGCTGACCAGTGCGAGCCTGTCGATGACGTCATGAAACGGCTGACAGACAGGTACGGGCCGGTTACCTCCGCCAGCCAATATCTTTTCAAGGTGAAGGAACACTGGCTCGCCGTCCCATGCAGCGCCGGCAGCCAGAACAAAGGCCCGTGCGGCCGCATCTCCGTCCTGAAGGAACTCGCCGGGCTGGACGTCGTGAAGATGTATCCGCCCTCGGCCGACGCCACGGCGGAGGCGGACAACTGGACGTACGACAGCATGCTTAAGGCAGCAGCGGCTTGCAAGAAAGCCAACATGACCTTCGGAATCGGGCTCGGCACCACCGCGGACTCGGTCGATACAGCCGGATCGATGTTTGCCGCATTCGGCGCCGAACTTGTTAGCGCCAAGGGGGATGTCAACGTCCGAAGCGACAGCGTGCGCCAGGTGCTCGAATACGCTCAGCAACTGGTGAAATATCTGCCGGCGGACGCGGTCAGCTACGATGATGCGTCGAACAATCGTGCGCTGATCTCCGGCCAGAGCGCACTGATCTGGAATCCGCCGTCGGCCTGGGCCGTCGCCAAGCGTGATGCGCCGGCGGTAGCGGGGGATTGTTGGACCTTCCCGGCACCGAAGGGTCCTAAAGGGCGATTTCTGCCGCTTGGCGCATTTTCCTGGGGCATCTGGAATTTCAGCCCGAACAAGACCGCGGCCAAGGAACTGATCGAGTTTTTATCGCAACGGGAAAATGTCGAGGCACGGTGTAACGCTACCCAGGGATTCGACGTCCCGCCCTTCGCCAGCATGACCGATTTCAAGGTCTGGGACGAAGTTGAGCCTCCGAAAGGCACTGTCTATCACTACCCGATCCGCGAGTCGCATCATCAGGAAAACTGGATCGCAATGGCGCCGGCACCCCCGGACATTGCGGTGCAGGCCTATAATCGAGGCACGCTGTCAACGATGCTGGCCAAGCTTCAGAGCGGTCAGTCGATCAAGGACGTTCAGGATTGGGCTCAGGACGAACTGGAGGGCTTCGTACGCTAGATCACGATCCGGCGGTATGGCACGGGAATCGCGTCTGTTACGGGGAGGCCGGAACCACGCCCTTGACGGGATCGTCACCGCCGTGGCCTGGCGTCGGGGGTATCGCCCGCAAAACCTGTCGGCCGAGCGTTCGGATGGAGCCTGCGTTGATGGTGGTCTAAGTAGGATTCTGCGTCGTTGCGTGGCGTCGCGGCAAAGGTTAGCGTGAACAAGCTGAACCAGAATAATAAGATGACTGGCTCCTGGAGTGTTGACATGATGGCTGAACGCGTCAACAGGGCTGGTCAAAAGGACGCACGCCGGCGGAAGCCGTCGTTAGGGAGGCTGATGTTCATGGGTGCGCATCTCTGCCACCGACGAAGGATAGTATCGTGATGGCGAAGCCAGCGGGCGCGCCGCATATGTCGTTGCGCGGAAATTGTCATTTGTCTATGCGCGCCGATGGCGGCTTCATTGTAGGCATGCTCATCCCGAAGGCCACCCAGGAAGGACCGAAGCAGGTCGATCGATTGGGGGCCAGAAGCCAGATCGGGGTCCAGCCAGACTTCGTCAGCTTGTTTGGCCTGGCAAACGATCGTGACCGCGGCGCTGACCAGGACGGGACACTACGGAAAATGCTGACAAAACTCAAAAGTGGCCAATCGCGAACAAGCGGGTCACCGCCTGGTCATAAGGCGAACTGGGAGGCTTGGCCTCCATGACCTGATCGGATTCGGCCGGTAAGAGCCAAACCGGCCAGATTGGATGGGCTACGGGAGGAATAAATGGCAGACGGCACGAGCATCCCGATTGGTGTTATCGCACCCGGGAGACCCACGGCTCGAAGGAGCACAATGCGGAGGTTCGCACAGAGGCGATCAACCACCGGGTTTCTGCTGTGCCTGCCGCTGATCCTGCTGGTAGCTGGATTCGTGATTTATCCCGCATTCTACGCCATATATCTCAGTATGCTGAACAAGAAGATGACCGCCTTTGTCGGTCTGGGGAACTTCCAGTTTCTGCTCAAGCGCCACACATTCCAGCTCGTTATCTTCCAGAGCTGCCTGTTCGCCATCACCTCCGTTGTTCTGAAGGCTTTGATCGGCTTCGTCCTGGCGCACCTGATGCACAACATCCCGGGTAAGAACCAGCGCATCTGGCGCGGCCTGCTCCTGGTGCCATGGGTTATTCCGTTGGCGCTTTCCACCCTGACGTGGTGGTGGATGTTCGATCCGTCCTACTCGGCGTTCAACTGGGTCCTTAATCAGTTTGGACTGGCGAACGTGCCGTGGCTTGGCGTCGGCTGGATTGCACGCTTCTGTACCATCACGGTGAATGTGTGGTACGGGACACCGTTCTTCATGATCATGTACCTGGCCGCGCTAAAATCGGTGCCGGAGCAATTGTATGAAGCGGCAGCGATCGATGGTGCGCATGGGCTGCAGAAATTGTTTTTTGTCACGCTGCCGATGATGCGGAACATCATCGCGATTACTGTGCTGTTCAGCCTGATCGTGACATTCGCCGACTTCGACATCGTACGAATTCTGACCGCGGGCGGCCCGCAGGACATGACCCATGTCTTCGCCACCTACGCTTTCCAGGTCGGCATCCAGTCCGGCGATATCCCACTCGGTGCGGCCGACAGCCTTTTCATGTTCCCGATTCTGGCCTTCGCCGCGTTCTTCGTGCTGCGTGGTGTGACCAAGCGGACAAAGGAGATCGCGACATGAGTGCGACAGTATCCGACCGCCGCATCGCGCTCGCCGCGGCGCGCAAACACAGTCTGCATCGGAGCCGGATGTGGGCGCTGTGGGGGAGTTATGCGGCGCTGACCGTGTTTGTCTTTATGTTTCTGGTGCCTCCGTTCTACACGCTTATGACGAGTCTGAAGTCGTCGGCGGAAATATCCGCCCAGACCGGCAGCCCCTGGCTGGTCCATCACCCCACGCTGGATAATTTCTGGTATCTGATTACTTATCCGAATTTTCAGAGATATTACCTGAATTCAGTTATCGTAACGATACTGACCGTGGCGGTGTCGATGGTAATCTCGGTGCTCGCGGCATTCAGTCTTTCGCGTATGGGATTCTGGGGAAGCCAAACGTTATCGACCGGCGTGTTCCTGACGTACCTGGTGCCTCCGTCCCTATTGTTCATCCCGTTGTTTCAAATCATTGGCCAGCTTGGTTTAATCAATAACTTCTGGTGCCTGGTAATTCTTTATCCAACGCTGGCGGTGCCGTTCTGTACCTGGATCATGATCGGATATTTCAGCTCAATACCCAAGGAGCTGGATGAGGCAGCGCTGATCGATGGTGCGGGCTATCTGCAGATGCTGTGGCGGATCTTCATCCCGGTGGCGATGCCAGGTATCATTGCAGCGACAATCTTCGCCTTCACAGTGTCCTGGGGCGCATTCCTCTACCCGCTGGCTTATCTTTATACGTCGAACCAAATGGTGCTGACGGTCGGGATCATCTCCGACCTGATCCGGGGCGACGTTTTCCAGTGGGGCAAGATCATGGCGGCCTGCCTGCTGGCATCGCTGCCGCCAATCGTCATTTACGCGTTCCTGATGGACTACTACGTGGCCGGCTTGACGGCGGGTGCGACCAAGGGCTGAGCTGAATGGCCGGGGTGATCCCGGCGATTAACCCCAAACGAGGAAACGAACAACCATGGCTGAAGTGTCCGTCCGCAAGGTCGTCAAGGAATACGACGGTGGCGTGCAAGCGGTTAAAGGCATCGACCTGGACATTGCCGACCATGAGTTCGTCGTGCTGGTCGGCCCGTCCGGCTGTGGCAAGTCAACGACGTTGCGCATGATTGCGGGGCTGGAGGAGATCACCGCCGGGGAAATCTGGATCGACGGCGATGTGGTCAACGACGTGCCGCCGCGCGACCGGGACATCGCCATGGTGTTCCAGAACTACGCGCTGTATCCGCACATGAGCGTGTTCGACAACATGGCGTTCGGGTTGAAACTTCGGAAGTTCCCGAAAGACGAGATCAAGCGACGGGTCGACGATGCCGCTCGTATCCTGGATATTGCGCCGCTGCTGGACCGCAAGCCACGAGCGTTGTCCGGCGGACAGCGCCAGCGGGTGGCGATGGGTCGCGCCATCGTTCGTAATCCCAAGGTCTTCCTGTTCGATGAGCCGCTGTCGAACCTGGATGCCAAGCTGCGCGTGCAGATGCGCACTGAGATCAAGAAGGTTCACCAAACCATTCCTACAACGACGGTCTACGTGACCCACGATCAGATCGAGGCGATGACGCTGGCCGACCGTGTGGTGGTGATGAATGGCGGCGTCATTGAGCAGGTTGGAACGCCGAACGATTTGTATCATCATCCGGCGACTCGTTTCGTGGCTGGCTTCATCGGTTCGCCGGCGATGAATTTCCTGCGGTGTCGTGTGCAGGATGGCGCGAATGGCGGTTTGTCTGTGCGAATCACGGACACCTTCGTGGTGCCGGTCCCGCCTGCGCGAGTCGATCGATATGGTGCTTACAAGGGACGGGAGATGGTGCTTGGTATCCGGCCGGAGCATCTGTTCGAGTACCACGAGCAAGGCAAGCCGGGCTGGACCCGGGTAGATCTGCCGGTCGATGTGGTCGAGCCGATGGGCATGGAGACGATGGTGCATTTCTTCGTCGATGGCGCCCCGGTCTGTGCCCGAGTCGATCCTGGAACGCATGCGGCGCCGGGAGAAATGTTGCCGCTGACGGCCGATTTGAATCAGATGCACCTTATGGAGGTCGATACCGGCAGGGTCGTCTGACGCTCGGGGTCAGCGGTGCCGGGCTGGAGCCGGCAACGACTGACAGATGCGCTGCCGGGCCGTATCGTCGAATCCAGGGTTTCGCCAGCGCCGGCTCCGTGAGCGCGTCGCGGCCTGCCGAGGCGCCGGGCCAGGGCGAGTTCCAGCGCGCGCCAACGCGATCGGTTGAACCTTGGAACCTTGTAGGATATCAGTATCGTGTCCCGCCCAATGAGGCTTGGCGCTACCGTGCCGCAGTGTCAGGTCCAAACGCTTGATTCCCACCTCCGTCATTACCGGGTTCCTGGGTAGCGGCAAGACGACCCTGATCAGCAGAATCCTGCGCGATCCCGAATTCGGGCGCACCGCCGTCATCGTCAATGAATTTGGAGAAGTTGGGCTGGATCACCAGTTGATTGCCAGCAGCGATGACTCGGTCCTCATGTTAAATACGGGATGTCTGTGTTGTGCGGTTCAAAGCGAGCTCGCACAAACGCTGACGGAATTGCTCGAACGCCGGGCGGCTGGACGGGCGGAGTTTGACCGTGTCTTGATTGAAACATCGGGGCTCTCCGATCCCGCGCCGATGTTACAGGTGATGATGACCGATAGCCGTATTTCCGAAGCGTACCGGGTCGCGGCGGTGGTGACATTGGTAGACACAGTGCATGGCGACACGACCCTGGATGAACGTCCCGAGGCGCGCAATCAGATCGCACTCGCGGACCTCCTTCTGTTTAGCAAGGCAGATCTGCAGGCCCCCACAGATCTGCTGCTGACGAAGTTGACAATGCTTAATCAGAGTGCGCCTCGGATGATAACCACGCTGGCCGATCCCTCGGCATTGTTCGGGGTTCCGGGCTTGACGGCGTTGTCAGAACGTCTCGGTCGCGCGAAGCCTCAGCAGGGGCATGGCGAGACAGAAACGTTCACCGTCGTGCGGGAGAGACCCCTTCCGGCCGTCGCCCTTACCCTTCTGTTGGAAGCAGTGGTGGAACATTGCGGATCAGGACTGCTGCGCCTCAAGGGTTTGGTCGCGATCGAGGAGATGCCCGGGCGCCCCGCGGTGATCCACGGCGTTCGGCACGTCATCAGCCCGCCCGAGTTTCTGGACCATTGGCCGAGCGGGGATGAAAGGACACGGATTGTGGTGATTGCGGCACGTGTGCCGCCTCATTTCGTTTCACGGTTGCTGGACGCGATCGCCGAAGAAGTGCGCGATACGATAGCGGCTTGCTAATTGATCTTTCGACTCCAGCAATTTGACGCGTAAGCGTCGAGGACGCCGGCATCTTCAGTGGGAATCTGATCGACTGCTTGAACGTCCTATTGCCGAAACCCTACATTGATTTAACTCTAGTGTTGTGCCGCAGCAGGCGCCCCGGAACGGAGACTTCACCTGATGCGCTTTACCGGCTACCCGTCGCTTGCGTTCATGCTATGGGTGGCATCGGCCGCTCACGCCCAGGCGCCCGGGGGGCCGCCGTCGGTCGGCGTCGTCCGGGCACAGCAGACCGCGATCACGGAGACGTCAGAATTCGTTGGCCGTGTGCAGGCGATCGAACGGGTCGCTTTGACCGCGCGAGTGACTGCGTTTCTGGACCAACGCCTATTTGTCGAGGGCACCGAGGTCAAGCAGGGCGATCTTCTCTACCGGCTCGAGCGCGCGCCGTTCGAGGCCGCGGTCCAGCAGCAGGAAGCCGCGGTCGCCGACACCAGCGCCCGGCTGGCGAACGCCAATATCCAGCTCGCGCGCGCCCAATCGCTCCTGAGCACGCCGGCCGGACAGCGATCCAATGTCGATGATGCTGTTGCCAACGAGCGGTCACTGGCGGCGCAAGTCCTCTCGGCACAGGCTCAGTTGAAGGCGGCGCAGATCAATCTGGACTACACCGAAATTCATGCGCCGGTCGCCGGCAAGATCAGCCGGACGAGCATTACCGTCGGCAACGTTGTGTCGCCGAGTTCGGGACAGCTCGCATCCATCGTGAGCCAGGATCCGATGTATGTGCTTTTCCCGGTGGCATCCCGGGCGCTTACGGAACTGCAGAAGCGGTATGCCGATAAGGGTGGCTTGCGGGCGGTTGTCGTCAAACTGCGTCTGCCCGACGGTTCGCTGTATGATCGCGACGGAAAGATCGACTACGTCGAGCCCACCGTGTCTGCGACGACGGACACCATTCTGCTGCGTGCCCAGATCGCCAATCCGGTGCGTGGCCAGGCCGATCCTGGGCAACCGGTGGAGCGGTCGTTGGTGGACGGCGCCTTCGTAACGGTGCTGGTTGAAGGCATCCAGCCGGTCCTGGCGCTCGGTATTCCGCGCAAGTCGGTGCTGTCCGACCAGCAGGGCGACTACGTCTATGTGGTCGGCAGCGACAACAAGGTGGAACAACGCCGCATCGCGTTGGGACAGTCCACGCCCGCTACCGCCGTCGTGGCCGGCGGACTTAACGAGGGCGAGATGGTTGTCACCGACGGTATCCAGCGCGTTCGACCCGGCATTGTCGTCAGCCCCGGGCCGGCCAGCCCGCCGCCGCCGGAACCTCCAAGCGCGGGAAAGTCGTAGAATGATCTCTGGGGTCTTTGTCGACCGGCCGAGGCTCGCGATCGTCATCGCGATCCTTCTGACTCTCGCAGGCACCCTGTCGTTGCTGCGCATTCCGGTCTCTCAGTTCCCCGATATCGTCCCCCCGCAGGTCACTGTATCGACGACATTCACCGGCGCATCCGCCGCCGTGGTGGAACAGACGGTCGCGCAACCGCTTGAGGCCACGGTCGTCGGCGTAGACAAGATGATCTACATGAAGTCCAACAGCGCGAACGACGGCAGCTATTCGCTCAGCGTCAGTTTCGAGTTGGGCACAAATCCGGACATCGACACCGTCAACGTCAACAACCGCGTCCAGCAGGCGATCGCGCGCCTGCCACCCGAGGTCCAGCGATACGGGCTTACCGTGCGCAAAAAGTCCGCCGCGATCCTTGAATTCCTGCAATTCTACAGCGAGGGTGGCAAGGAGGACCCGCTGTTCATCAGCAATTATGTGACCATCAACGTGTTGGACCGGTTGTCGCGCGTGCCCGGCGTCGGTGACACCACGTTGTTCGGGCGGCTGGATTACTCGATGCGCATCTGGTTCGATATGGACCGGCTGGTCGCGCTGAACCTGGCGCCAGCCGACATCATCGCCGTCATCCAGTCGCAAAACGTACAGGCGGCGGTCGGCCGCGTTGGTGCACGTCCGACCAGCGACGCGACACAGTTCCAACTCAATTTGCAGACGCAGGGAAGGCTGACGACTCCCGAGCAGTTTGGCGATATCGTTATCCGAGCGAATGCGGACGGCTCTGTGCTTCGTATTCACGATGTGGCGCGGACCGAATTGGGGGCCGCAAACAGCGACACACTCAGCCGGCTGAACGGCAATCCGGCGGTTTCAATCGGCATCTACCTCGCCCCGGGGGCGAACGCGGTGCAGACCTCGGCCAGGGTCAGCGCGGCATTGAACGCTCTGTCCGTGCGGTTCCCCGAGAGCATCAAGGCCCGTGTGTTCTACGACAGCAGCTCGTTCGTTTCGTCGACAATCAGCGAGGTCGTGAAGACACTGGCGATTGCCTTCGCTCTCGTCGTCGGGGTGGTGTTCGTTTTCCTCGGCAGCATCCGTGCGACGATCATTCCGATGGTGGCGATCCCCGTCAGCCTGATCGGCACCTTTGCGGCGCTGCTGGCATTTGGCTTCTCCGCCAACACGATCTCGCTGCTCGCCATGGTGCTGGGGATCGGCGTCGTTGTGGACGATGCGATCGTGGTGGTGGAAAACGTCGAACGCGTCATGACCGAAGAGCCCGACCTGTCGCCGCAGGACGCGACGAAGAAGGCAATGGCGCAGATCACCGGTCCGGTTATAGCGATCTCTCTGGTGCTGCTGTCGGTGTTCGTCCCGGTCGCATTCATCCCAGGCCTCTCGGGCACGCTGTTCCGGCAATTCGCTGTAACGATCAGCATCTCTATGCTGCTGTCGGCGCTCATCGCGCTCACTCTGTCGCCAGCCCTGTGCGCCCTGTTTCTGCGTCACGGCCGCCGCCCGCGCGGCCCCGTCGGCTGGATGCTGACAGGCATCGACAAAGTGAGGGACGGATACGCCAGTGTCGTTAACCGACTCTTGCGGCTGGCCGCACTGTCATTGCTCGCCATCGCCGCCGCCGGCGTCGGAATCGTTCTGCTGGGAAGAATCACGCCAACAGGGTTCCTGCCCGAGGAAGACCAAGGGGCAATTTTCACGGTTGTTCAACTCCCAGACGGTGCGTCGGTCGAGCGGACGCGCGGTGTCGTGGAGGAGGTCGAGAAATTGATCCGCCCCATGCCACAGGTCGAGGCTGTTCTGTCCATCGTAGGATTTTCTTTGCTCGACGGCGGCAACCAGCCAAACGCAGCATTCCTCGTCACACGCCTGAAGCCGTTCGACGATCGGGTCGGTGCGGCCAACGGCGTGCGTGCTGTGATCGGGCAAATATTTGGGGCTGCCCAGCAGATCCGGTCGGCGATCGTCTTCCCTTTCAACCTGCCGCCGATCATCGGCCTGTCCACAAGCGGCGGCTTTGAGTACCAGTTGGAAAACCTGGAAGGCCGCCCCCCCGAGGATATGGCGAGCGTCATGCAGGGCATGATAGCGGCGTCCAATCGGGACCCCTTGTTGAATCGCGTGTTCTCCACCTTTACTGCGTCCAACCCATCGATCTGGCTGGATATCGACCGCGAGAAGGCGCAGGATCTGGGGTTATCGATTGCCGACGTGTTCAACGCATTGCAGACCACGCTGGGCGGCTACTATGTTAATGACTTCAACCTGTTCGGCCGCACCTGGCAGGTCAACATCCAGGGCGACGCGCTCGACCGCAGCGACCCGGCGGCGATCTACAAGATCTATATCCGGAACAGCCGCGGGGAGATGGTTCCCTTCCGCTCGATCGCCAATGTTCGGATTCAACTCGGCCCTCAGGTTATCAGCCGCTACAACAACTACCGAAGCGTCACGATAAACGGCAGCCCGAAAGCTGGCGTTTCGTCCGGCGATGCCCTGGTGGCGATGGACCAACTTTCGCGAACGACGCTGCCACCCGGTTACACCTATGAATGGACAGGCACAGCATTTCAGGAGCGCGAAGCGTCGGGGCAAACAGGCTACATTCTCGCCCTGGCCGTGCTGTTCGCCTACCTGTTCCTGGTCGCCCTTTACGAAAGCTGGATGATCCCAATTCCGGTGCTGCTCTCGGTGACCGTGGGCGTGCTGGGTGCGTTCCTGGGATTGCAGATCTCGGGACTGTCGCTGGATCTTTATGCCCAGATCGGGATGGTGGTGCTGATCGCGTTGGCTGCGAAGAACGGCATCCTGATCGTCGAGTTCGCCAAGGAGGCGCGGGAAACGGGTTTTCCGATCCGCGAAGCCGCCGCGCTGGGCGCAAGGATGCGGATCAGGGCCGTACTGATGACCTCGATCGCGTTTATCTTCGGTCTGATCCCGCTCGTCTGGGCAACCGGGGCGGCCATGCTGAGCCGTCGAGCGGTGGGAACCGCGGTCTTCGCGGGGATGATCGTTGCCAGCTCGATCGGCGTGTTCCTGATTCCGATGCTGTACGTCGTGTTCCAGACGATGCGGGAGACCGTGAAGCGGCGGTTTGGCAGATCTTCGAAGCACGCTTGACAGAGCAACAGGATTCGCCGCTCGCGAACCCCGATTTCCCCCAGTCAAAGCGGAACGACGCTTGGGATTCACCCATCGGCACCGGTGGTTTCGACGTCTGAGTCCCTCCACTCATCGTCATGGCGGGCGCGGACTCGTCTTCCATACCTCTGATTAGTCGCGGGAAAGGCGTGGATACCGACCGTCGTCGGTATGACGGGAACGCGCCGACAGAGAGTCGGTGGTCATCGCTGGTTGGTATAACGCGGCGCCCCAGTACCAGCGAGTTGGCTGAGACCGACCGCGGGCCCCAACCCCCACGTGTCATGGCCGGGCGTGCGAGTTACCTGTAAAGCGCGCTCCCAAGCTTTGGGAGGTCCAGTTCGTCTCTCCGGCCTATAAGCCCCGACATCATCACCAACTGATACACCGCCAACAGACCGCAGAGCGAAGCGGCGTTGACCAGGAACACGTGCCCAACCACCGAAGCGCTGAACGCCCCTTCGCTTGCCGACAGCACCAGGCCAGCGACATAGAGCCCAGATTCGAATGCTGCGAAGGCCGCCATGAAGGGCAGGCTTACCGCCAGCGGAGCCGGGCGGCTTGTGGAGAGCCCTCTCGCCGCCAGGACGGCCATCGAGGACGAAAGCCCGATGGCGAGGCCCCACGCGACGCTGCCCCAGTTCCATGGATAACTCAAGAAAGCGTATCCAATGATCTGATTCGCCAGCCACGCCAAGCCGACAACGGCAAGTGCCTCGCGTCGGCTGAGGTTCAAAGCGGCCAATGTCGCGAGAGCGGCAAACGGTGTGACGCAGGCAAAGAAGATGCTGAGGCACATTCCGCTGGTGACCAGCAGCACGATCCAGGTCGATGCGATCCGCTTGTAGCCAGAAAGCCCAGTCATGTTCATTTGCCCGCTATCCTTTGACACGCCGGTTTGATGTTCCAGATTGTCCCGAGTGTCGTCAATTGCTACCTGCCTACAGGTTCCGCCAGTTTGGTTTGCGCTTTTCCGCAAACGCTCTCGGCCCTTCGATATAATCCTGGCTCTGACTGTTTTCCTGCTGTGCGGTGTAAATTTTGCGAATCGCCTCTTCGAGGGTCGCTTCATCCATCCCGCGATACGCCGCCTGCTTCGACGCCCGCACGGCTTTCGGCGAGCATTCCAGGATTAACGCCGCCCACCGTTTGGCAGCTTCCAGGGCCTGACCTTCGGGCACGACCTCGGTTACAAAACCGAGCTCAAACCCCTCCCGGGCCGGTACACGGCGACCGGTCAGGATCATGCCCATTGCCTTTTTGATCGGGATAGAGCGCGGCAGACGATGAACGCCGCCGGCGCCCGCGATCAGTCCGACGCGCGGTTCCGGCAGGGCGAAGACCGCGTTTTCCGCCGCGATGATGATGTCGCATGCCAGAGCGGTTTCGAAGCCGCCACCCATGGCGACGCCATTCACCGCGGCTATCAACGGCTTCGTCAGATCAAAACGGGTGCAGATGCCTGCAAAGCCACGCGGACCGTTGGGCCGCCGCTTGCCCCCGGCCTGCACCTTCAGGTCATTGCCAGCGGAGAATCCCTGCTGCCCCGCCCCGGTTATGATGCCGACCCACAGGTCGTCCCTGGCGGCGAACTCGTCCCACACGGCGGCGAGTTCGTCATTGGCATCGGCGTGGAGCGCATTCAGGACCTCCGGCCGGTTCAGGGTGACGATTCGCAGACGGCCCTCGTCCTGGACGGAGCAAAATTGATAGGACATCAGCCGACAACCTCGTTGTTTCGCAGAGCGGCGATCCGGGCAGCGTCGTAGCCCAGCCAATCGGACAGGACCTGTTCGCCGTGCTCGCCAAGCAGGGGGGCGGGTTTGACCTCGGGTGGCCGGCCACCGAAGCGGACCGGCCACCCGCTCATGACGTAATCGCCGACCGTGGGATGCTTCATGGTCTGGCGGATGCCGCGTTCCCGGAACGTCGCGTCGTCAGCCAGTTCCCGCGTGTCGAGCACCGCGCCCGCCGGAATCGTGGCGCTTCCGACCAACTGCATAGCCGTATGCTTGTCGTGGCGGATGGTCCATTCCGAAACGATCCGATCGACCTCCTCCCGATGTTCGGTGCGGGCGGCCGGGTTGGCGAAACGTGGATCGCCGATCAGCTCTTCGCGGCCCATGACTTTCAGCAATCGGGTCCAGTGTTCCGGGTTGGCGGCACTGGTATAGATATAGACATAGTCGTTCGGTCCGCCGCCTTTGCACGGATACACCCCGATCGGCGGATTGCCGCCCCCGACCGTCTTCGAGCCGGCGCGGGGAGCCGGCTTTCCGCCGCTCCGCTCCATATAAGCGAAAGCGTTGCGAATATAATGCAGGATGGCGTCTTGCATCGCCACCTGCAGATGCTCGCCCTGCCCGGTGCGTAAACGCCGGACATAGGCGCCCAGTATCGAGACCGCCATCAACATGCCGGTACCGGTATCGCCGATCGTTGCGCCAGGCTTGCAGGGCGGTCCGTCTTCTTCGCCGGTGATCGACATCAGGCCGCCGCAGGCCTGTGCGATCATGTCGAACGCAAGGTTCTTTTCGTACTGGCTGCCGGCCCCGAAGCCCTTAACCTGACAAAAAATGATGGCCGGGTTGATCGCGCTGATCACATCGTAACCCAGGCCGAGGCGCTCGATGGCGCCGGGGGCGAAGTTCTCGATCATGACATCCGCGGTCTTAGCCAGTTCCTTCACCAGTTCCAGGCCGTGCGGATTTTTCAGGTTGACCGCCACAGAGCGCTTGTTGGCGTTGTACTGCAGAAAATAGAACGCATCGTGGTCGCCCTTGCCGCCAGAAGAACGACCCGGATCCCCACCCTTTGGGTTTTCGATCTTCACGACATCGGCGCCCATCCAGGCGAGCGCCTCAGTGCACGACGGGCCGGCCTCGAACTGGGTCAGATCCAATATCCTTAGCCCAGCGAGGCAGTTCTCTCCGCTCATCGATTGCATTTCCTCATTTTGGCGTTAAGGGATGCTACGCTCGGCGCGGGAGAGACGTCGAGGGCCACAGCGCAACGACGGGTCAGGCTGCTGGATTATGGGCCGCTCAATCAAAGACACTTGCCTTCCGGCGCGGGGGAAGCCAGCCTTTAGATCATGGTGGAACCCGTCAGTCTAACCAGCTACCGCGACGACATACTCTGGGCCGTGGTCGCCTCGATTGGCCGCACATCCCGGGTCGCAGAGGTTTTCACCAGCCGGCTGGCAGCCCTGGCAGACCAAGCCTGGCGTGAGCAGCAAGTTAATGCCTACGCCAATTTCCTTCGCAACAGCCGTCAGCCAACACCATCCTACACGGTCAAGCCGATTCGCCGAGCCGACCTGCCGCGGTCCTGGAGGCCTTTGCCTGCCCTCGGCTTCCTGCAGGGCAAGTTGTTCTAATTTTGTCCCACGAGTGAAACGTGCTCCCGTTCCGCGGTAAATCGGCCTATCAACTCCTCGAGTTGATAAAGATCGCGGAACTGAATGCAGATCTCGCCACCGCCTTTGCGCGCAGTGGTGATCGTGACGCGACAGCCAATCGCCTCGCTCACCCGATGTTCCAGCGCGAGGACATCCAGCTTCTTCACCGTTGACTGGCGCGGCGCACCCCGGGCGGCGACGGCCTTGTTGACCAGTTGCTCCGTCTGCCGCACCGACATGCCACGCTTCAGCACCTGATCGGCCAAAGCTTCCGGATTAGGCGCGTTGATCAATGCCCGCGCATGACCCGACGAAAGCGAACCGGACCGCACGTCCTTGATTACCGGTTCCGGCAGTCGGAGCAAGCGAATCGTATTGCCGATGTGGCTCCGTGATTTACTGACCGCAAATCCGAGTGCCTCGTGGGTAAGGCCAAAATCGACGAGGAGACGTTGGTAACCCTCTGCCTCTTCAATCGCATTCAGGTCCTGCCGTTGGAGATTCTCGACCAGGGCCACCACGGCGGCATCGCTGTCGTCCATGTCCCGAAGGATCGACGGAATTTCCGTCAGGCCGGCCTGCATTGCCGCGCGGAACCGCCGTTCCCCGGCCACGATCTGATACCGCTCCTGCGCCGTCGGATGGGATCGAACCAGGATCGGCTGCAATACCCCTTGGACGCGGATCGATTCAGCGAGACTCTCGAGTTCATCCGCATTGAAATCCGATCTTGGCTGGAACGGGTTAGCGTCGATCTGGTCAATAGGGATCGCCCGCACCGATGTGCCTCGTTCGGTGTCTGGACGCAATTCGACGTCGCCCAACAGCGCGGCCAATCCGCGCCCAAGCCGTGGTGGCGTGCTCTTGCTAGCCATCGGCTCTCACTTGTTCCGGCATCAAGACCTTCTCTTTCCTCACAATCTCCGCCCCCAGGGCCGTATAGGACAGAGCGCCAACCGATTTCGGGTCATAAAGGATAACCGGCACGCCGTGACTGGGCGCTTCCGAGACCCGAATGTTCCGCGGGATTGTCGTGTCGAAGACCCAGTCACCGAAATGGTCTCGGGCGTCCTTTTCCACCAGGCCTGACAGGCTGTTGCGACGGTCGAACATCGTTAGTAGGATCCCGCTCAGCCGCAACCGAGCGTTGAATCGGCGGCGGACGGCCTCAATCGTATGCATGAGGCTGCTGATGCCCTCAAGCGCATAGAACTCGCATTGCAGCGGCACTATGACCCCATCGGACGCCACCAGTGCGTTCAATGTCAGTAAACCAAGACCGGGCGGGCAATCGAGAAGAATCACCCGGAAAGCTGCAAATTCCGGCAGGTCGGCCATGGCGGATTTGAGACGGAACTCCCGCCTCGCCACTGGGACGAGTTCGATTTCAGCACCGGCCAAGTCGGCGTCGGAGGCGATCAGCGACAAGTTAGGGACCGAAGTCGAGCGAACCGCCTCATCGCCGAGCTGGCCATCCATCAGCAGATTGTATGTGCCGCCATGCCGCTGCGAACGGGCGATCCCCATGCCGGTCGAGGCGTTGCCCTGCGGGTCCATGTCGATCAGCAGTACAGGCAGTCCACCGACAGCGAGCGCGGTAGCGAGATTGATTGCGGTCGTTGTCTTGCCGACACCGCCTTTCTGATTTGCAACAGCCAGGACAAGTGGTTTGGTGATGATGGCCCCCAGGGTGTTGAGCGAACTGTCGACACGAATCGCAAACCGCGATGCGATGTTCATAGCCTGTTTCGCCGCGAACAGGAACGGCCTGCCTAAAAGGGCTAGCCGGCCGTCATTTGTCCAAAGCGACGACGGCACCGGTGCGGAGCAAATTTGCGGCCTCCGTGGCGGAGTACCCGGCTTCCAGCAGCACTTCAAGCGAATGTTCACCGATTCGCGGTGATTGTCTTCTGATGCCCGGGCGGTCCCGGTTTGGCCCGAATTCGATCGGCAGCGCCGGCAGACCGACTTTCTTCCCTTCGTTGCCACCGACGCGGGAGATGAACACGTCCAGCAGGCCGCCCGTCGCCAATAGATGGGGGTCGGAGAACAAATCACCCGGCTGACCAACCCGAGCCCAGGACACGTTGGCACGCTCGCAGCGCGATTCGACCTCTCGCTGAGGAATTTTGATAAGCACTTCCTGAAGGGCCGGGATCAGCCATTTACGTTCCTGCAGCCGCATGAAGTTGGTGGCGAGGCGTGGATCGGCCGCCAATTCCTGGAGCGAGAATTCCTCGATGAAGCGCAGCCATTGCTGATCGGAGGTCACACCGATGAACAACTGACCTTCACCAGCCGTTCTGAATACTTCGTAGATTGCCCAGGCGCCGCGACGAGCCGGCATTGGCCTAGCCTCAAGGCCGGTGGCGGTCATGCCGGCCATGTGGGTGCTCATGAGGAACGCGGCACTCTCGAAAAGAGCGCTGCTGACCCGCTGGCCTTTGCCGGTTTGGTCACGCTCCCGTAGCGCAGCCTGGGCCGCTACGACACCGAATACCGCACCGAGGATATCTATGACCGAGGCGCCTGCGCGGAGCGGTTGACCAACCGGACCAGTCATGAACGCGAGTCCGGTTTGAAACTGGACCACCTCGTCCAGGGCTGGCCGATGCTCGTATGGACCGGCGAGATAGCCTTTGAGCGCCAGGTAGATCAGTCGCGGGTTCAATGGTGCGAGCTGGTCGTAGCCGCAACCCAGGCGTTCCATTGTGCCGGGTCCGTAGTTTTCCAGCACGAGATCGACCGCCGGGACGAGGCGGTGAATAACCGCCTGCCCTTCGGGTGTTTTGAGATCAACCGCGAGACTACGCTTGTTGCGGCTGAAGGCGGCGAAGAAGCCGGCCGCAAATCCGCCGAGGCCACGCGTATGGTCGCCCTTGGGCGCCGGTTCGACCTTGATGACGTCGGCGCCGAGTTCTGCGAACAGCAGGCCTGCCGTCGGACCCATTACAGTGTGGCTGAATTCGAGAACGCGGAGGCCTGCCATGGGTGTTGCGGACATCAGGCCTCGTGGATCTATACGTTGGAAGAGACGCCCGAGTGGTTACTCCTTTGTAAGTCCCTCCGCCATGGCCCCGGCGCAATCCTGGGTATCGGCGTACCACGGAGCGGGGCAGGTTCCGCGGATTCTTCCGGCCTTGGCAGCGAGAGGAGGCTCTTCACCGGTCAGGGAAGAACCGGTTGGCGGGTCTTGGCAAGCCGAGGTTCTCGCGCAAGGTCCGGCCTTCATATTCCGTCCGGAAAAGACCGCGGCGCTGCAACTCGGGGACGACCTTGTCCACGAAGTCGTGCAGGCCGCCGGGGACATAGGGGAACATGACGTTGAAACCGTCGCAGGCATCGGTGAAGAGCCATTCCTCCATCTGATCGGCGATCATCTCCGGCGTGCCCGTGAAGGAGAGGCCGCCGTAGCCGCCGGCGATCTGGGCGAGTTGGCGCACGGTCAGGTTGTCACGCTTCGCGCGGTCGATTACGCGCTGACGGCCGCTCTTGCTTTGGTTGGTCTCCGGTATCTCAGGGAGCGGGCCGTCGAGGTCGAATTGCGACGCGTCACAACCCAGTGCAATGGACAATGAACCCATGCCGCTATCGGGATGCACAAGGCTATCCAGGAGATCGCGTTTTTGTCGCGCCTCGGCCGCCGTTTCGCCGACAACGGCCAATGCTCCGGGAAGGATCTTGAGGTGGTCGCGGTTACGGCCGACGGCTTCCATGCGGCCTTTGACGTCGGCATAGAAGCGCTGGGCGTCGATCAGTGGGCCGCCGGCGGCGAAAACCATCTCGGCGGTTTCCGCGGCGATCTGGCGTCCTGCCTCCGACGCACCGGCCTGGACAATGACGGGCCAGCCTTGGATCGGCCGGCCAATATTGAGCGGTCCCCGGACAGAAAAATGCAGGCCGTTGTGGTTCAGAACATGCATCCGCTCCGGGTCGAAATAGATACCGTTCTCGACGTCGCGGATGAAGGCGTCGTCAGCCCAACTATCCCACAGACCGGTGACGACATCGTAGAATTCGCGTGCAGTGCGGTAGCGTTCGCCGTGTTCGACGTGTTCCTCCAGGCCGAAGTTGCGGGCAGCCTCGGGGTTGGAGGTTGTCACAAGGTTCCAGCCGGCACGGCCATTGCTGATGTGGTCCAGCGAGGCGAACTTTCGCGCAATATGGTAGGGATCATTGAAAGTCGTCGACGCCGTGGCGATCAATCCGAGCCGCTCGGTCATGACTGCCAATGCCGGCAGAAGCGTGAGCGGATCGAAGGATGTGGTGGTCGCACTGCGCTTCAACGCATCCATCGGCATGTTCAGTAGGGCGAGATGATCAGCCATGAAGAACGCGTCGAATTTGCCACGTTCCAGGGTCTGGGCGAAGCGGGCGATGTGTCGAAAGTTGAAGTTGGCGTCCGGGTAGGCACCCGGGTAGCGCCACCACGCGGTATGGATACTGACCGGGCGCATGAAAGCCCCCAGCCGCAGTTGTCGCGTCTCGGTCATCATCTTGGCTCCAATGCTGTCAGAGACAGGCTACCGGCTTGCGGCGCCGTTTCAAAGCGGGCGGACACTGGCATGACCTGAGCGGCGAACCGATGCATTTCCGCTTCGAACGTCTGGATATTTGCTCTACCGCAACTTGTCCGAACTGCCGATGCGTTCGATTCGGCGCAACACACCGACACGGTGGACGCTTACGATCACAGTGCTATCCTGGGGCCTTGCAGGGCCGAGAGTCGTCAGTCGAACACGACGAGGATGTCGGTGCCGCTTGGGATGTCCGGCCGCCCGATGCTGATCTGACAGCCGCCCCGAAACCCAAGTCTTCGGTCAGTTTCTATGCCGGCCACGATTCGGAGCTATTCTGACGATGGAACGAGACCTGAAACAACTTGCCGGCCTTATCGAGGTGGCCGACAGGATCGTGCTTTTCACGGGCGCGGGTATCAGCACGGAGTCCGGCATCCCGGACTTCCGCAGCCCCGGTGGGGTATGGACCAAGCAGACATCGATCGATTTCTCCGACTTCATTCGCTCAGACGATGCACGGCGGGAAACCTGGCGCCGGCGCTTCGCGATGGAGCCGGTGCTCCGCAGAGCGACACCGAACCGTGGTCACCGGGCGGTGGCGGAACTTATCCGCACCGGTAAGGCTTCGGTGGTTATCACGCAAAACATCGATGGACTGCATCAGGACTCTGGCATTCCTGACGACAAGGTCATCGAGCTGCACGGCAACACCACCTATGCTCATTGCCTGGACTGCGGCACGCGCTACGAGATCGAAGCTCTAAAGGTGGACTTTGAGACCGATCGGATCGTTCCTCATTGCGCGTGCGGCGGTTGGGTCAAGACCGCGACGATATCGTTTGGTCAGTCGATGCCGGTCGACGCGATGCGGCGAGCGGAAAAGGAGACCCTGCTGGCGGATTTGTTCATTGCGATCGGGTCGTCGCTGGTGGTGTATCCGGCGGCGGGTTTCCCGGAGTTGGCTAAGCGCAACGGTTCGGCATTGGTCATCCTGAACTGGCAACAAACGGGTTTGGACGATGTTGCCGATCTCGTCCTGAACCGATCGATTGGCGATACGTTGGGTTCCGTCGTTGGGGTGTACTAGTACGATTTGGGAAGATCCAGGACCCGCTCCGCGAGATAGCTCAGGATCAGTTCGCGACTGACGGGCGCGATGCGTGGCAGCATGCTTTCGCGAAACAGACGTTCAACATGGTACTCCTGGGCATAGCCCATGCCGCCATGTGTGAGTACTGCCTGCTCGGCGGCATGATAGCCCGCCTCGGCCGCGAGGTACTTTGCGGCGTTTGCCTCGGCGCCGCATTCCCGACCTGTGTCATAAAGCCATGCGGCCTTGAACGTCAGCAGGTTGGCTGCTTCAAGTTCCGCCCAGTTCTTCGCCAACGGGTGCTGAATGCCCTGATTCTGCCCGATCGGGCGCCCGAACACCACACGCTCCCGCGCATAGCGGGTCGCCCGCGCGAGCGCCGCGCGGCCGATACCCACGGCTTCGGCAGCGATCAAAACACGCTCGGGGTTAAGGCCATGCAACAATGCGCGGAATCCCTCGCCTTCCTCGCCAATGCGGTCCTCGACCGGCACGGGCATATCCTCGAAGAAAACCATGTTTGAATCCACGGCGTGCCGGCCCATTTTGTGGATCAGGCGGACCTCCGCATGGCTCTTGTCGAGGTCGGTGTAAAACAAAGTCATCCCCTGCGATTTACGTTTGACCTTGTCCAATGGGGTCGTTCTGGCCAACAGCAGGATCTTGTTGGCGACCTGTGCGGTGGACGTCCAGATCTTCGTTCCATTGATCCGATAATGGTCGCCGTAGAGGTCGGCCCTTGTGGTGATTTCCGTTGTGTTCAGACCCGCGTTGGGCTCAGTCACGCCGAAGCACGATTTGTCTTTGCCGTCGATCAACGGCGGGAGCATGCGGGCTTTTTGCGCCTCGGTCCCGTAGACCACCACGGGGTTCAGACCAAAGATGTTGATGTGGATCGCGCTCGCGCCGCTCATCGCAGCGCCGGACTCTGCCACGGCCTGCGCCATGATTGCGGCTTCGGTAATACCGAGACCGGCGCCGCCGTAAGCTTCGGGCATCGCGATGCCCAGCCATTGACCGGCTGCCATAGCGTCGAAGAAGGCATGCGGGAACGTTGCGGTGTTCTCGCGCTCCAGCCAGTAGGTGTCGTTAAACCGTGTGCAAAGTTTCAGGACTTCGTCGCGGATTTGCTGTTGCGCCTCGGTGAATGCAAAGTCCATCACTTGTATCCTTCCAGGCTATGGTCTCAAGGGGCCTGAGCTTACCGCGTCGTCTGGATCAGGCGAAATCGCCGACACGAAAGGCAGTTGGGAGATGAGTCTGCTGGCTAAACTGTTCAGGCGGAGGACATTGGAAACGGTCGCATGGCTGGAAACGGACGAACTTGCGACGCTGCTTCAAGGCCCCTTACCGCCCCTGGTAATCGATGTCCGCGGCCCGGGAGAATTCAGCGGGCCACAGGGCCGTATCGACATGGCGCAAAATATCCCTTTGGACGAACTTCCCGCACATGCGGGTCGTCTGCTAGGTGAACGTCGGCCGCTGGTCTTCGTTTGTCACACGGACCGGCGTTCGGCGGCGGCGGCTGAGCAGATGCGGCGCGCCGGCGGAAGCGACATCGCTGTCCTGCGAGGCGGAATGGTCGCATGGCGGTCTCGTCCAAAGCGCTGAAGACAATGTGAAATACCGTTCAAGGCGATCGGCAAACAGCAAAGGAACGTCGAATGCGTCTCGATCCGTGAGCCTCGTCTTGGTATAAAACCAGCCGGCCGAAGATTGACGCTTCGGTGCCGATGGCCGGCCGATTGATATCTTATTGATTTCTCGATCAGCCGCCACGCCCGCGCGCAAACCGGTCGGCGTCAACTCCGACCGAAGGGCGATGCAGCGTCTGGTGCCAGGGTCGGTATGTTGCGAGGTTGCGAACAGGCATGTCGTCGCTGGAAAGCCCAATCGATCGACTGAATCGCTAATCCAACCCACGGCGCGGGTAGCAGTCGCGACTCGGTGGGCCGAAGTGACTATCAAATGCTCCCACGATAACGGCGCACCTGCTGTAAATGTCGAAATGCTGTCCTAGTCTAGTGAAACAAGGCAGCCGATTGGCGGAGTCCGTGTCAAGCTGGGCGAGTCACGATATATTGTCAGCATGTAAAACTTGCGCGACGCCTAAGCCCCCATCATCTCGCGGATATTTGATCCTCACACGTGCACGGCGTTCCGGCGCGCTCATCAATCGCGACCTTGAGCCATTTAGCCGAATCACCACGAGCGTCGCTCACGGCGCGGTCAGCTGTCGGTGGCGCCTGCCAAATACGAGCATACCGCGGCAATCTCCACAATCTCCAGTCCTAATCGCCGTCCAGGGCCAAATATGGGCTGGCCAAACGAAACTCGGGGAAGCGACGTCGATTCACCGACGTTGCGGCGATCTC
>JBEKLE010000047.1:0-24176 GCA_050010355.1 Rhodopila sp. | reverse complement strand
CCGGGTGACGAGGTGATCATCCCCGTGCCGTCGTGGATCGCCTATGCACAGATGGTGCAGTTGTGCGAGGGCGTGCCGGTCCTGGTGAACTGCCCGCAGAACAACGGCTTCAAGCCGCGCGCCGAGGATATAGAAGCGGCCATCACGCCGCGCACCAAATGGCTGATCCTGAATAACCCCAACAACCCCACCGGCGCCTGCTGCTCACCGGCCGAGATTGCCGAGATCGCCGCCGTGATGCGCAGGCACCCGCATGTCTGGGTGCTGTCGGACGACATGTATGAGCATCTGGTGTTCGATGGTTTCCAGCCCGCGACCTTCGCTCAGGTGGCGCCAGACCTGAAGGAGCGGACGCTGACGGTCTCGGGTGTTTCGAAGACCTATGCGATGACGGGCTGGCGGGTCGGTTTCGCGGGTGGCCCGAAGCCGCTGATCAAGGCGATGACCGTGATGCAGGGTCAGGCGACGGCCGGCATCTCGACCGTGGGGCAGGCAGCGGCGGCGGCGGCGCTGGACGGACCACAGGACGGCGTCAATGTGCAGATCGAGGCATACCAGAGGCGCCGCGATCTCGCGGTGGAGATGCTGAACGCGACGAAGGGTATCAGCTGTCACAAGCCCGAAGGCGCGTTCTATGTCTTCCCGAACGTTGCCGGCTGCCTCGGCAAGACGACCACCGGCGGCCGCACGCTGAACACCGACGAGGACGTCTGCCTCGCGCTACTGGAGGAGAACTTCGTCGCCACGGTGCACGGCGCCGCCTATTACATGAGCCCGTTCCTGCGCATCAGCACGGCCACGGCGGACGACGAGTTGCTCGAAGGGCTAAGGCGCATCCAGACATTCTGCGAAGGCCTGCGTTAGCCGAAGCAAACAGCCCCTCGGGGAAAGGGCCCGCCAACCAATGGCATTCTCACCAAAGCTGCGGCATCGGGACGTGAGCTTGGCGCAACGGCCGCGCCCATCGTTGAGCTGCCGGCAACGATCAGGCACCGCGGCAGTCGCCGCCGGGCAGGTGAAAATCGATCATGCGTCAACCGCCAAGGGTTTCGTAGACAATGCCGAGCGTGGCGCCACCGAGTTCGGTCGAAAAGTCGCCGGTTAGTTCCGCGGCGAAGGTTGTGACCGACGTGGTGACACCCCCGGCCAGACCAATACGCCGCCACGCGGCGTCCTCGGTCCGTGCGTCGATCCCCCCGCAGGCATCGACCGCGACATGCACCTCGAACCCAGCAGCGATCGCATCAAGGGCGGTGCGCTGCACGACGATTTCGCTCGCAACGCCGGCCAGGATGACCACGCGCCGCCCACTCGCGCGCAAGGAATCGACAAGCCCGGCGTCGGAAAAGGCTGTTGTCTGAGTTCTCATGCGGGGTTGCGGATCCCCCAACGGAGCCAGCACGGCATCGAGGAAAGCGCCACCCGGCGGAACGGCTGACAAGAACGTCGGAAGCTTGTGCAGCGCACACAGCTTAGCAAGCGCGCCGGCTGTCCGCATGAGCCGTTCGACCGGCAATGTGTGGCCGTTTTTGACGATCTCATCCTGCAGATCGAGAAACAGGACAGCGGCGTTTTCGCGAGTTGGAACATCCATTTGAAGCACCTCCCTTTTCTGGCTGCGGAACTGTCCGGCCCTGGCTCGGACACAATGAACTGACACTTTCCACGGTTCGCTCGCCGCCGTCGCCCCTATGCCTACCAGCCGAGGGCCCGCGCGGTGGCCTCATGCATCGGCGTGACTGTCGCCCACCGCTCCGCGATCTTGCCGCCCGCGATCCGCCACATCACGAATCCATGGCACTCCATGCGCTGGCCGGTCTTGGCGTTCGTGCCGGTCCACAGATTGCGCACGACCACCTTGTCGCCTTGAGCAACGGAGTCCTTCACCTCTACCCGCAGGTCGGGAAAGAGATCCTGCATTCCCGCCGTCATGGCCCGGTCGGCCGCTCGATCAACCACCTTTCCACCCGGCCCGTCATGGTCCAGGAAGTCAGCCGTCGCATTGCGATCGATGGCGCCGAGGTCCTTTCTGTTCACGAAGTCTTCGAAGTGGCCGATGACCAGGCGGGTGTTTCGCTCGAGGTCGGTTTCGGGATCTGGGACATTGTTTGTCACGATTGCAATCCTGGCTATTGCTGGTAGGTGCGTCGTCGCCAAGGTGCATCGTCCCTTGCGGCATTTCCAATAATCCGGGCAGATATCGTATATTGGCCCGATGGATTTGCAGCGGATCGACCTCAATCTGATGGTGGCGTTCGAGGCGCTGATGGCTGCGCGCAGCGTGTCCGCGGCCGCGACCCGCATGGGCGTGAGCCAGCCCGCGATGAGCGGCACCCTGGGGCGGCTTCGGTCGCTTTTTGACGACGAGTTGTTCGTCCGATCGGGCAGGGACATGCTGCCGACCGTGCGAGCGATACAGCTCGAGGCGCAGGTCAGCCAGGCATTGGCCCAGCTCCGAACGGCGCTGGAGCCGCAAGCGCCCTTCAACCCGAGAAATTCGCGGCGCGTCTTTCAGGTCAGTGGCGGCGACTACGCCACGATGGTCATTCTCCCGCGTCTGGCGGCGTTTCTGGCCGAAGAAGCGCCCTCGGTAGACCTGCGGTTTCGCTTTGTCGAAAAGGACGTCACCTTCGAACTTCTGGATACCGACCGCCTCGACCTGGCGCTGGGGGTGTTCCCTGATCCGCCGAAGAGGCTTGGTTTGAAGCCCCTGTTCGACGAAAGATTCGTCTGCGTCGCACGGCAGAATCATCCCGATTTATGCAACGGCCTGTCGCTCGAAGCCTTCGTCGCTCTGCCGCATGTGCTGGTGACCGAACGGGGAGATCAGATCGGGGCCGTCGACGAGGCGCTTGCGAGACTGGGGCTTGCACGCCGCGTCGCGCTCACGGTCCCGCATGTTCTGGTCGTGCGATCCGTGCTGCCCAGCAGTAATCTGATCGCGACGGTCGGGGCCAGGGCGGGGCGGTTGTTCGCGCAGGCCGCACCGCTGACGGTTTACGATGCGCCGGTCGCTTTGCCGCCTTGGCGCATGTCGATGCTGTGGTCTCGTCAGAAAGCGGGCGATCCGGGACTGACGTGGCTGAGGACCACGTTGTACCGGATCGGTGCGCAGGTTTAATGAAAGCAGGTTTCCGGCCGCTACCGGAAGATCGTGTGCGGGCGCGACGACGTCAGCATGCCGCCGTTCAGCGGCCAGCCAGCCGGCGTGGCATTGTCCCGCAGCAGGCTGGGCTGCGCGGGCGTGCTCGCGGCACCGAGTGCCTGCGACAGCTTCGCCGCGGCATCGATCACCTGGGGAAGCAGGTTGCGCGGGCGGGGTGGACGCATCCGCATCGAAGGCGAACTGATATAGAGAACCGCAACCACCGAACCGGCGGCGTCGCGCACAGGAGCTGCGATGCCGACGGCGCCGGCAACGACTTCATCCGAGGTAACCAGGTATCCCCGTGTGCGGATGCGCTGCAGGTCGGCAGCGATCCAGGTCGCGTCGACACGGGTCGCCGGCGTATACCGGTTCAGACGCTGCGCAAGCAGTTGAGTCTGAACTGATTCGGGCGCGAAGGCGAGCAGGATGCGGCTGCTGCCGGCGTGCAGAGGGCCACGCTTGCCGACCTCGGAATACATCCGAATGGTCGGATCGGTCTGGTAGATGGCGACGGTCTCGCTCTCCATGCCGTCGCGAACACGCAGGTAGACATTTTCCCCGGTCGCCTTGCCGAGTGCGGACAGGAACGGCATCGCCGTCGCCGCCAACGCGCCTTGTTCCGAGGCGGCTCTGCCCAGCGCGCTCCATCGTGCGCCCAGGCGCCAGAGACCGCGAGCCTCGTCCTGGATCGTGAAACCGCGCGCCTGCAGGGTCCGCAACAAACGGAAGGCCGCGGTTCGGGTACAACCGGCACTTTCAGCCAGCGCAGCCAGCGTCGCCGGGCCGAGCCGCGAAAGCGCCTCCAGCAGATCGAGCGTCCGGTCGACCGCCGCGATGTTGTAGTCACGCGGCGCGGCGCCGGAAAACGGGTCAGTCACGGTGGGACTAGCCTTCAGCTTTGGCTTGGAAGTTCCATTACTGCTCTTGGCTGTACCCATCGTTCGACCCCTGTCTGTTAATGATGTCCCGTCGCCGTCAACGCGCCATGGATCGCACCGAAGACTGCGTACCCGCACCAAATTACTTGTCGGTAGATTTACATCCTGCGGAGTTTTTACACAAAAGGCCGATTCGCATGGGTGGTATGCATCCCGGTGCCTTTTGCGGTGCAGTGCTTCCGGGACACCCAGTGATGAGATCCCCGGCAGAATCGCAGCCGCCGACACCTCAGGCGGTCCGCTTGCACCGGAGGTCGATCCTCCAGCTTGTGGCGCCACGGTGCCTGGGGTAAAGCGCCTCGTCCGGGTCTCGTCAGCCCGGAACCGGGCCTTGGCGTGCGGGCGTGGTGAAATGGTAGACACGCCAGATTTAGGTTCTGGTGGCGAAAGCCGTGGGGGTTCAAGTCCCTTCGCCCGCACCATGCCCATGCCAACGGCCCCGGGGTTGATGCCCTGCCGGGGGTCGCTGGGCTTTAACAAGATTTGAGAGGAATGGCTGGGACAATGAACGTTACCGAGACGCTCTCCGACGGTCTGAAGCGCAATTACACGGTGGTCCTGCCGGTCGCCGATCTGGAATCGCGCCGGACCGCGCGTTTGACGACGCTCGGCAAAACGCTTCGTTTGCCGGGGTTTCGGCCGGGCAAGGTGCCATTTCCGATCGTCAAGCAACGCTTCGGCCCCGCCGTGTCGGCCGAGGTGCTGGAAGAATCAGTTTCCGAAGCCACGCAGAAGGTTTTGAGCGAGCGTGGCCTGCGTCCGGCACAGCAGCCCAAGGTGGATGTCGTAACCGCGAACCCGGAGGCCTTGGCCAGCGATCTCGAATTCACCGTCGCGCTGGAACTGCTGCCCGACATCGTCCTGCCGGATTTCAGCAGCATTGAACTGACCCGGATGAAGGCCGAGGTCGCCCCCGAGGAGGTCGACAAGGCGCTCGAGCGGATCGCGCGGTTCAACCATACGCTCGAGCCGATCCCGGCGGAAACGATCGAGGCCCGCGGCTACGGCGCGGCAGCCGGCGAGGTTCTGACGATCGACTACGAGGGCAAGATCGACGGCGTGCCGTTCGAAGGCGGCAAGGGCAAGGATATTCCGGTCGAAATCGGCGCCAGCGGCTTCATCCCCGGTTTCGCGGAACAGCTTGAAGGTGCGCGTCCGGGCGAAACCCCGACGATCAACGCCACCTTCCCAGAAAATTACAGTAAGGCGGACCTGGCCGGCAAAGCGGCAACGTTCGAAATAACCGTAAAACAGCTCAGCACACAGACCATCCCGCCGATCGATGACGACCTCGCCAAGAAGCTCGGTGCCGACGATCTGGCCGCGGTGCGAGAGATGATCACCAGCCGCCAGCAGCAGGAATACGACGGTATGTCGCGGATCCGGCTGAAGAAGGCGCTGCTCGATGCCTTGGGCGGCCAGGCCGCTTTTCCGGTCCCGGCGTCGATCGCCGATCAGGAGTTCGATCGCATCTGGCAGGAGTTGGAGGCCGCTCGCAAGGCGGGCACCCAGGACGAGGAAGACAAGGCCAAGGACGACGACACGCTGAAGGCCGAATACCGGGCGATTGCCGAACGGCGCGTGCGGCTCGGCCTGTTGCTGGCCGAAATCGGCCGGGTCAACAATATTGCCGTCACCGAACAGGAACTGAACCGGGCGCTGTATCAGCGCGCGATGCAGTACCCGGGGCAGGAGGCGCAGATGCTGGAATTCTTCCGGAAATATCCGCAGCTCAACGACGGCGTCCGCGGCCGCCTGCTGGAGGAAAAAGTCGTCGATTTCGTGCTGGAGTTGGCCAGGATCACCGACGCGGTCGTGACCCCCGAGGAACTGGCCACGGAAACGGAAACGGAGGCGGCGGTTTAGACAACTGGCTTGCGGCGAATATGCCTGTATCGGAATAATTGCAAGTTGATGACACCGGGCCGGCCGGGTTGTGCCATACTTGGTCGCTGGCCGTTCATCCGGGTTGCTGTAATTTCCGGTTGGCGTCCATATCTAGTTTCGGCTAGTTTGTTCGACCCTGGAACCTTAGGTGATCACGATGCGGGACCGCGACCCTGTCGAAGTATACGGCAACAACCTGGTGCCGATGGTGGTCGAACAGACCGCCCGCGGCGAACGGGCGTTCGATATCTATTCGCGCCTGTTGAAGGAACGCATCATTTTCCTCACCGGTGCGGTTTATGACCAGGTCAGCGCGCTGATTTGCGCGCAGCTTCTGTTCCTGGAGTCCGAAAACCCGGCGAAGGACATCTCCTTCTATATCAACAGCCCGGGCGGCGTCGTGTCCGCTGGCCTCGCCATCTACGACACCATGCAGTACATCCGCAGTCCGGTCAGCACCGTGTGCATCGGCCAGGCGGCGTCCATGGGCAGCCTGCTGCTGACCGCCGGCGCCAAGGGCAAGCGCTACGCCCTGCCGAATGCCCGTGTCATGGTGCACCAGCCGTCCGGCGGCGCGCAGGGCCAGGCCACCGACATCGAGATCCAGGCGCGGGAAATCCTGACGCTGCGCAAGCGGCTGAACGAGATCTATGTCAAGCACACGGGTCAGCCAATCGAAGCCATCGAGCGCAAGCTGGAGCGCGACACCTACATGTCGGCGGAGGAAAGCCGCGATTTCGGTCTGGTGGATGAGGTCGTGGACAGTCGTCCACTGGTCGAATCGTCCGACGGGTCGAAGGGCTGACAGAGTTATCCACAGGTCAAACAGCCCAGTCGCCGGATCGGCGCCTGGGAATCGTGTTACACTTCAATTCAATGTGGTCTCCGCTGCCCCTTTCGCCGTATGATTTGCGGCGTCCATAGGGTTTGGCTTACCGCGGTTCTTGTCCCTGCCGCCTGTCGGGAGTTATTATTCCCCATTGTGCCCCTGTTTTGGGGGAGGAGTACGCATGAGCAAGTCCGGCGATTCGAAAAATACCCTCTATTGCTCGTTCTGCGGCAAGTCGCAGCACGAGGTTCGTAAACTCATCGCCGGTCCGACGGTCTTCATCTGCGACGAGTGCGTCGAGCTTTGCATGGATATCATCCGTGAGGAGCATAAGACCCACTTGGTGAAGTCCCGTGACGGGGTTCCGACTCCGAAGGAGATCTGCAAGGTGCTGGACGATTACGTAATCGGCCAGGACCACGCCAAACGGGTCCTCTCGGTCGCCGTGCACAACCACTACAAGCGCCTGGCGCACGGGCAGAAGAACAACGACGTCGAGATCGCGAAATCCAACATTCTGCTCGTCGGTCCAACTGGATCGGGCAAGACACTGTTGGCGCAGACCTTGGCGCGCATCCTGGACGTGCCGTTCACGATGGCTGACGCCACCACACTGACCGAGGCCGGTTACGTGGGGGAGGATGTCGAGAACATCATCCTCAAGCTGCTGCAGTCGGCCGACTACAACGTCGAACGGGCGCAGCGCGGCATCGTCTACATCGACGAGGTGGACAAAATATCACGCAAGTCGGACAATCCATCGATCACCCGGGATGTGTCCGGTGAGGGTGTCCAGCAGGCGCTGCTGAAGATCATGGAAGGCACCGTTGCGTCGGTTCCGCCCCAGGGGGGGCGGAAGCACCCGCAGCAGGAATTCCTCCAGGTCGACACCACAAACATCCTGTTCATCTGCGGTGGCGCGTTTTCGGGCCTTGAGCGGATCATCGGCGCGCGTGGCAAAGGGTCGGGCATCGGCTACGGCGCCGAAGTCCGCTCGCCGGACGAGCGGCGGATGGGTGCCATTCTCCGGGAGGTCGAGCCGGAAGACCTGCTCAAGTTCGGACTGATCCCGGAGTTCATCGGCCGGCTGCCGGTGGTCGCGACGCTGGAAGATCTCGACGAGGGCGCGCTGATGGAAATCCTCACCAAGCCGAAGAACGCCTTGGTGAAACAGTACGGACGGCTGTTCGAGATGGAGGGCGTGAAACTGTCCTTCACCGAGGACGCCCTGAAGTCCGTCGCTACCCGGGCGATTGCCCGCAAGACCGGCGCGCGCGGTTTGCGCTCGATCATGGAGCAGATTCTGCTGTCCACTATGTTCGAACTGCCGGGCCTTGACGGTGTGGAGGAGGTCGTCATCAACCGCGAGGTGGCCGAAGTAAGAGCCAATCCGCTGTATCTGTATGGAAAGGAGCGGGCCGAAAACACCGCTTGAGCAGACACGCAACTCAGGAATGCGGCTCGCGGCAGCGCGGGGGCGGGTTTCAAGGGCTTGCGGCACCCCGTCCGGTTGCCATATCGGGTCGAGCGGGTTGTGACAGACCCATGAAAGCGTTTTCCGTGCCGCTGTCGGGCGGAAAGCTACGCTGACTGTCCTTAAGGAGGTCAAAAATGACGGAACAGGATCGGCCCTCTGACAAACCAGGGCCTTCGGAAAGACCAGGCGCAACGGACAAGTCTGGAAGCGACCTGATGGCGGTGCTGCCGCTGCGCGATATCGTGGTGTTCCCGCACATGATCGTCCCGCTGTTTGTCGGGCGGGAGAAATCGGTCCGGGCGCTGGAAGCGGTGATGAAGGAGGACAAGCAGATCCTGCTGGTCGCTCAGAAGAATGCCTCCCAGGACGACCCCTCGGTGGAGGACATCTTCCGCATCGGCACGGTGTCGACAATCCTCCAGCTTCTGAAGCTGCCGGACGGCACGGTAAAGGTGCTCGTTGAAGGCGGCCGCCGGGCGAAAATCGTGAAATTCAAGGAGACCGAGGCGTATTTCGAAGCGGTCACCGAAGCGATGCCGGACCTGGCCGGCGAGAAGAAGGACCTTGAGGCACTGGGCCGCACGGTCGTCTCGCAGTTTGAGCAGTACATCAAGCTCAACAAGAAGATCGCACCGGAGGTTCTGGTTTCGCTGAACCAGATCGAGGAGCCGTCGAAACTGGCCGACACCGTCGCCAGCCACCTGAACCTGAAGATCCCGGAAAAGCAGGATCTGCTGGAAATCGCCAAGATCAGCGAGCGTCTGGAACGCGTGTTCGGCCACATGGAGTCCGAAATTGGTGTTCTCCAGGTCGAAAAGCGCATCCGCAACCGCGTGAAGCGGCAGATGGAGAAGACCCAGCGCGAGTACTACCTGAACGAGCAGCTCAAGGCGATTCAGAAGGAACTCGGCGAGGGCGAGGACGGCAAGGACGAGAATGCCGAACTCGAAGGCCGGATCAAGAAGACAAAGTTCTCCAAGGAGGCGCGGGAGAAGGCGACGGCGGAGCTGAAGAAGCTGCGCACCATGAGCCCGATGAGCGCGGAAGCCACGGTGGTGCGCAACTACCTGGATTGGATGTTATCGATCCCCTGGAAGAAACGCAGCAAGATCAACAACGACGTGGTCGCGGCGGAGAAGGTGCTCGAATCCGACCATTATGGCCTGGACAAAGTTAAAGAACGCATCATCGAGTACCTGGCCGTGCAGGCCCGCAGCCCGAAGGTCCGGGGCCCGATCCTGTGCCTCGTCGGGCCCCCGGGTGTCGGCAAGACGTCGCTGGGGAAATCCATCGCCAAGGCGACGGGGCGTAACTTTGTCCGTATGTCGCTGGGCGGCGTGCGTGACGAGGCCGAGGTGAGAGGCCATCGGCGGACCTATATCGGCTCGATGCCGGGCAAGGTCATCCAGGGCATGAAGAAGGCCAAGACCTCCAATCCGCTGTTCCTGCTGGACGAGGTGGACAAGCTGGGACAGGACTGGCGCGGCGATCCGTCGTCGGCGCTGCTCGAAGTGCTCGATCCCGAACAGAACTCGACGTTCGCGGATCACTACCTGGAGGTCGATTACGATCTCTCGGATGTGATGTTCGTCACCACGGCCAACAGCCTGCGCATGCCGCAGCCGCTGCTGGACCGTATGGAGATCATCCGCATTCCCGGCTACACCGAGGACGAGAAGGTCGAGATCGCCAAACGCCACCTGATCAACAAGCAGGGTGAGGCGCACGGTCTGAAGAAGGAAGAGTGGAGCATCAGTGAAGACGCTGTGCGCGACCTGATCCGGTACTACTCGCGTGAAGCCGGCGTGCGCAATCTGGAGCGTGAAATCGCCAATCTGGCTCGCAAGTCGGTCAAGGAGATCGTGACCAAGAAGATGGCCAAGGTCGCGGTCACCCGGAAGAACCTGGAAAAGTTCGCCGGGGTGAAAAAGTTCCGCTTCGGCGAGACGGAAGCCGAAGACATGGTCGGTGTCGTCACTGGCCTTGCCTGGACCGAAGTGGGTGGCGAGATCCTGACCATCGAGTCGGTGCTGCTGCCCGGCAAGGGCAACGTCAAACAGACCGGCAAGCTGGGCGACGTCATGCAGGAAAGCGTCTCAGCCGCGTTGAGCTATGTGCGCAGCCGCTCGCTGCGGTTCGGCATCAAGCCGACGCTGTTCGAAAAGCGCGACATCCACGTCCACGTCCCTGAGGGTGCGACTCCGAAAGACGGTCCATCCGCCGGCGTGGCGATGGCGACGTCGATCGTGTCGATCCTGACCGGCATTCCGGTGCGGCGGGACGTGGCAATGACAGGCGAGATCACCCTGCGCGGCCGCATCCTGCCGATTGGCGGACTGAAGGAAAAACTGCTGGCGGCGCTGCGGGCGGGTATCACCACGGTCTTCATCCCCAAGGAGAACGAGAAGGACCTGGCCGAAATCCCGGACAACGTGAAGAAGCACCTGAAGCTGATTCCCGTTGCCGACGTGGACGAGGTCATCGCTCAGGCCCTGGCGCGACGCCCGGTGGCGATCGAGTGGGAGGAGCCGCCCGATCCGCCGGTTCCAGCGGCAACGGCCCAGCCGGCGCAGGCGTCGCTGCCACACTGAAGCTGGTCGGAGCCCGGGGTGGGAAAAAGCCCCGGGCTCTGCCCTTACCCGCAAAGGGCCGGCGGCCCTTTGATCCCATTAGTTCCGGGACTTGGCCCTGGGACGGCGGGGCCCTCCGCGCCGCTGTGCCCCTAAGACCGCTGGAAAGGCCGGTTTTCCCCATGAATCCGCGCTCTGAGCATTGACGAGGCGGAAAACACGCCAGTAGTGTCCGGCGCTCTTCCGGGGACCATGCCTGGGCACCCCGATTCGAACCATTTTCCACATCGAGAGGGAAACGCCGTGAACAAAATGGACCTCGTCGCAGCGGTGGCTGACGGAACCGACCTCTCACGCGCCAAGGCGGGTGAAGTCGTCGATGCCGTGTTCGGCGCCATCAGCGGAGCCCTGAAGAAGAAGGAAGAGGTCCGGCTGGTCGGCTTCGGCACCTTCGTCGCGGCCGTTCGCAAGGCCAGCACGGGCCGCAATCCGCGCACCGGCGAAGAGATGTCGATCCCCGAGTCCACCACCGTTCGGTTCAAGGCGGGCAAGGGCCTGAAGGACTCTGTGGGCTGATCGGGCCATCACACTTCGACACCTCAGCATGATCACACCTCCCCGGCACACGTCATGCCATCGAATAAAGGGCGGTTAGCTCAGCGGTAGAGCGTCTCGTTTACACCGAGAGGGCCGGCGGTTCGAATCCGTCACCGCCCACCAGTCGTTAAATATGATTGCAGCGCACACACCGGTACCACCAGTCGCCGCTGGTACCGGTTTCCGTCACGTTGACGTCGGCGAATTCCTCAGCCTGGATGACCCGTTGCAGGACGGGCCGCGTCACTCCAGCAGCCATCGCGGGAATCTCTTCTTGGTCCTTGACGTAAATTGGCACCCAGCCTAAAGGCTCCCCCCTGCCGCTGCGGGTGTAGCTCAGTTGGTTAGAGCGCCGGCCTGTCACGCCGGAGGTCGCGGGTTCGAGCCCCGTCACTCGCGCCAGCAGCGGTTGGCCGTAACCCATCATACTTGTCATCGCGGTTTGGGTTGATTTCTGCCCCCCCCTATGGCGGTTGCGACTGTATGGGTCTATGTCCTGTCTTGCTTCATCGCGGGAGGGGCAGGCTGGCGCCACTGGCGCTTGGCTTGTTTTCGCCGCGCTTCCAGCCGCCCGACTTAGCGTGGACCTGTCATGCAGCCAGTTCTCTTTGGATACTTGCCGATCCTGGTGTTCCTCGTGATCGCGGGCGGCATCGCTCTCGCCATGGTGACCGGCTCACTGGTCGCCGCCCGCCAGAAACCATACCCCGAAAAACTGTCAGCCTATGAGTGTGGCTTCGAGGCATTCGACGATGCGCGCCGCCGGTTCGACGTGCGGTACTACCTTGTCGCCATTCTCTTTATAATATTCGATCTGGAGATTGCATTCCTGTTCCCGTGGGCCGTCGCCCTCAAGGGAATTGGCGCATTCGGCTTCTGGTCAATGATCGCGTTCCTTGGCGTACTCACCGTCGGATTTATCTACGAGTGGTGCAAAGGCGCCCTCGAGTGGGAGTAACCGCCAGTGCGCTTGGGACCGACGCACACTGGGGTTGATGCAGAGTGGGAGTGGCAATATGAGCGATGCGACTGCGCTGGCCTGGAACCGGGATCATGTGCCGCCCGGTCTCGAGCAGGATGCCGTCATCAAGGGGATTACCGGGGAAATCGCCGACAAGGGCTTCCTCGTCGCCAACCTCGACAAGGTGGTGAACTGGGCGCGAACTGGCAGCCTGTGGCCGATGACCTTCGGACTGGCCTGTTGCGCGATCGAGATGATGCATGCCTACATGCCTCGGTACGACCTTGACCGTCTGGGCGTCATCCCACGTGCCTCTCCGCGCCAGAGCGACGTGATGATTGTCGCCGGCACGTTGACCAACAAGATGGCGCCCGCGCTGCGCAAGGTCTACGACCAGATGTCGGAGCCGCGCTGGGTCATCAGCATGGGTAGCTGCGCCAACGGCGGCGGCTACTACCATTATTCCTATTCGGTCGTCCGGGGCTGCGACCGGGTCGTCCCAGTGGACATCTATGTCCCAGGCTGCCCGCCGACAGCCGAGGCGCTGGTCTACGGAATCATGCAGTTGCAGAAGAAAATCCGCCGGACGGGAACGATCCTCCGTGGCTGAGGACCCGACACCGGCCGAGGCCCCGCCATCGGCGCTCGAAGTGCTGGGCCACGCAGTCGCGTCGATCCCGGCCGTGTCGGGATTCCGCATCGAAGGCGGCGAACTGGTTGTGCATGCGGCCCGCGATTCGTTGCTGTCTGTGATGACAACCTTGCGCGATGATCCTCGGTTCGCTTTCGAACAGATGATGGACCTGTGCGGCGTCGACTGGCCGGAACGCACGGAGCGTTTCGATGTCGTCTATAACCTGCTGTCGGTCACATTGAACCAGCGCGTGCGCGTGATCGTCACGACCGACGAGGCGACACCGGTGCCGTCGGTACACACGGTGTGGCCGGTGGTGACCTGGTGGGAACGCGAGGCGTGGGACCTGTTCGGCATCGTTTTCTCGGGCCAGCCGGATCTGCGGCGCATCCTTACGGATTACGGGTTCGAGGGACATCCGCTGCGCAAGGATTTCCCCATGACCGGTTATGTCGAGGTCCGCTACGACGAGGACCGCAAGCAGGTGATCAATGAGCCGGTGCGGCTGACCCAGGATTTTCGGACCTTCGACTTCCTGTCGCCCTGGGAAGCAATGACCACTTTGCCGGGCGACGAAAAGGTATTCACCGAGCGCGCCGCCGACCAGGTGAAGACAGATCCGGCGAAAGGCTAGACATGAGCGAAACAACGGGCATCGCACCCTCCGCCAAGACGTTCGAGATCGATACTCATTCGATCAATTTCGGTCCGCAGCATCCGGCCGCCCATGGTGTGTTGCGGCTGATCCTTGAACTGGATGGTGAGATCGTCGAACGCGCCGATCCGCATATCGGGCTGCTGCATCGCGGCACCGAGAAGCTGATCGAATACAAGACCTATATGCAGGCGGTGCCCTATTTCGACCGCCTCGACTACGTTTCTCCGATGTGCGAGGAGCACGCGTACGCGCTGGCGGTCGAGAAATTGCTGGGCGTCACGGCGCCGGATCGCGCGCAGTGGATCAGAGTGCTGTTCGCCGAGATCACTCGGGTACTGAATCATCTGCTCAATCTTACGACTTACATTCTGGATGTCGGTGCGATTACGCCAATCCTCTGGGGCTTCGAAGAGCGTGAGAAGCTGATGGAGTTCCACGAGGCCGCCTCGGGCGCTCGGATGCACGCGAACTACTTTCGGCCGGGTGGCGTGTCGCGGGATCTGCCGGCCGGGCTGACGGACAAGATTGCAGCCTGGGCCGAGACTTTTCCAAAGTTCATCGACGAGCTGGAAGAGCTGCTGACCAACAACCGGATCTGGAAGCAGCGCACGGTCGATATCGGCGTGTTCTCAGCCGAACAGGCCCTGGCCTGGGGATTTACCGGGCCGCCGTTGCGGGCCTCGGGCGTTCCCTGGGATCTGCGTCGGGCGCAGCCGTATGACAAATACGCCGAAGTCGATTTCCAGATCGTTGTCGGGCGCAACGGTGATTGTTACGACCGCTATCTGATGCGCATCTACGAGATGCGGGAAAGTCTGAAAATCATCAATCAGTCACTGGCGAAAATGAAGCCGGGGCCGATAAAGGTGCAGGACCACAAATTCTCTCCCCCGACGCGCGCGGAGATGAAGCGATCGATGGAAGCGCTCATCCATCACTTCAAGCTCTATACCGAGGGCTATCACGTGCCGGCCGGCGCCACCTACACCGTCGTCGAAAGTCCGAAGGGCGAATTCGGCGTCTATCTGGTCGCGGACGGCACCAACCGGCCATATCGTTGCAAGATTCGAGCGACAGGCTTTGCATTTCTGCAAGCGACCGATGTGTTGACCAGACGGCATATGCTGGCAGATGTCTGCGCGATCATCGGGTCACTTGACGTCGTGTTTGGCGAGATCGACAGGTAGACCATGATACCAGCCTCCAATGGATCGGCGTTCGAACAGCCGTCCAGCTTCTCGTTCGATGCGCAGAGCGAAGCCGAGATCGCGCAACTTGTTACGAAATATCCGGCAGGCCGGCAGGCGAGCGCGGTCATTCCAGCGCTGTACGTCGCGCAAAGGCAGATGAAGAGGCAGACCGGCAGCGCCTGGGTGCCGGTGAAGGCGATGGATGCGGTGGGAGCTCGTTTGGGGATGCCGCCGATCCGCGTATACGAGGTTGCGACGTTCTATTTCATGTTCAATATGAAACCGATCGGCACCTATCACCTCCAGGTCTGCACGACGACGCCGTGCTGGCTGTGCGGGTCCGATGCGGTCACCGAGGCGTGCCGTCAGGCGACCGGCATCAAGGGTTGGGGTGAGACCAGCGAGGACGGCATGTTCACGATGACCGAAGTGGAGTGCCTCGGCGCCTGTGTGAATGCACCGATTCTACAGGTGGATGACGATTTCTACGAGGATATGGACGCCGAGAAGGTCGGCCAGTTGCTGGCCGCGTTGCGCCGCGGGGAACGACCGGCGCCGGGGTCGATGACGGGGCGGCAGACGTCGGCGCCTGAAGGCGGGCCGACGACGTTGACGACCTTGCAATTCGCGCCGGAGGCCTGAGATGCTGGAAGACAAAGACCGGATCTTCACAAATCTCTATGGTCAGTTCGATCCGTTCTTGAAGGGCGCGCGCGCGCGTGGGGACTGGGACAACACGGCGGCAATACTGGCGCGCGGGCGTGACGCCATCGTGCAGGAAATGAAAGACTCCGGCCTGCGCGGGCGCGGCGGCGCAGGTTTCCCGACCGGCCTGAAATGGTCGTTCATGCCGAAGCAATCGGAACGTCCGTGCTACCTCGTGGTGAACGCAGACGAATCCGAGCCCGGCACCTGTAAGGACCGCGATATCCTTCGGCATGATCCGCACAAGCTGATCGAAGGGTGCCTCATCGCCGGCTTCGCGATGGGCGCGACCGCCGCCTATATCTACATTCGCGGCGAATTCTATAACGAGTCGCTGGTGTTGCAGCACGCGATTGACGAGGCTTACGCAGCCGGATTGATCGGCAAGAACAGTTGCGGGACTGGTTATGCCTATGACGTGTTCCTGCATCGCGGCGCGGGCGCCTATATTTGCGGTGAAGAAACGGCCCTGCTCGAAAGCCTCGAAGGCAAAAAGGGCATGCCCCGGATGAAGCCGCCGTTCCCCGCCGGCGTCGGCCTGTACGGCTGCCCGTCAACGGTGAACAACGTTGAAAGCATCGCGGTGGCACCGGCGATCATGCGGCGAGGAGCCGCCTGGTTTAACAGCTTCGGGCGGCAGAACAATACGGGACAGAAACTGTTCTGCATCTCCGGCCACGTCAACAAACCCTGTAACGTCGAGGAAGAGCTCGGCATTCCGCTCAGGGAACTGATCGACAAATATGCCGGCGGCGTGCGCGGCGGGTGGGACAACCTTCTGGCGGTCGTTCCGGGCGGCGCCTCGGTGCCGCTGATCCCGAAATCGGTCTGCGACGATGTTCTGATGGATTTCGACAGCCTGCGCGCGGCGCGCAGCGCGCTCGGCACCGCCGCCGTCATGGTAATGGATAAATCCACAGATGTGATCAAGGCGATCGCGCGCCTGTCGAAATTCTACATGCATGAAAGCTGCGGTCAGTGCACGCCCTGCCGTGAAGGCACCGGCTGGATGTGGCGCGTCATGACCCGCATGGTCGAAGGGCGTGCGGACCCGTCGGAGATCGATACGCTGGAGCAAGTGACGCGCCAGGTCGAAGGCCACACGATCTGTGCATTGGGCGATGCCGCGGCATGGCCGGTCCAAGGCCTGATCCGGCATTTTCGGCCACTGATGGAAGAACGCATCGCCGCCTACAGGTCGCGTGGCGCCAGGCCGATGTCGATCGCCGCGGAGTGAGGCCATGGATATCAGCAACCTTCATGAACCGATCGACGCCCGCCAGTCCGAACTCGACAAATCATCCTTTATCGGGGTGATGCTCAGAGAGGCGCGGTTTGAGGATGCTGGCTTGCAATCGGTGAAGTTCGACTATGTCAACATGTCCGACGCCCGTTTCTCACGGATGAACATGTCGCGGGCAGTGTTCGACGACGGATTGCTGCCGGGGGCACGGTTTATGAACGTCAACCTGTCCGGTGCATGGTTCGATAACGTCAACCTCGCGGGCGGGGCGATCCAGAACGCCAATCTGTCGGGCCTGTCTGTCAGCAATTGCAACATTGGCGGCCTGCGGGTCGACGGTGTGCTCATCAGCGACGCGCTCGCCGCTTACCGGAAGACGCTGTAATGGCCAAAGTCACCATCGACGGCATCACGGTCGACGTGCCCAACGGCTCGACCATTCTGCAAGCCGCGGAGCAGGCGGGGGTCGAAGTCCCCCGCTTTTGCTACCACGAACGCCTGTCCATCGCCGGCAACTGTCGCATGTGCCTGGTGGAAGTCGAAAAAGCCCCGCCCAAGCCTATCGCCTCCTGCGGCTATCCGGTCGCCGAGGGCATGGTTGTCCATACAGACAGCAAGATGGTCCGCAACGCCCGTCGCGGCGTGATGGAGTTCCTGCTGATCAACCATCCGCTGGATTGCCCGATCTGCGACCAGGGCGGCGAGTGCGATCTGCAGGACCAGGCCATGGGCTACGGCATGGACCATTCGCGATACGCCGAAAACAAGCGCGCGGTTCCGGACAAGAACCTCGGCCCGCTGGTCAAGACGTCGATGAACCGATGCATTCATTGCACGCGGTGCATCCGGTTCATCACCGAAGTCGCCGGCGTGCCCGACCTCGGCGCCACCGCCCGGGGCGAGCACATGGAAGTCGGCACCTACGTCGAAAAGGCGCTGGGATCAGAACTGTCAGGTAACATCATCGACCTCTGTCCGGTCGGCGCCCTCACGTCGAAACCCTATGCGTTCATTGCGCGTTCATGGGAACTGTCCAAGGTGGACAGCATCGACGCCCTGGACGCTGTCGGAACGAATATCCGGATCGATGCACGCGGCACCGAGGTGCTGCGCATCCTCCCCCGCATCAACGAAGACGTGAACGAGGAATGGCTCGGCGATAAATCCCGCTTCGCCCTGGACGGATTGAAGCGCCGCCGGCTCGACCGCCCCTGGGTGCGCGAAAACGGCAAGCTGCGTGTCGCGACCTGGAACGACGCGTTCGATGCGATTGCCGCGAAGCTGAAGCCGTTGGCGGGTGACCGCATCGGCGCGATCGCGGGCGATCTGTGTGACGCCGAGAGCATCCTGGCCCTGAAGGATCTGCTCGCCAACCTGGCCTCGACCAATGTCGATTGCCGGCAGGACGGCGCAAAACTGGATCCGACGCGACGCGACTTTTATTGCTTCAACACCTCGATCGCGGGCATCGAGGAAGCCGATGCAATCCTGATTGTCGGCTCCAACCCGCGCAAGGAGGCGCCGGTACTGAACGCCCGCATTCGCAAAGCGTGGCTGGCGCACGGCGTGCCGATCGGGCTGATCGGTACCGAAACGGATCTGACCTATGCTGTGACGCATCTGGGCGCCTCGCCGGCCGTGCTGAACGCTCTATATTCCGGCTCACACGAATTTGCGAAAGCGCTAGGCAACGCCCGCAAGCCGATGGTCATCGTCGGGCAGGGCGCTCTGGCGCGTCCCGATGGCAGCGCGGTGCTGGCTTCCGCCTGGCGGCTCGCGGCGCAGGTCGGCGCGCTGTCGCATGACTGGCACGGCTTCAACGTGCTGCACACCGCGGCCGGCCGGGTTGGCGCGCTGGACCTCGGTTTCGTGCCGGGGCCGAACGGCAAGACCGTGGACGCGATGGTTTCGGGCGGTGTTGATCTGCTCTGGCTGCTCGGTGCCGACGAAATCGACCCGGCGCGCATCGCGGCCGGGACGTTCGTTGTCTACCAGGGTCATCATGGGGATGCCGGTGCCCAACGGGCGGACGTGATCCTGCCGGGCGCCGCCTATACCGAAAAGTCCGGTACCTACGTGAACACCGAGGGCCGGGCGCAACGCGGCTCCAAGGCGGTCTACCCGCCAGGCGATGCGCGGGAGGACTGGACCATCCTGCGAGCGTTCAGCGCGGTTATCGGCAAGACGCTGCCCTACGATACGATTGAAGCGCTGCGCAAGCGATTGGAAACGGTCAATCCGGTGTTCGGCCGCGTCGGTTTCCTGCCACGCTTCGGCTGCGCCGATCACACCGGTCCTGCCGGCGATCCCACGATGCTTTCGGACGCGCCACTGGCCTCCAACGTGGCAAACTACTACGTGACCGATCCGATCAGCCGATCCAGCCCAACGATGGCGGCATGCGTCGAGGCCCAGGCCGCGACCCCGCTGGCGGCGGAATAGCTCGATGTACGACTTTTTCCACAACACCAACATCGGCCTGGTCATTCTGACCTTCATCGAGGCGCTGGCGCTGCTGGTGCCGCTGCTGATCGGCGTCGCCTACCTGACCTATGCCGAACGCAAGGTCCTGGCGGCGATGCAGTTGCGCAAAGGCCCGAACGTTGTCGGCCCGTTCGGGCTGTTGCAGCCGTTCGCCGATGCGCTGAAGATGCTGATGAAGGAAACGATTATTCCTTCAGGGTCGAACCGTCTGCTGTTCCTCCTCGCACCGATGCTGACCTTCGCCCTCGCGATGCTGGCCTGGGCGGTCATTCCGGTAGACGAGGGCTGGGTCGGCGCCGACATCAACGTCGGCATTCTCTACCTGTTCGCGATTTCCTCGCTAGGGGTCTACGGAATCATCATTGCGGGCTGGGCGTCGAATTCGAAATATGCGTTCCTCGGTGCCATGCGTTCGGCGGCGCAGATGGTCAGCTATGAGGTCTCGATGGGCTTCGTGCTGGTCACCGTTCTGCTGTGCGTCGGCAGCCTGAACCTGTCGGACATCGTGCTGGCGCAGCAGCACATCTGGTTCTGCATCCCGCTGTTTCCGATGTTCATCGTTTTCTTCATCTCAGCCCTGGCGGAAACCAACCGCTCACCGTTCGACCTGCCGGAAGGCGAGTCCGAGATTGTCGCCGGGTTCTTTGTCGAATATTCGTCGATGAGCTTCGCGTTGTTCTTCCTCGGCGAATACGCCAACATGATCCTGATGAGCGGGCTGACCACCATCCTGTTCCTCGGCGGCTGGCTCGGACCCTTCGGGATATTGCCGCAGCTTGGCGTGATGTGGTTCATCCTGAAGATCTGTTTCGTACTGTTTTTCTTCCTTTGGGTGCGCGCGACATTCCCGCGTTACCGCTATGACCAGTTGATGCGGCTGGGTTGGAAAGTTTTTCTGCCATTGTCGTTGCTCTGGCTGGTGATTACAGCCGGTGCGCTGATGGCTTTCGGCTGGCTTCCCAATGCGTGATACGGCTCACCCCATGACCCTACTGGCGGAGTCCTGACATGGCATTCCTGGATCGCACCGCACGCAGTCTGATCCTCGGCGAACTTGCCGGCGGGATGTGGCTGACGCTGCGTTACTTCTTCCGCCAGAAGGCGACGATCAACTATCCCTACGAGAAGGGACCGCTCAGCCCCCGCTTCAAGGGTGAGCACGCGCTCCGCCGCTACCCCAACGGCGAGGAACGCTGCATCGCCTGCAAGCTGTGCGAGGCGATTTGCCCGGCCCAGGCGATCACCATCGAAGCCGAACCGCGGGAAGACGGATCGCGCCGGACCACACGCTACGATATCGACATGACCAAGTGCATCTACTGCGGGCTGTGCGAGGAAGCCTGCCCGGTCGACGCCATCGTCGAGGGGCCGAACTTTGAGTTCGCCACCGAAACGCGGGAAGAACTGATGTACGACAAGGACAAGCTGCTGGACAACGGCGACCGCTGGGAACCCGAACTCGCGAGGCGGCTGGAACTGGACGCGCCCTACCGATGATTACCGCGATCCTCTTTTATATTTTCGCCGCGATCCTGCTGGCCTCGGCGGCGATGGTGGTCACCGCGCGCAATCCGGTGCACTCGGTGCTGTTCCTGATCCTGTCGTTCTTCAACGCCGCAGCCCTGTTCCTGATTGCCGGCGCCGAGTTCCTGGCGATGATCATGGTCATCGTCTATGTCGGCGCCGTCGCTGTGCTGTTCCTGTTCGTGGTGATGATGCTGGACGTGGATTTCGCTGAACTTCGCGGCGGGTTCCAGCGCTACTGGCTGGTGGGCGCCGCAGTCGGGGCGGTTCTGTTCATCGAGTTGGCGGCCGTCCTGGGCGGCTGGAAGTTGTCCCCCGGTGCTGTGCAGTTGCGCATGTCGCCCGTTCCCTCCGGCGTCAGCAACACCGAAGCGCTCGGGCGGGTTCTGTATACGGATTACGTCTTCCTGTTCCAGACTGCGGGATTGATCCTGCTCGTGGCGATGATCGGCGCGATCGTTCTCACGCTGCGCGACCGGAAGACGTCACGGCATCAGAATATCCAGAAACAGACCGAACGCACGGTCGCGGAAACGCTCGAAATGATGTCGGTGTCGGTTGGCGCCGGCACAACCCAGTCTGGCGGCTATCTGCGGCCGAAGGAACCCGAACCCGAACCGACCGAGGAACACGCGGAAGCAACGGGACACGGCCATGGACATTGATGTTCTCTCTCCCGTCATGACATCGCGGGCTCAGGAGTCCCACCCATGACCGACGTCGGCCTCGGCCACTATCTCGTGGTATCCGCCATCCTGCTCGTACTTGGCATTTTCGGTATCTTCCTGAACCGCAAGAACGTCATCGTCATCCTGATGTCGATCGAGCTCATTCTCCTTGCGGTCAACCTGAACTTCGTTGCTTTTTCGGCCGCGCAGAACGACCTGGCCGGCCAGGTGATGGCGATGATGGTGCTGACCGTTGCGGCGGCCGAGGCGGCGATCGGGTTGGCCATCGTCGTCATCTACTTCCGCAATCGTGGATCGATCCAGGTTGAAGACGTCAACCTCATGAAGGGCTGAGTATGCTCTACGCTCTCGCCGTTTTCGCGCCGCTGGCGGGCGCCCTGGTGTCCGGCCTGCTGGGCAGGGCGATCGGCGACAAGGCCGCGACGGGCGCTTCCATCCTCGGTATGGTGATCGCCGCCATCTGCGGGCCCCTCGCATTCTTCCAGTTGACCGGCGGAGCCGAACCGGGCGTGCTGGACCTGAGCAACTGGATCGAATCCGGCCGGTTCCATGTCGACTGGGCGCTGCGCTATGACACGCTCTCCGCGGTCATGGTGGCGATGGTGTCGTTCGTGTCTATGCTGATCCACGTCTATTCGATCGGCTACATGGGCCACGAGGCTCGGCCGACGTATCGCTTCTTCGCCTACCTGTCGCTGTTCAGTTTCTCCATGCTGATGCTGGTCACAGCCGATAACCTGGGGCAGTTGTTCTTCGGCTGGGAAGGCGTCGGCCTCTGTTCCTACCTCCTGATTGGCTACTGGTATGACCGCCCGTCGGCCTGCGCCGCCGCGATCAAGGCGTTCGTGGTCAACCGCATGGCCGACCTGCCGTTCGCCGTCGGGATCGCGCTGATCTTCTTCAAGTTCGGCTCCGTCGAATTCGCCACGATCTTCCCATCGGTTCCCCAGCACGGCGCCGACACCTACTCGCTGTTCGGCACCACCTTTCCGGCCATCGAGGTGATCGGCTTCCTGCTGTTCATCGGCGCCATGGGCAAGTCCGCCCAGCTTGGCTTCCACGTCTGGCTGCCGGACGCGATGGAAGGGCCGACGCCGGTCTCCGCGCTGATCCATGCGGCGACGATGGTGACCGCCGGCGTGTTCCTGATGGCGCGGATGTCGCCGCTCATGGAATACGCGCCCGTCGCCTTGACGTTCGTCACCTTCATCGGCGCCTCGACCGCCCTGTTCGCCGCCACGATTGGCTGCACGCAGAACGATATCAAGCGGGTCATCGCCTATTCCACATGCTCCCAGCTTGGTTACATGTTCGCCGCGGCCGGCGTGGGCGCCTACGAGGCCTCGATGTTCCACCTGATCACCCACGCCTTCTTCAAGGCGCTGCTGTTCCTGTCGGCCGGCTCCGTCATTCACGCCATGTCGGACGAGCAGGACATGCGCAAGATGGGCGGCCTGGCAAGGGCCATCCCGATCACCTGCACGGTGATGTGGATCGGCAACCTGGCCCTGGCCGGCATCCCGCCGCTCGCCGGGTCGTATTCGAAGGATGCCATCATGTACGCGTTCGTCTGCACGCTGCTGGCAGCGTTCCTGACGGCGTTCTACTCCTGGCGGCTGCTGTTCATGACGTTCCACGGAAAGTCGCGCGCCGACCATCACGTGTTGGAGCATGCGCATGAAAGCCCGTGGTCGATGCTGGGACCGCTGATCGTCCTGGCCTGCGGTGCAGTGGTCGCCGGGTGGGCCTTGGACAACTGGTTTATCGGCGCCGACTGGCACCACTTCTGGAACGGTTCGATCTTCAACGGGCCGAACAACGAGGTTGTCGAAAAGCTCGAACACGTCCCGGGCTGGGTGGAACTGGCGCCCCTGGTCCTGGCCCTGGCCGGCATCGCCCTCGCCTACCTGATGTACATCGTCAACCCGCTGCTGCCGGTCCGGCTGGCCGAGACCTTCGGCCCGATCTACCGGTTCCTGCTCAACAAATGGTATTTCGACGAGCTCTACGACGTGATCTTCGTGCAGCCGGCCTTTCGCCTGGCGCGCCTGTTCTGGCAGGTCGGCGACGTCACCATCATCGACGGCGTGCCGAACGGGTTGGCCGAACTGACCACCGACGGCTCCCGCCAGGTGGTGAAAATCCAGACCGGCTCGCTCGCCGTGTATGCGTTTGCCATGCTGATCGGCGTCGTCGTGCTGGTCGGTATCTTCATGCTGAGCCGGTGAGACCATGACAGGCCCCATGACCGCCAACGCCGCGGGTTTCCCGATCCTCTCCCTGATCACCTGGCTGCCGCTGGCCGGTTGCCTGGTCATCATGATGGTGCGCGGCGATGAGCAGACCGTCGCCACCAACGCCCGCTGGACCGCCCTGTGGACCAGCCTGCTGGTGTTTGTCCTGTCGCTGGTGCTCTGGGTCAGCTTCGACACGTCGGAACCCGGGTTCCAGTTCAATGAACACGTCACCTGGCTCCCCGAGTACAAGGTCGGCTACAGCATGGGCGTCGACGGCATCTCGATCATGTTCGTGCTGCTGTCCACCGTCCTCACGCCGATCTGCATCCTGTCGAGCTGGGAAGCCATTCATACCCGCGTCCGCGAGTTCATGATCAGCTTCCTGGTCCTCGAAACCATGATGGT
>JBEKLE010000046.1:0-26474 GCA_050010355.1 Rhodopila sp. | reverse complement strand
TTCCGCGATCCACGGCTTCGCCAGTTGTTTGGCCGGTACGCAACCTACAGTGGATCGTCGCCGTTCCAATCGCCCGCGACACTGATGCTGATCGCGCATGTCGAGCAGCAGGGCGTGTGGCTGGTCGAAGGCGGCATGGTGCGATTGGCAAAGGCCCTCTCGGACCTAGCCGTTCGCCAGGGCGCGGTCGTGCGGGTCGATGCCCACGTGGCCGAGATCGCCGTTCGTGGCGATCGCGCGGCCGGGGTGGTGCTGGCGAGCGGCGAACGCATCGAATCCGACGCGGTGGTCTGCAACGCCGACTTCGCCGCACTGTCGTCCGGCGCCTTCGGAAGGACGGTGACCGGTGCGGTTCCGGCAGCAAAGCGGGACGGGCGGTCGCTGTCGGCGGTGACCTGGGCTGTCTCGGCAACAACCGCGGGGTTCCCCCTTACCCGCCACAACGTCTTCTTTTCGCGCAACTACAAGGCCGAATTCGACGACGTGCTCCGCCGCGGGCAACTGCCAACAGAACCCACCGTCTACGTCTGTGCGCAAGACCGCGGCGAGCCCGGCGCGCAGCCCGATGGCAGCCCGGAACGGCTGCTCGCGCAGCCCGATGGCAGCCCGGAACGGCTGCTGGTGCTGGTCAATGCTCCCCCGACAGGCGACCGGTACGACTTCACCCGAACGGAGATCGAGGAATGCGCGAGGCGGACATTCGGCCTGTTGCAACGGTGCGGCCTGACCGTGCATCGCCATCCCCAGTCGACAACGGTCACCACGCCGGCGGCATTCGAGAAGATGTTTCCGGCGACCGGGGGATCGCTTTACGGGCAGGCGGTGCACGGGTCGATGGCGGCGTTCCGCCGGCCGGGATCACGCAGCGCGCTGGGGAACCTGTATCTGGCGGGCGGGAGCGTGCACCCGGGACCGGGCGTGCCGATGGCGGTGCTGTCCGGCAGGCAGGCCGCGGCGAGCCTGCTGAAGGACCTGGCTTCGACCTGACGCCACCCGCCGGCGGCTACACCTGGTGGTATGTTGATGCGCTGAGCGACGACGGCGCCTTCGGCATCACACTGATTGCCTTCCTTGGCAGCGTGTTTTCCCCCTACTACGCCTGGTCCCGGCGGCGCGGCGGTGGCGATCCGATGCGGCATTGTGCGCTGAACGTGGCGCTCTATGGCAAGGGCAAACGCTGGGCAATGACCGAACGTGGCGCCGGCGCGGTGCGGCGCGGCGCGGACTTTCTGGCTATCGGGCCGAGTGCGCTGACCTGGGACGGGTCGGGCCTCACGGTCCGGATCGAGGAGATCGCGGTGCCGTTCCCGCGCCGTGTCCGCGGCACCGTCCGGCTGTATCCATCGGCCGTGGAGACACGCACATTGACGCTCGACTCCGCCGGCCTCCACCGCTGGCGTCCGATTGCTCCCTGTGCCCGGGTCGAGGTTGTTCTTGATCGGCCGGGGATTTCCTGGTCCGGACCGGCGTACTTCGACACGAACAGCGGAGACCGGCCGCTGGAAGCCGATTTCGAGCGCTGGAACTGGAGCCGCGCCCGGGTGCCCGGTGGATCGGCGATACTCTATGAAATCGTCCGGCGCGACGGACCACTGACCCTTGCAATGCGCTATAACAGCGCCGGCGGGGTTGAGGACTTTGTGGCTCCTGCCGCCATGAAGCTGCCTCCGACCCGGTGGCGGGTGCCGCGGCAAATCAGCGCGCAGTCTCCGGTTGTCGTCCAGACGCTGGAAGACACACCGTTTTATGCCCGTTCCGTCATTGCCGCCGAGATGATCGGAAACCCGGTTACCGCGATGCATGAGAGCCTCGCGATGGACCGCTTCGCCGCCCCTTGGGTGCAACTGATGCTCCCGTTTCGGATGCCGCGTACGGAGCGGGCGAGGTCCACGCTCAAGCCGGATACCTGAACGATGATCGTATCTATCAGGATCCCTTGCCATGCCAAAAAGGAACGATCTTGGCGGCTGGCGGAGTGTCGGCAGTTCCATCGCTTGGCAGATAATATACCAACGCTCGATGACACCGACTCTCCTGCGGCGCTGCCCCGTCAGCCCTCGCCTGATACGTTGTGCCCGGGATCGGTGTCCTGATACCCGCGCCGCAACAGATATATCGATACCACCATAACCAGGATCAAAACGGCGAGCACCCCCAGCTCGATCATCGAGGTGCGGAACAGTCGTTCTGCGCTGTCCGACATCTCGCCGTGCTGCGTCGCCTGTGACGACTCGAGCGTGATCACGAGGACGCGCCGAATGGAGGCGATCAGGCCGACAATCAGGAATGGCTCGCACGTCAAAGCCCCGGACCGCACCGAGACATGCACGGTGTGAAGGATCTCGACGAGCATCAGCACGACGAGCAGCCGGTCGATCACGACAAAGATCGAGTTCGTCCCGGTCCAGTCGCCCACGCCCGCCCAAAGCGTGAGCCCCGCGCCGGCCAGCGCCAGCACCGTCGTCATGCACAGCAGGATCGCGAGCGCGACGTACAGCCCGTGCTCGACCTGCTGGAAAGCCCGCGTCGAGAGCAGGCGAACGCTGGTGTAATCGTTCTCGTGGACCGCCATCATGTCTCCTTTGTCCTGGTATCGTGACCGACGCTTCTAAACGCAACCAAAAGTCGACGTGAACGACTGTTGACGGCGCAACCCAAACGGGTCGCCGCCGTTCCGCTTCTCGCGGATTTTTTGTGCGGAACGGACCGGGGAGGTCGCATGGCTGATCAACAGGCTGGAAAGACGGTGTGTGGTCGCAGGACGCGGCTCGCCGGAGTAGCTGTCATTTTGGCGGGCGTCCTGCCGTTCGTCATGGCCCAACCGGGGCGTGCGGCTGACCAACCGGCCCAGGATCTGCTCGCCAAGGGCAAATACCTGACCGACATGGGCGATTGCGTCGCGTGCCACACCGCCGAAGGCGGTCAGAAGTTCGCGGGCGGTCTCTACATGCCAACCCCGTTTGGCCCGATCTCCACCCCCAATATCACGCCCGACAGGGAAACCGGCATCGGCGACTGGACTGACGATGAGTTCTACAGTGCCTTCCACGAGGGCATCGGCAAGGATGGCGAACACCTTTACCCGGTGATGCCGTATCCGTGGTTCACCAAGGTCACCCGCGACGACGTGATGGCGATCAAGGCGTACCTCTTCTCGCTCGCGCCGGTGCACAACCCGCGTCCGCCGAACAAGCTGGCCTTCCCTTTCAACATTCGTGCCGGGCTGGCGGTGTGGGACGAAGCGTTCCTGGTTGAAGGCACTTTCAAGCCCGACCCGGCAAAATCCGCGGAGGTCAACCGCGGCGCCTATATCGTCGAGGGCCTCGGCCACTGCGGCGAGTGCCATAACGGCCGCAACCTCCTCGGTGACACCCGGCTGGCGCAATCGCTGCGCGGCGGCCCGATCCAGAACTGGTATGCGCCTAACATCACCTCCGACGTCCGTGACGGCATCGGCAAGTATTCCGACGATCAGATCTTCCAGTTCCTGAAGGTCGGTGTCGCACCGGGAATGGGCGTCGTTTCGGGCCCGATGGCGCAAACCGTGCACGAAAGTCTCAGCAATCTGACAGATGCCGACGTGCATGCGATGGTCGCCTATTTGAAATCGACGCCCGCCGAACCGAGCTACACCAGTTCTGAACGGACGGCCTATACTGGCCCGCAGGCGGTCGGACGGGAAATATATCTCAACAACTGCGCGTCGTGCCACCAGCTCGACGGCAAGGGTATCGCAGGTTCGGTGCCCTCGCTGGCCGGCAACGGTTCGGTGCTTGCCGACGGGCCGGAGGATGTCATCCGCGTCGTCCTTGGCGGGATCGAGGCGCAGGCGCGCTACGCGCCAATGCCTGCCGTCGCGTCGGACCTTACCGACGGGCAGGTCGCCACCGTGGTCAACTACGTCCGCCAGGCATGGGGCAACCAGGCGCCGCCGAACGCAACCGGCAGCCTTGTCGGCGAACTGCGGCCGATGACCTTCACCTCGATGAACATCCGGCCGGATGGGCATTGCGCAACTGTGGTGCAGCCGGATATCGCCCCGGTGATCAACGATCCGAAAAGTGGAATTACCGATGCGCTCAAGGCGATGACGTTGGAGAACGTTCTGCAGACCGCCCAGAAGGTCGTGGCGACGATCAAGGCGGCCGCCCCGCATGCTCAGCAGGCAGACATCGTGAATAGCCTGACGCTCGCCTACTGCCCGATTGTCCGGGACGACCCCAAGGTTCCGGCCGGCCTCAAGGTGTCGGAACTCGATAACTTCAGCGAGCGCGTTTACTCCGAGTTGCAGAGCAACGGGAAGGAATAAGCCAGGCTGGGGGTTGGCACCAAGTCGTGGGTGGCCGGGCCGGGCCAGCCTCGTCCAGGCCACTAATGGCGGCAGGTGCCTGAGGCGTCGCCGCGTCATGCGCCTGTTCGAACCGGTCCGGGCCCAGCACTCCATGCAAGCAAGAGCCCAACACGGAGCACACAAAGTATCACGAAGGTCCACAGAGAAAAGCAGCGGGATTGGCCGTCCGGCCCCAAGCGATCGGTATTTGCGTTCCGCAAGGAAAAGGCATGAAGCAACACGCCATACTACCCTCTCCGTGAGCCTGCGTGATTCTTCGCGCGCTCCGTGTTTGAAACCTTGCCTGCCTGCCTGCCGAAGACCAGGCCCGAGTGCGTAACCTCCTTGGCAAGCACTGCAGGGTTCGGCATTACGACACTTCCAAGGAATAGTTCTGGTTCGCCCGCCTGAATAAGCTCGCCCTCTCGTGAGTCGGACCCCAAGCGTGGGACAGGTTGCGGCGCGCGCCTCGACCCGACTCGGTTGTTTTTGAGCGTTGCCTTACGTCGCTGCCGTCCGCGGTTGTGCGACCGAAACCCGCGCTAGAGAAGCGGCTGATTGTCGCCGGTGTCCGGCCGGGTGATGCCAGCGAGGGCGGCGGGATCGAGCTGCGGCATGGGTTCGCCATACAGCAGATCGTGGGCCGTGGCGGCCAGGTCGGCGGCGTGGATTGTGGCCGCTTCGCGTTCGGCGGCCGGCAGGTTCGGGATGCCGGCGGTGATGTCTCCGGCCTCTTTGACCAGGGCGATCGCCCACATCTCGCGATGGCGCTTGTCCGAGGTGCCCCGGGGAGCCGGATGCTTGTCCGACGTCGCCGCGCGAGCCGTAGGGATGTTTTCTTCCGGGTCGCACAGTCGTTCCTGGGCTTCGGCGGCCAGGAGCTGTTCGGCGGCGACGCTGAGGAACGCCTCGGGCTCGGAGGCGGTTTCGCCGGGGAACGGGGAACCGGGATCGGGTTCTTCTGACATTTCGGCGTGCTGCTGCATCAGATCGTTGACGACGCTTTCGCGCAGCACGCGGCGGTTCTGTTCGGCGGAGCGGTTCAGCGCGTTGGCGTTGTTCCGTAGGCGCAGCGCCATCGTGATGGAGATGTCGTCGGCCATGGAGAGGCTGAGCGAGCCGAGGGCGGCGAGGCCGAAGGCGATGATCTGGACGACGGCGATGAGGTCGGCGTGATTGCGGGCGCGGTAGGCGTTGATGGTCTCGACCGCGGCCAAGCGGGCGAGGTCCACGTCACCGCCGGTGACGCCGAGGAACATGGGCGCGAGGAGGGCGACGATGAGGGTCATTAGCAGGCCGGACGGGTGGGGCGTATTGGACGTTGCGTCTCGGTGAGTGGTGGTCTCGGACATGCCGTTCGGGCCTGGATGTGTTGGGCACATACGCTAGCGCAGGTTGCGGGACGTGTCAAGAAATATTTCCTAAAAACAGTCGCTGTTCATTTCGCCGCCTCTGTTTGGAGTTTGAACGTCTGAAAGATCAGGGTCTTATCGAAGACGAACGCAATCCACTGGCGAACCTGTCGAACGTCCTATCCGTGTCGGGAAGATTTCGCACTCTCAGCCAGCCAGATACAAGAACGGCGGGGTAACCTCACGCCGCTTCGCCCACCGCCGCGCCAACCGCGGTAGAGACCGCGCCCGGAGAGTTAGGCTCCAACACAGCCTGCGCTCTTACCTAAGTCTTCGGAGCAAGATCGAAATCGCGCAAATGAATGAGGTTTTGGGCAAGGTTCTTTGCCACAACATTTGCGTTAACATACAATCCATTTACGAACTTGGTATTGTGCCTGCGTTCTTCGCCAAGGAACCCGCTACCGCTGAGTGACCACCCATTACTGGTTGTACGGAGAGGGACGCTTGCCATGTCTAGTAAGTCAAGAATGATCTCTGTATTGGTCATCCTTACGGTCGTTGGCCCGGTCTGGCCGTGGTTCGTCCGGTTTCGCCCAATCGCGAATGGGCTTGCAGCCACTATGATCTTCGCTGCGGTTTGGGCGGGCTCGGTGTTTGCGTTGGCAAATCGTCACGGCTGGCACCTCCTATGGTTCTTCCTAGCTGCGCCGCTTCTGCTGTACTGGCCGTTGCTCTATGTGTTCATGTCAGGTTGTATCAGCAGCAACAGTTGCCCATAGGTAGGCACGGGAGAGTTGGTTGGGTTGGGCAGCCGGATCGCTGGATCAAACCATTCAACAAGACGGGCCGTGATGGGCCAGTTCCTCGTACAGCCTGATTACCCAGCACTATCGCGACCATGTCCAACCATTGTTTGATCGCCGTCGCCGCCGATTTTGGTTATGTCAACGTGGATCAGTGATGAGGAGCAACATAAGTGATTTTGGGGGTGCAGACACGGATGATTTGATGGGCAGAATCAGCAACTGCCCAAAAATCCTATGGATTATCGCCTTTTGTTGGGCAAAGCCCTGCTTGGCCGGGAAGGCGTGGATGGCGACCTGCGTCGGCGTGACGAGGCGGTGCGGCCGGAGAGTCGGGGTCAACGCGGGTTGGAGTGACAGCGTCCAGGTCTGTCGGCCCGGAAAACTCGGGCCTCGCGCGGCCATGGTCATTTAGACGTGATGACACCCGTCGATACAGTCATGCGGCAGTGGTCGAATTCTGCGCCTCCGTTCACGTCGGACGCCCTGGGGCCGGGACCTACTGCTGGGGCGGGGTCTCAACGCCATCCTTACTCGCCATCTCACGCGCTTTTTCGCGGTCGAGCCGCTGCGACCGGCGCACGCTGTAAAGTTCGTAGAACAGCAGGGGAAGGACGACGAACTCGCCGATCGCCCACTCCCATTGCACCCCGACAGGCCAGTTCACGCGGGCGATCGTTCCCCTGAGGGGATCTCATCGCTCACCGGCGCCACCGCCCGCCGTGACGTCGCCGCGATCAGATATCCCGAGTACGCCGCGAGCACGAACAGGATGCCGGCGAAGTCCAGCGGGGTGAGGTATCGCTGGCCGCCAAGAACGAAGTAGAACAGGGTCATCTTGCCCGCGAACACGGCGACGCAAAACAGGATGATCGGCCGGATCATCTCGCCCATCGCGGCGAATTCCGGGCGGATGGCTCCGGCCGGAACGGGATTCCGTATTCTGCTCTGGCGCTTGATGATGCCGGAGACGATCAGCCCCAGCCCGACCGCAATCAGTCCAATCGCTAACCAGTCAAACATCTTACGCCTCCTTCAGACCATGATCGCGCTGAGCGGAAAGTGTTTCGTTGGCCCCGGCAGGCTCGCGAAACGCGACGCGGACGTCAAGCCACGTCGATCATGCGATTGAAAAAAGAGTCTAGGGTCGCACGCGCTCCCGTTGTTCCAGCCGCTCGAAAAGGTCGATGGTCCACCGCAGTCTTTCCGCCATGTCCCACCAGGGAACCGGCGCGTCAACCGGGACGGTATGGTGCGCCGTTCGGAGCACGGCATCGACAAGAAATGCGCCCTCCGGCACACACGCGCCGACCAATGGGCGGAGCGGGAGAGCCATCCCGGCAAGGCCGGTCGCCAGCACCCGAGCTTTACGGCGCCCGGAGACCACGGCTCGTCCCGACACCGAATCCAGGCCGCGCCGGGCAACCTCGCGTCCGATCTCAGCATAGAGCAGGGCGGCCGCGCCGATGCCGAAGCGGCAGCCCAGCGGCAGGCGGGCGATGCCGGCGCTGGCCTGGTGGTAGTGTTGACCCGCGGCTGCCAGCAATTCGCCGACAACCCGCCCCAGCGCGGGAGAATGCCTGGGATCGGCCAGGAACGCGTCAGGATCGATCCCAGCCTGCGTCAGCCATTCCAAGGGCAGGTAAAGACGTCCGTTGCACGCATCCTCACCCACATCGCGGGCGATGTTGGAAAGCTGCATCGCCACGCCCAGATCGACCGCGGCGGCCAGTCGTTCCGCGTCACGCACCCCCATCAGCACTGCCATCATGGCGCCTACCGTGCCGGCCACGCGCACCGCGTATGCGCGCAATTCCGAAAAGTCCCGGTAGCGGCGCCCCTCAGCGTCCCAGGCGAAACCCTCCAGCAGGGCTTCGGGCAGAGCGCGCGGCATCGCGAAGCGCTCGACGATCCGGGCGAAGGCCCGATCGGCCGGCATGGCGAGCGGACGGCCCTCATAGATCAGCGTCAGCCGTTCCCGCAGCCAGTCCAGGCCGCCGGTGTCGCCATCGATGATGTCATCGGCTTCCCGGCAGAACGCATACAGCGCGGTCGCCGGATCACGGATTGTCCGCGGCAGCAGCTTCGCCGCGGCGTCGAAACTTTTCGATCCGCCGCGCAGCTGCGTGCGGCACGCAGCCATGTCGACGGCATGGTGGTCAAATTGAGGAGGCATGCGGCACCACGCGATCCAGAACCTTGGCGGATGAAAGGACGCCCGGCACGCCAGCCCCGGGATGTGTTCCGGCGCCAACCAGATACAGACCGGCGATATCCTCGCTGCGATTGTGCGGGCGGAACCAGGCGCTTTGCGTCAACACTGGCTCCAGGCCGAAACCCGCGCCCTGCCACGAGCACAGCCGGTCCTGGAGATCCAGCGGCGTCATCATGCGGGAGGTGACGACATGCTGCCCGAGATCCGGCAGCAGGGTCGCCGACAGATGCGCCTCGATCGCCTGGCGGTAAGGTTCAGCCGCCGTCCGCCAGTCGGTCTTGCCGGCGAGGTTGGGCACCGGTGACAGCACGTAGAAAGCGTCGCAGCCGGGCGGGGCGAGCGATGGATCGGTGGCGGTCGGGCGGTGGAGATAGAGGGAGAAGTCCTTGGACAGGACCTTGCGCTTGAAGATGTCCCTGAGCAGTTCGCGGTAGCGCGGACCGAGCGCGATGGTGTGGTGGGCGACGTCTTCGTAGCGCCGGTCGGTGCCGAAGTACCAGACGAACAGGCCCATCGAATACCGCGCGCGGTCGAGCTTCCGGTCGCTCCAGTGGCGGCGGGCTTCGGGCGGCAGCAGTTGCCGCAGGGTCCAGGCGGAGTCGGCGTTGGACACCACCACGTCGGCGGTCATGGTCTCGCCCGATTGCAGCCGGACGCCGGTTGCACGCCCGCTGGTGACGAGGATCTGGGCGACCTGGGTGTTGGTGCGGATGGTGCCGCCCTGACCCTGGATCAGACCGGCGAGGCCTTGCACGACCTGCCCTGTTCCGCCCATCGCGAAGTGGACGCCCCACCGCCGCTCAAGAAACGGAATGAGCGTGTAGATACCACTGGCGGTGAACGGATTGCCGCCGATGAGCAGCGGGTGGAAGCTGAAGACGATGCGGAGTCGCGGGTCCTTGATATAGCGGCTCACGAGGCCGTAGACGCTGCGGTAGCCGCCGAGGCGAACAAGGTTCGGGGCGACCTTCACCATGTCGGTCCAGGAGCCGAAGGGGACATCGCCTAGCTGCTCGAAGCCGATGCGGCAGGTGGTTTCGCTGAGCCGCATGAACCGCTCGTAGCCGTCGACATCGTCAGGTGAGAGGCGGGCCACCTCGGCGCGCATGGCGTCGGGGTTGCCGCTGGCGTCGAAGGTGGTCTCGTCATCGAAGCGGATCCGGTAGAATGGCTCCATCGGCTTCAGGGTGACGTCGTTTTCCATCTTGCGGCCGCAGAGTTGCCAGAGTTCTTCCAGCAGGAACGGCGCGGTGAGTATGGTTGGGCCGGCGTCGAAGGTGAATCCGTCCTGACGGAAGACCGAAGCGCGCCCGCCGGGTGCGTCGAGTTTTTCGAGCACCGTGACGCGGTAGCCGCGGGCGCCGAGGCGGATCGCCGCAGCAAGGCCGCCAAGTCCGGCGCCGATTACCACCGCGTGCGGGCTGCTCGGGTCAGGCTGCGACGGCGGCCGGCCGAGGTCGTTGTGTGTCAACCAATCCATACGCTGAGTGTAAACACAACATGACAGTCTGACCAGAGCCGTTTCAGCGCCGCCAGCGAGATCGAAGATCCAGAAGGTGGGCGACGAGCGCGGCACCCAGCGCGGCGGACACCCAGGGCCAGGGCACTCCCGCCAGGGCCGCCCGCAAGGCCAGCAACAAAAAAACCCCCGGGAGCAGCATCAGGCCGGTCGCGACGGCTGCAAGTCCTCGCCAGCGCACGACGACCAGCGCCTCGAACACGGTCAGGACAAGGATAGCGTCGATCAGGTGCGGCGACGTGAGCAGGCTGCGGAGAGTATCGACCGTCATCGCTCCGGTTCTCGTTGCGATGACATCACCCCTCGCTCGGACGCGTCACCATCTTGCGAATGTGATGGATGCCGAACCACGCGACGACGGCGACGATCGGGATGCTGATCCCTGTTGCAAGGTCAGGTTCGATATGCATCCCGGCGGCTCTCAGCGCCTCCGCCGCATGGCCCACCAAAGCCGAGACGTAATACGTCACCGCCGCCACCGACAAACCCTCGACCGTCGATTGCAGCCGCAACTGCAGCCGAGCCCGGCTGTTCATCGATTCCAGCAACGCCTGGTTCTGCCGCTCCGTCGTCAGGTCCACCCGCGTGGACAGCAACCGCGTTGCCCGCGCCACCCGTTGCGACAACAGTTCCTGGCGCACCGCGACCGACCGGCAGGTGGCGATGGCCGGCGCCAATCGCCGCTCGGTGAATTCGCGAAATGTCTGCAGGCCCTGGATACGCCGCTCGCGCAGCTCACCGATCCGGCGCTGCATGAGTTCGTAGTAGGCATCCGCCGCACCGAACCGGTATCGGGTTGAAGACTCCTGGTGCTCGATCTCCGCCTCCAGCCGGGTCAGCCGGCTCAGCAGCCCCGGTTCGTTGGCTTCCTCGGCCGTGACGAGCGAGGCGGTGATCTGCGCCAGCCCACGCTCCCACCCCGACAGCACCGGGCCAACCGTCCGAGCGACTGGGAGGGCGAGCAGAGCCATGATGCGATAGGTGTCGATCTCCAGCAGCCGCTGCACGACCCGTCCCGCCTGCCAGGGCGTGGTGTGATGATCCAGCAGCAGATGCCGGCTGAACCCGTCGGCATGGACGCGAAAGTCCGTCAGCGCGGTCGCCGCCCCGTCGGAGATCGCCGCACCGATCGGCACATTGCCGGCGAACCATTTCTGGCCGATCGCCTCCGGATCGAAGTGCTCGGCGGCGGAGCGGATCAGGGCGGCGTGTGCCGCAACCATGACCTGCCCGGGCAGCGATGCGACCCAGTCCTCGGGCAGGACGGTGATCGCCGGCCGTTCGAACGGATCGCCGGTGGTGCCTTCGACAATGAACATGTACCGGATGAATTCGGTGTGCCGCTCCCATTTCAGGCGAAACGGCCCCAGCTCGGCGGTGAAGTGCAGGACGCTCTCCGCCGGCGGCTCGACGTCGTACCGGCGGCACAGCTCGCACACCGCGAGCCAGCCGGCCTCCCGCTGCGCCGCATCGCATAGCAGCGCCAGATAGGACAGCCGCGACGGTGCCAGCAGCGGTTCCGGCGGCCGGGCATGGACCTCGTCGTTCAGCTCGATCCGCTGAGGGTGATCAGCCGGCAGCTTCATGCAGCACCGCCCGTTGCAACAGAGCGGCGACTTCGTGCGGCCGTTCCTCGTGCGCAAGATGGCCCAGGCCGCGCAGCGAAACCAGTTCTGCTTTGGGCACCAGGGCACGGACGCGATAGGACTCGGATGGCGGCACCATGCCGTCCTTGCTGCCGGTGACCAGAATCAGGCGCGCGGGAAGCCGCGGCAGATCGCGCGCCAGGGGCCGAAGGTCCCAGTTGGCCATCAGCGCGAGCGCCCCGTGCACGTGACCCGGACTTGCGACCAGTCGTGCGTAGAGGCGCTGACCCTCGGCGTCGATGCTGGAACCGGTCGAGCGAAGCATCCGCTCCACCGAGGGACGGGACCCGGCGAGCAGCGTGAATGCCTTGGCGGTGATGGTGGAGCTTGCCAGAAACCGCGCGGCTGGGCCAAAAAAGTCGTAGGCCATGCCGGGGAACGGGAGCAACGCACCGTTCAGGCTGACCACCGTGGCCGGGCTCATGAAGCCGTCCAGCTTCATGCGGGCTGCGACGGCCGCGCCGGCGGAATGGCCGACCGCCAGCGCCGGCTTGAGCCCCATCGCGTGAAGCAGGGCGGCAAGTGCGCGGGCCACGCCCGGCAGTGAATAGCCTGACGCCGCTGCCGGCTCCGCGGTAAATCCGTGGCCCGGCAGGTCGGGCGCCACGACCGTGTGATGCGGCGCCAGCAGCGAGGCGAGCGTTCGAAACGAATGGGTGGACGCTCCGGTGCCGTGGATCAGAAGCACGACCGGTCCATTACCCATCACCTGGACATGCCAGCGAAGGCCGCCGGCGCTGATGAAGCGGCTGTGCGTGCGGTGCGGCCAGTCGCGGCCATCGCGCTCCCAGGTCAGCCGGTCACTCACGCCGCCCCTCGCTCGCGGATCGGACCGCCCGCGACAGCGCCGAGGCATCGGCATAGGGCAGCGGCACATACTGGGCGCGCATTTCGTCGGCGAGGCGGCGCGCGAACGGATTGGGCCGCGGCGAGGTGTCGACCAGCAGCGTCGCCACGCCCAGCGACCTAAGCAAGCGGGCACTCTCTATCGCCTCGGCCTCGGCGCGTGGCCGGCCGCCGGAACCGTCGCGCGCGATGTTGGCCCGCGCGTCGGTCAGCAGCGTGATCACAGGTGTGCGCCCCGCCCGGCGGATCGTGTCGGCCAGGGTCATGGCAGCCTCGATACCGGCGGCGAGCGGTGTGGGACCGCCACCCGGCAGTCCCGCCAGGCTGCGTTTCGCACGCAGCAGCGATCCCGTGGGTGGCAGCAGAAGTGTCGCGCCCTGGCCGCGGAATGCCAGCAGCGCCACCTGATCGCGCCGCACGTAGCAATCCGCGAGCATAAGCTCGACCGCACCCTTTGCCTCGCCCAGCCGCTGCATGGCGGCGGAGCCGGAGGCGTCGACCGCGAACACCGTTGTCGTGCCGATGCGCTGCCGGAAGCGGATGATGCGGAAATCATCGCGGCGAACCTCGAAGCGGGCTGCACCGGTGGATTCGCCCGGGGTCTGACGGCGTATCACCTGCCAGGGCGCGGCGGCCTTCAGCGTCTCCAGCAGGTGCAACCGCGCCCCGCCCTTCGGTTCGCCCTGTCGGGTGCCGACCGGCCGGCCCCGTTTGGTGGACGCCATGAACTGCCCGGCGCGCCCGTGGGCACGAGCGAGGCCCCGGGCGCCATCGGTCTGTGCCAGACGTGCCAGCAGATCGGGCGGCAGGGCGGCCAGCGCGGCTTCCAGGACCACGTCCTCGAGTGGCTGGTCCGGCAGGGTCTCCTTATCGGGCGGCGGCGGATCCGGCATCGTGTCAGGCGGCGGTTCGGGGTCGGACGGCGGTTCGGCGTTCTCGGGTGGCGGAAACCGGGTGGCTCGGGGTGCGAGGACCAGCCGAGCCGCCAGGCCGAGGTCAGCGTCCGTTGGCGTGGAGCGGCCGGACAGGGCCGTGGCGACATGGGCGGCCCGTAAGGCGAGCAGGGGGACGCGGAGCGAGTCGATGCCGAGTGCCAGTGCCGCGTGGCAGAGTGCCGTGACGGCGTCGACCTGATCCTCCGCGGCGTCGCTGTCGTCGGGCTCGGGGAGCCAATCCCCGCCATGTCCGACGACAGAGATTGGTCCCGCTGGGAAACCGTCGTTCGCGCGAACATCCCGCCACGAAACGTCCGTCAGGTCGATCAGGAATGCCATACGATCCAGCAGTGAGGCCGGCGGCCGTTCGTCCGGTTCGGCGCCCTCATCCAGCGCGACGATCCCGAACCGCGCGGGCAACACTCGCGACAGCCCGTCCCGCTGCAGCGTCACCACGCCATCGTCGAACACCGCGCGCAACCTCGCGGCCACGCCGGGCTCAATCCGCTCGGCCATGGCAAGCACCACCACCCCGCCGTCCGCCTCGGCCAGCAGTCCCTTCTGCGCGATCGGCCGCCCAGCCTGAAGCGTCGCCGCCAGGTCGAGTCCGCCGAGCAGCCGCTCATCCCCGGCATGCAGCGGCAACCGCCGCACCGGCATGCCCAGCGGCAACAGTTCGCGCAGCAGGGTCAGAAAATGCTCCCTGACCGGACCAGCCCCGGCACGGACAGCGATGCCGCCGAGCCCGATCGGGTCGGCGGCGAACAGCGTCAGGGCCTGCACCGCATCGGCCCAGGCCGCCGCGCCGCTCATGATCCGAACAGTTCCTCGATGGCACGCGCCACGCGGGTGCTGGCAACCGCTTCGTCCAGCGGATTACGGCGCAGCCGATGGCCCAGGACCATAGGGGCGACCCGGCGGAGGTGCGTATCGGTCACCTCGGTGTCTCCATCGAGGCTGGCGACCGCACGCGCCGCGCGGATCAATGTCAGTTCCCCGCGCAGACCATCGGTGCCAAGCGCCATGCACAGCCGGGCCGCGCGCTCCAGCGCGGTGTCGGCGACCGCGACGGACGGCAGGCTCGCGCGGGCCTCGACGATGCGGCGCCGCAGTTTGTCCTGCTGCTTCTTCCAGGTCTCGGCGAACGCCACCGGATCCCGTTCGAAGGTGTCGCGGCGGCGGATGACATCGATCCGAGTGGGGAGGTCGGTGGGCGTGCGCACCTCGACCGACAGGCCGAAGCGGTCGAGCAACTGCGGCCGCAACTCGCCCTCCTCCGGGTTGCCGCTGCCGATCAGGACGAAACGGGCCGGATGACGGATGCTCAGCCCCTCGCGTTCGACGACGTTCTCGCCGGACGCCGCCACATCCAGCAGCAGGTCGACCAGATGGTCCTCCAGCAGGTTCACTTCATCTATGTACAGGAAGCCCCGGTTGGCCCGCGCCAACAGGCCCGGCTCGAATACCTTGGCGCCGGTCAGCGCGCGTTCCAGGTCGAGTGCACCCACCACCCGATCCTCGGTCGCCCCCAACGGCAGGTCCACGACCGGCACCGGCGCCGTGACACTCTTTCGCTTTGAGGTGGCAGCCGTGCAATCGGCGCACCAGGTGTCCGGCGCGGCTGGATCGCAGCGATAGCGGCATCCCTCGATCACCTTCATCGGCGGCAACAGGGCGGCGAGCGCCCGCACCGTCGTGGACTTTCCGGTGCCACGATCACCAAACACCAGAACGCCGCCGATGCCGCGATCCACCGCCGCCACCAGGATCGCCAGCTTCATGTCCTCCTGTGCGACGATCGCGGCGAAAGGGAATACCGGGCGAGTCATCAGCTTGACCGGCGCACGGTCCGACAGGCGCCGTCGCGGGTCACCGGATCACGGTTCGCTGCCGGCGCGAGGGGCTCGCGGCGATGTTCGCCTGGATGGTCGTTTAGCACGGCCGGTTTATCGGGGGCTGCGTGAGGACCGTCAAGTAAAGTAGTCAGCTCTCGTCGCCCCTGTCAGGTGACCCTGACAACCCCAGTTCCTCTCGCCGTATTCGTGCGCGGCGGGTGGTGTGCGACACCAGATACCGCAGCACTTCCGCCGTTCGGGTCACCGAGGCACGCAGCGCCTCCAGCATCTGCGGCATGCGGGCGGGGTCGACGCGGTCGGCGATTTCCAGCGCCGCGAGCTGTGCGTTTTCCACGATCGTCGAAAGGACGTTGCGGAACAGCAGATCGGCTTTGGTGTCGAGATGTCCGGACATCGTAGGCGGCCGTTCGATGACACCTTCCTGGAACCCGCGGCGAGCGGCCTCGGCGGCTTTGCGTTCGGTCAGATCGGTAAACAGCAGGACGAACCCCAGCGTGCGGTCCGTTGTCGTGAAGACCGGGTCGGCGCGAACCAGAAGCGGCGTCATCTGGTTGCCGCGGCCTGCGAGATGGACCTCTCCGCGCCATGCCCGCCGGCCGATCATGAGGTCTTCAAGGCGCCGTTCGGCCTCTAGGGGTTCCGAGAGCAGCGGCAGCAGGTCGGCGATCCGCTCGGGCCGCGCCATCGGATCCGGCAGAAACGCGGCGAAGGCCGCATTCAGCGTCAGGATGTCGCCCTTCGAGTCGGCGATGATCACCGGATGGCCGGCCTGTTCGACCTGGCGGCGCACCTGATTGAGGCGGTCCTCCGCCAGCAATATACTGACCGAACGGAACTGGACGATCACGTCGCTGATGGAGTCACCGACCAGCCGTGCAGCCGCCAGGTCGCGGCTGCTCCACGCATCGGAGGTGCCTTCAACGAACTGATGCCACTGCGAAAACGAGCGGCGCGGCGACAGCGTCAACGGATCGTCGCCGACCGGGGTCGGCTTGAACGGGTTGCCGCCCCAGGTCACGGTACGCACCCGCTCGGGCCGCACCCAGATCAGATATTCGCCGGGGGACGTCGAAACCGGAGTGGCCAGCAACCCGCTCGCGACCGCCGTCAGCAACTCGAACTGAGGTGCATCCTGTCCCAGTGTGGCGGTAGCGATAATTCCGCTCCGCGGTTGCGCGTCGAGCCAGCGCCCGATCTCTCGCAGCGCCAGCGTCGATGGCACGTCGCCGACAGTTCGCACCTCGCCTTCGAACAGCAATGCCGCGCCGGTCGCCTCGAGCGGCTCCAGCAAGGTTCTGGACCCGTCGAACAAGGCGCCACGCCAGTCGCCCTCGCTCGATATTGCGCGGATCATCCGCTGCTCCAGCCGGCGCACCGACAGTTCGGCCTGTGCCTGGGCAAAACTTTCCAGTGCCGAGATCCGCGTGGCGACGGCCTCGGCCAGCAGTTCGCACACCGCACGTTCCTGGAAATGAACGAAGCGGGGCACGTGGTGATGGCAGGATATCATGCCCCAGAGGCGGCCGCTGACCATCAGCGACACCACGAGCGTGGCCCGAACACCCATGTTTTTCAGGTACTGCACATGGATCGGCGAGGAACTGCGCAGGAAGCAAAGCGACATGTCCAGCTCGTCGCCGCTGATCGGCGACAGCCGAGGCATCAGCGGGACCGGCGCGTATTCGACGTCGGCCAGGACTCGCACACGATTTCGCTCGTACAGGCGCCGGGCGATCTGCGGGATGTCGGATGCGGGGTACCAATTGCCCAGATAGGCTTCGAGGGACGGTTCCCGCGCCTCGGAAAAAACCTCACCGTGGCCCTGCTGGTCGAAGCGATAGACCATCACGCGGTCGTAACCCGTCAGCGCTTTGAGGATGCGCGCGGTTTCATCACACAGCGTGCGCAGCGAGGCGGCGGCGATGATGGTGTGGAGGCCACGTTCGAGATGCATCGAGAGATCGACCGATGCCCCGGCCGGCTCCAGTTCGACAAGCAGTCCGCCGCCCAAGGGCCGGTGGATCAGGCAGTCGAACGCCCTGACGGGCTCGCCGAGATGGCATCGGATGCCAGCCGGCACCTCGAGGAGAGAATTCTCCAGATGTGGCAGGAGTTTTTCCGCCAGGTCGCCTTCGATCCCGTCGAGCCGACGTCCGATGATATCGTTCGGAAGACCAAGGAATGAACCTGCGTTCTCACTCGCCTGGACGATGACTTGATCGGGTTCCCGCAAAAGCAGCATCGCGCCGTGCGGCTGGATTGATCCAGCGAGGTGAATTTGCTCGCGTTCACAATTTGTTAGATTTGCTTCCCCGAAGGCAGGCGACGTACCACCCGTGAGCACGGCAGCTCCCAATGAAACTTTCTTGATTTATTTATCAACATTTGATCCTGCCCTTGAATGACCCTCCATCTCGTATTGTGCAAGCTTCTTGTAAAATCCCTGGCGGCTTAACCCCAGGATTTCCGCCGCGGCCGTGCGGTTGCCCTCGGCAAGTTGAAGAGCGGCGCCGATGTAATGGCGCTCGACCAGGCCGACGGTGTCCCTGACGAGCAACCGGAGCGAAGTCTTGCCGGTCTGTTCCACAACCGCGGCAAGCGCCGATTGCAAGCTGACGGCACCATCGCCTGACGCGAGCCGGCGGCCCACGTCGCGGATCAGCAAAGCGATGTAGACTGGCCGGCCGGCAGGGTTGCCGATTGCGGAGATTTCCACCTCGGTTTCGCCACCGAGTTCGCCCTGTACGCTGGTGGCGAACAATCGCACCGAACCGTGCCGGTGGAGGTTTGCGAGCAGCACGCTTACGTCGGCTCCGGGGCGGGAGAGCCAGCGACTGAGCCGTTCACCAAGCACCGCCCCCTCGGCGCCGACCTGGACCAAATCGAGGAACGCCCGATTGCCGCGGCGGATGATACCGTCCCGGTCGATCACCGCGAAGGCGTCCGGCAGGCGATCGACAAATTCGTCCAGTGCGCTCACTTCCGGGCGGTATTCAACGATTTGATTGCTGCCGGCCGGGGCGAGCTGGACCATGAACATCGGCCCCGGTTCACTGGTCATCAGCGACGCCCGCACGATCCAGGCTTCGCCGCCGGGCCCCAGATGCAGAAGGACCCCTGGCGCGCGGCCGTTCTGCCGGACACGCTGCAGCAGCGCCTGAAACAGTTCACGGTCCTCGGTGCTCATTTCCGGCAGAAGATCCCGCCCGCGAGCCAAGCCGAGCGCGCGGATCGCGGCCGGATTGGCGTCGACGATGCGCAGCGCGCCGGCACTCAACAGCAGTACGGCCTCGTTCGAGGCATCAAACAGCATTCGATAGCGGGTCTCGACCTCCCGCAGCTTCCAGTAATCCTGTTCCATCGCCTGCTGGGCGGAGACGAGCCGCGACTGAAGTTCCGCGACCGCCTTCAGATTGCGCCCGATCGCGATCAGGCCGGCCTGCCCGCCGAGGCAAACCGTTGTGTACTCCATCGGCAGCTCGAGGCCGCTTGGGAAGCGCTGATTGACCTGCCGGAATGCGGAGAACCCACTTTCACGCGCATCTTCCACCATGCGCATGACCTTCCCGCCACCGATATCCGCAACGGTTTCAAACCATGGCCGCCCGCGCCACGCCTCTACGGCCTCACCGGACACATCGTTCGACAGTGTGGCGTCTTGAATGACCCCATCCATGTCGAGAACCAGGGTGACATCCGGTTGGGCGAGGTTGACGCCCGGGTAGCCGACCGCGACGGTGATTGTACCCTCCTTGAGACGATTACAATTCTATAGATGGTGTGTCATAGCATGGTTTACACCCGATGTACCCAGAAATCGTCGTAATGCACTGTCCACAATCCCGCACACATGCCGAGAGACGGTTACATCATCAGGTCAGGCGGCCGGAAAGCGTCCACCTCGAGGGAAAGCTGTATATTCAAATCGAAGGCGACGGCGGCTTCCTCGACCACGGCCTCGATATCCGCCAAATGGTCGCCCGCTCGATTGAGGTTGGCATGATAGGCTGCGCGGAAACCGTCGAGGTCCGGAATCCCGGGAAACCTGTTGAAGGCAAGCGCCCGGAACGTCGGCCCGAACCGCTTTGCCAGTCGTTGCCCGAGCACCTGGCCCCCATACAGATCGCCGAGATATCGCGTATAGCAGTGAGCGATTAGTGTCGCACCGCGGCCAGCCGACCCGACCCGGGCCGCGTACCTGTCACCAGACGGCAGTAGCGGGAGACACGTCGCCCACTCAGATCCGGCCAGATCTTCGAGATCAGCGACAATGCTTTCCGCGCGGTAGAGCGAAGGTTGCGCCAGTCCCGCGAACTCGGGCCGGTCGTGATTCTGTCGCAGCGCCTGCTCCATGGCCTGATAGGCTGGCAGCAGGTTGCGAAGATAGAGCGCGTAACATGAACGGCTGACTTGCCCTCTCAGCAGCGCGGCGACGATGCCCGAGCGTTCCGCGAGGACGTGCAACTCCCTTGTCCGTCCGCGCATTCGCTGCGCGAGGCTGATCGGCGGATCGCAGGCATCGGTCGCGGTTCCAGAAATGTGACGACCTTTCCGTTTCCGGTGGCGGCGATCAATCACCGATCTGTGAGGTCGGACATTAATCACATTGCCATGTCCACTACAACATGACCGCGCTGTATGGAACCTCCAGAGCCTGCGCACCGTCCGACAGTGCAACAAAATGAGGCATTTTCCGGTCATGCGGCCAGCCAGCAGCGCCCAAGGCAGGAATGCCGATCAGATTGCTCCTGAACCCGCAATGCGCTTTTATGAATCGCTTTGTCGACGGCCGCTTCCATGCCAGGAGGGTTCGATCATCCAGGCGGCAGATGCGGGTCGAACAGTTGAGGCGGCTGACACGATTTGGGCTGCAATAGTCCAGAAACCGGAGATCACGATGTCCCGCATGCGAGCAGTGCAGGTAATCAGTGCAAACGGCCCGTTCGAACTGATCGAACGCGATGTTCCGGAACCGCCGCCGCGACATGTCCGAATCAAAGTGCAGGCCTGCGGGGTGTGTCACAGCGATTCCTTCACCAAAGCCGGCGCGTTCCCCGGTATTCAGTACCCGCGCGTACCGGGACATGAGATTGTTGGGATCATTGATGCGGCAGGCGCCGGTGTGCCCGACTGGCAACCGGGGCAACGCGTCGGGGTCGGTTGGCATGGCGGGCATTGCGGACATTGCCGGTCTTGCCGCCGGGGTGATTTCATCACCTGTGCGAATGGCCAGATTCCCGGCATTTCCTACGACGGTGGCTACGCGGACTATATGATCGCGCCGTTCGAGGCTTTGGCATCCGTGCCGGCTGAACTTGATGCGGCGGAGGCCGCTCCGCTGCTGTGCGCGGGCATCACGACTTTCAACGCGCTGCGCAGGAGCGGCCTTGGCCCGGGCGATCTCGCGGCGATCCTGGGCATCGGCGGCCTCGGCCATCTCGGCATACAGTTCGCTGCCAAGATGGGATGCCGGACCGTTGCGATCGCGCGCGGCATGGACAAGGAGCCGCTTGCGCGAAAGCTGGGCGCGCACCGCTACATCGACAGCAACACCCAGGACGTGGCTGGGGAACTTGGCAAGCTGGGGGGCGCGCGCGTGATACTGGCGACGGTGACCAGCCCCGAGGCGATGAGTGCCGCTGTTGGCGGACTGGCCGTGGACGGCAGACTGGTCGTTGTCGGCGCTTCGCCGGACCCGATTGAAGTCCCGCCACTGCTGCTGATCCCGGCTCGCCGCGCGATTCAGGGGTGGCCGTCCGGCACATCGATCGATTCGGAGGATACGCTGGCGTTCAGCGCCATGACCAATATCCGGCCGATGATCGAAACCATGCCGCTGGAACGGGCGGCCGAGGCCTATGAGCGGATGATGAGCGGTGCGGCCCGGTTCCGGATGGTGGTGACGACGGGGCTTTAGCGTCGCGCCCGACGGATCGCCGTCCTCGCCGCTTCCGGCTGGATGACGAAGGACGGGCGGCGATCTCAAAACGCGCGCATGAGCTCTTGCCTCCGTATGTGCACGGTAGGCGGGGTCGAGGGGCCGCAACCGCAGGCGTACCTTACCGCACTGTTCGGGACGGTCCGGGGTCTCTACACTGCGGCGCTGGAGCGGGTGGTGACGCGCCGCCGAGGGCGTTGGGCAACGCTGCTTACGAACAGGCGCGGGGATCGCTATCATGCCCGAGGGAGGCGACTGATGCGCTTGAAATTTGTGTTCGGAACGGCGATCTGGCTGCTCGCCGCTGCGGCGGGCTATGCCCAACCGGCTGTCACCGCAGCGCAAGCTCCCCCGGCGCCGGCTTCATCAGCGGCGGCGCCGGTGCGCACCAACGGCATCTCGCTGCTGGGCGCGCCGTCGCTTCCCCCCGACTTCAAGTATTTTCCGTACGTTGACCCCGACGCGCCAAAGGGCGGCGAGGTCGCGCTGAGCTCCATCGGCACGTTTGACAGCTTCAATCCGTTCATCGTCCGCGGCACCGCCGGTGCGGATGTGTGGCGGACCTGGGACACGCTGACGATGGCCAATGCCGACGAGGCGGAGACCGAATACGGCCTGCTGGCGAAGGTCATCGAACTGCCGGCCGATCGCATGGGCGTCGCCTTCGAACTGCGGCCGGAGGCCCGGTTCCACGACGGCACGCCGGTCACCGCCGATGATGTCGCCTGGACCTTCGAGACACTGCGCGAGAAGGGCCGCCCGTTCTTCCGGCAATACTACGCCGACGTTGCCTCGGTGACGGTGGAGGGTCCGCTGCGGGTGGTGTTCCGCTTCAAGTCCGCGACCAACCGGGAACTGCCGCTGATTCTCGGGCAGATGCCGGTGATGCCGAAGCATTGGTGGGCCGGGCGCGACTTCGACAAACCGCTGACCGACCCGCCGCTTGGGTCCGGCCCGTACCGCGTCGGCCGTTTCGAGTTTGGGCGGACGCTTTCGATGGAGCGTGTGCCCGATTCCTGGCAGAAAGACCTGCCGGTGATGCGTGGCCTGAACAATTTCGACACGCGGCGCACCGAGTATTTCCGCGACGGGACCGTGGCGCTGGAGGCGTTCAAGGCCGGGCAGATTGACTTTCGTGAGGAGAACGTCGCCAAGGAATGGGCGATGGCCTACGACTTCCCGGCGGTCCAGAAAGGGCTGGTGAAGAAGGAGCTGCTAAGCCACCATCTTCCCACGGGCATGCAGGGGTTCGGCATGAACACCCGCCGGCCGCAGTTCGAGGATGTCCGGGTGCGGCACGCGTTAGCAACGGCATTCGATTTCGAGTGGGCCAACGCCAACCTGTTCTATGGCAGCTACACCCGCACCAACAGCTATTTCAGCAACAGCGATCTTGCCTCGAGCGGCATCCCCGAGGGTGCTGAAGCCGCCTTGCTGGATAAATACCGCAACCAGTTGCCGCCCGATCTTTTCACCAAGCCGTTCCAGCTACCGGTCACTGACGGATCGGGTAATAACCGCGAGGAACTCATGGGCGCGCTGGCGCTGCTTCAGCAGGCCGGGTGGATCGTGCACGACCGCAAGCTGGAGAACGCCGACGGCGAGCCCTTCAGCTTCGAGATCCTGCTGGATCAGCCGACGTTCGAGCGCGTGGCGCTGCCTTATGTGCAATGGCTGTCCCGGCTGGGGATCGACGCGCGGGTGCGGACGGTTGACCCGGCCCAGTTCCAGCGGCGGATCGACACCTATGACTTCGACATGATCGTCGTCTCGTACGGCGAGTCCGAGAGCCCCGGCAATGAACAGGCCGGTTACTGGACCTGCGAAAGCGCTAAACCGGAAGGCGGCTACAACCTGATGGGCGTCTGCGACCCGGTGGTCGATGCCCTCGTGCATGAGGTCGTGTCGGCCCCGGACCATGAGCACCTGGTGATCGCCACCCATGCGCTCGACCGGGTGCTGCTCACAGGTTGGTACGTGGTGCCGCACTGGTATCTGCAATCCGTGCGGGTCGCCTACTGGAACCGCTTCGGCCGCCCCGACAAACCGGTCCGCACCGGCCTCGCCTTCGACAGTTGGTGGATCGACCCAACGCTGGCCGCCGCCACCGACGCCGCCCGAAGCAATGGGCCATGAGGCGGGATTTGGACGCCAGGGCTCTGCCCTGGACCCGCAAAAGGGCCGATGGCCCCTTTGATCTCATTAATGGGCGGGTGATCAGGAGGGGGCGACCGCGGTGGTTGACAGCTCCGTGTAGCCCCCTCCTGATGACCCGCCCAAAACGAGGGTTCCAAGGGCCGCCGGCCCTTGGCGGGGTCGAGGGGCGGAGCCCTCGCCTTCCCTCTGTCGCGCCTCCGGTGCGATGACCCGATGGCGTCGTATCTTCTCCGCCGTCTGCTGCTGGTCATCCCGACGCTGTTCGGCATCATCTCCATAAACTTCGTCGTCGTGCAGTTCGCGCCCGGCGGACCGGTGGAGCAGATGATCTCCGAACTGAAGGGGCGCGGCGGCGCCGTGATGGGGCGCATGACCGGCGGCGACGCGGCCGAGACCATGGCGTCCAACGACCGCGGCTATCGCGGCGCGCGGGGCCTGGACCCGCATGTGATAGCCGACATCAAAAAGATGTTCGGCTTCGACAAGCCCGCGCCCGAACGCTTCGGGCTGATGCTGCGTGATTACCTGACCTTCGATCTCGGCCGCAGCTTCTTTCGCGACGAGCCCGTCCTGCAACTTATCAGGGAGAAAATGCCTGTCTCCATCTCGCTCGGTTTGTGGTCGACGATTCTTGTGTACTTTGTGTCGATCCCCCTTGGGATCGCCAAGGCGGTGCGCGACGGCAGCCGCTTCGACGTGGCCAGCAGCGCCGTGGTGCTGATCGGCTATGCGGTGCCGGGGTTCTTGTTCGCCATCCTGCTGGTCGTGCTGTTCGCCGGCGGCAGCTTCGTGCAGTGGTTCCCGTTGCGTGGCCTGCACAGCATGGGATCCGAGTCATGGAGCATTCCTGCGCGCATCATCGACTACCTTTGGCACATGGTGTTGCCGACGGTCGCCATCGTGGTCGGCGGCTTCGCCGGGCTGACCGTTCTGACCAAGAACTGTTTCCTGGAGGAAATCCGCAAGCAATATGTCATCACCGCCCGGGCCAAGGGTGCCACCGAACAGCGCATCCTGTACCGCCATGTGTTCCGCAACGCGATGCTGTTGATCATCGCCGGCTTTCCGTCGGCGTTCATCGGCATCCTGTTTTCCTCGGCATTACTTGTGGAGATCATCTTTTCGCTTGATGGCCTCGGCCTGCTGGGTTTCGAATCGGCGATCATTGATTTCGAGGCCAGGCAGTAGTGCACCTCTCGCCGCTGACGCGCCGGCGACTGGCGATTTTCCGCGCCCATAAGCGCGGCTACTGGGCGCTGTGGATTTTCCTGGGACTGTTCGGCCTGAGCCTGTTCGCCGAGTTCCTGGCCAACGATCGTCCCGTCGTGGTCCGCTTCGATGGACACTGGTATTTCCCCGTGCTGCAGGACTACAGCGAGGACACCTTCGGGTCGGGCTTTATGCCGACCGTGGCGGACTACACCGATCCCGATGTGCAGGCGGCGATCAAGGCTCGCGGCTGGATGATCTGGCCGGCAATTCGTTATTCTTACGACACGGTGGTGAAAAAACCGTCGACGCCCGCGCCCTCGCCGCCGGACAGCAAGAACCTGCTGGGGACCGATGACCAGGCGCGCGACGTTCTGGCCCGGGTCATCTACGGATTTCGCATTTCGGTGCTGTTCGGCTTCACCCTGACGGCGATCTCGTCGGCGATCGGCATTGCCGCCGGCGCTATCCAGGGCTATCGCGGCGGTCTGGTCGATCTGCTGTTCCAGCGATTCATCGAGATCTGGTCCGGCATGCCGCAGCTCTATCTGCTGATCATCCTCGCCAGCATCATCACCCCGAGCTTCTGGATCCTGCTGGTGTTCCTGCTGCTGTTCAGTTGGATGAACCTGACCGGCGTGGTGCGGGCCGAGTTCCTGCGCGGCCGCAACCTTGATTATGTCCGTGCCGCCAAGGCGTTGGGCGTGTCCGACGCGGCGGTGATGTGGCGGCATATCCTGCCAAACGCGATGGTGGCGACGCTGACCTTCCTGCCGTTCACCCTGTCCGGTTCGGTGACTATCCTTGCCAGTCTGGATTTCCTCGGCTTCGGCCTGCCGCCGGGATCGCCGTCGCTGGGCGAACTGGTATCCCAGGGCAAGAACAATCTGCAGGCCCCCTGGCTGGGGATCACCGCGTTCGTGGTGCTGGGCGGCCTGCTCACGTTGCTGGTGTTCGTCGGCGAGGCGGTGCGCGACGCTTTCGATCCGCGCAAGGGGCCGAAAATCGGTCCGCCCCGATGAGTCTCCTGTCCGTCAACGACCTGACCGTCGCATTCGGCAACCGCATCGTGGTGGACCGTGTCAGCTTCACGCTGGACCGCGGGGAAACGCTGGCGCTGGTAGGCGAAAGCGGTTCCGGCAAGTCGCTGACCGCGCTGTCGCTGCTGCAGTTGCTGCCACCGGGTGCGACCTGCGCCGGTCACGTCGTGGTGGACGGCCAGAGCGTGATCGGGGCGGGCGACAACCTGTTGCGCCGGCTGCGCGGCGGCGTCGCCGGTATGGTGTTTCAGGAGCCGATGACCAGCCTCAATCCGCTGGCACGGATCGGCAAGCAGATCGCGGAGGCGGTGCATCTGCACCAGCAGGTCACCCCGGAGGCAGCGCGCGCGCGTGTCATCAAACTGCTTGACGAGGTCGGCTTTCCGGACGCATCGCACCGTTTGGATGCGTACCCGCATCAGCTTTCCGGCGGCCAGCGGCAGCGGGTGATGATCGCGATGGCGCTGGCGAACGATCCGGCCTTGCTGATTGCGGATGAACCTACCACGGCCCTCGACGTGACCATCCAGGCGCAGATTCTGAAGCTGCTGGCGACGGAAAAGTCCGTCCGTGGTCTCGCACTGCTGCTGATCAGTCATGACCTCGAAATCGTGCGGCGCTATGC
>JBEKLE010000045.1:0-28812 GCA_050010355.1 Rhodopila sp. | reverse complement strand
AGCACGACCAGGCCGTCAGCCGTCTCGATCAGATAGGTGTTGGTCCCGAAATAGGTCATCGGGCCGGGATTATTGGCGATGATCCGGGTGATCCCCGGCAAAACAGCGAGGTTTGCGCCGCGCTCCGGCTCCGGTTCGGTCAGAAAGGGCATGCTGTAGGATCTCCGTGCAATCTTTTGAATGCCGCAAACCGGCTGGACTGGCAACGCCGGCGGGTCCCGTGGCATGGTGGACGCAACGATCAACCGGAGGGAATGGACATGGCAAAGGGCCTGCTGTTCATGGCGTTCGATTTCTCCACCGCGCATGAGGACGAGTTTCACGACTGGTATGATCGCGAGCATGTGCCGGAACGCCTGGGCGTGCCCGGGTTCATCAACGCGGAGCGGTGGATCGACCAGGAGAACCCGAAAATCCACGTTGCGACCTATGATCTGGAGAGTGCCGGGGTGCTGGCGAGCGCGGCATACGGCGCTGTCGGGGGCGCCAACCAGTCGGTCTGGACCAAACGTGTAAGTGGCATGTGCCGGCGGATCATGCGCTTCGAGGGCGAGCAATTGCTTCCGGGTGACCTGACCGCGGCCCCAGGCGCCGGCGCGCTGCTGGTGGCGTCGATGAACATCGAACCGGCTGCCGAAGCCGAATTCACCGCCTGGTATGACACCGAACACCTGCCGCAGCTCGCCGCGGTGCGCGGTGTGCTTTCGGCTCGGCGTTTCCGGGCCACTGATCAGGATTCGGAGCGGCGGTTTCTGGCGCTGTATCACCTGCGCGATGCCGGCGTTTCAACCTCCGAAGCGTGGGCAGCGGCCGCGAACACGCCGTGGAGCGAACGGATGCGGCCGCATTTCAGGGACATGCTGGTGATGCGGATGAATCGGTATCAGCGGAGGGGGTGAGCCGCGGCGGCTATAAGCGTGGAAAGCTATCGGAACGGGTTAACGATCGTGACGCCCATGACCTCGCGGCCGTGGCTCATGTCCCCCGAATACAGCCGGCGGCAGCGGCGATTATGGCGCTGTCCCAGTATGAAAATCCGTGCGTCGCCTTGATCTCCAGTGCAGCCTCCATGATCGGCAGGGTTGTCTCCTGCACTCTGAAGCGGGTCCAGGCACGGATCAGGCCGGCAGCGAGGTCGTGCGGCAGTCTTCCCGCACGCGTTGGCCTGATGGCCTGCACATAGAACTCCTGCACAATACCTGGACCGAGAGCGCGCCATCGTCCTGGTTCAGCAGTGCATCCGCTCGCGCGCGTTTGCCAGCCTCCGACGGGTCAGGACTGATCGCATACAGGAGAATATTGGTTTCGAGGAAATGCGGCACACTCAGGCGCCACGCTCGTGAACCTGGTCGAGCGGGAGATTATCGGCCGCGCGGAAGTCAGGCGGAATGCGGGCCCGCAGTTCCTGCTCAAGGCGCTTCAACCGCTGAAATTCCGTCTCATTGGCCCCCGGTTCCACCAGATAGCGCTTCACCAGCGCGGAAACCGACGTGTCCAGCACCGCGGCCCTCATGCGCGCGTTACGGTACGTCTCGTCATCCAGTGAAACTGTGATGTTCTTCATAGTTTCACGGTGGTCTTCTGCCCGGCTTCAGTCAAGCCTGGGCGCCCCGGTGGCGCCCGCCCGCTACAACCCGATCTGACGTCCGACCTCCAGAAACTTGTCACGCGGCAGGTCGAATCGGTCCGGGGTGCGGACTGCGTTGCGGTACATCGCGGCGAACAGCATGCGGCGCCATGGGGTAAGCCGCGGGGGGCTCTCGCTTCGCACGACCTCATCGTGGGAGGCAAAGTAGACCGCATCGTCGAGATTGATCGTGCATCCCTTGTCCTTTGCACAGGCGAGGGAGGCGGCGACGTTGGGCATCTCGATAAAGCCGAAACGGACGGTGACGTGCCAGAAGTGTTCGGCGATCTGCTCGACCTCGGCGCGTTCGGACATCGGGACGCGCGGGAAGTCCTCGAACCGGACGGTCAGGCTGACGACGTTCTCCTGCAACGCCTTGATCTGGGCGACGTGGCGGACCAGGACGGCGGGCACAACGTTGTCGCTGCGGCTGAAAAACACCGCGGTTCCGGGGACGCGAGCGACCGTGCCGCTGTTCAGTGTTTCAAGAAACTCGGCGACGGATTCGGGTTTCTGCACGAACGAACAGCGAATTGCGTCGATCCCGCGACGCCAGGTTGTCATCATAAGGAAGATCAGCAGGCCCAGCAGGAGCGGGATCCAGCCGCCCTCGCGGATCTTCAGGAGATTGGCGCCGAAGAAGGCGAGGTCGACGAGCAGGAAGACGAAGCTGACGGCGAGCGCCAACGGGGTCGGCCAGCGCCAGACATCGCGCATGGCGTTGAATAGCAGGGCGGTCGTCAGCAGCATGGTGGTGGAGACGGCGGTGCCGTAGGCGCCGGCAAGAGCGTCGGAGCTTCCGAAGCTGAGGGTCAGGAACAACGTGCAGACCATCATCGTCCAGTTCACCGTGCCCACGTAGATCTGGCCGTATTCCTCGTCGGAGGTCTGGCGGATGTTCAGGCCGGGGAACCAGCCAAGCTGCATGGCCTGGCGGGTCAGGGAGAACGCACCGGTGATGATGGCCTGGCTGGCGATGATCGTGGCGAAGGTCGCCAGCACGACCAGCGGGATCACCGCCCACTGGGGGGGCAGCTTGAAGAACGGGTTGCCGTCGAGGGCGGGGTTCTCCAGCAGCAAAGCGGTCTGTCCGGCGTAGCAGAGCAGCAGGGCGGGCAGGACGATGGTGTACCATGATGACCGGATCGGTTTGCGGCCAAAATGCCCCATGTCGGCGTAGAGGGCCTCGCCGCCGGTCAAAGCCAGGAACACGCCGCCGAGAACGACGAAGGTTTGCCAGCCGTGGGCGAAGACGAAGCGGATGGCATGGGTTGGGATGACCGCCAGGATCACCTCGGGACGGCGGATCACGCCCGACAGGCCAAGGACGGCGATGACGACGAACCAGAGCAGCATGACCGGGCCGAAGACGCGGCCGATGCTGGCGGTGCCCTTCATTTGGGCTGCGAACAACGAGAGCAGGACCACCGCGGCCGCCGGCACTACGTAGGGCTTGAATGCATCGGTGACGACGTTGATGCCTTCCAGCGCGCTGAGGACGGAGATGGCCGGCGTGATAATTCCGTCGCCGTACAGGAGGGCGGCGCCGAAGAGGCCGGCAACGACCAGGGCCGAACCGGCCCGGCCCGCCTTGCCGGTGACCAGGGCCATGAGGGCGAGAATGCCGCCCTCGCCATGGTTGTCGGCGCGCATCACGAAAACGCAGTATTTGATGGAGACGGTGATGATCAGGGACCAGACGACCAGGGAGAGCAGGCCGAGGGCGTCCTCGGCGGACGGGTGGCCGCCGACGGAGCCGACGATGGCCTGGTAGGTATATAGCGGGCTGGTGCCAAGGTCACCGTAGACGATGCCGAGCGCTGCAAGCGCGCCCAGGGCGGTCGCCGGCCGGTCAGCGGGCGAGGTTTCCGCCGCGGCGCCACGTGTTGCGGTTGCGTCCATTTGCTCTCTCCGGGCGTCGTTGGTGCAGCGGGATCGGACGCTCGTATCGAGCACCGGGGCGGCGGGACACGCCGGCGATTGGCTTTCAAGCATTTGAATCCCGCGCTGTGTCGTAGCGGCTTTGCGTTTGATGGTGCATGACGATCGAATTTACAAGCTGCCCGAGGCATCGACCCATGGAAAGCCCGCGTGGGTTGGCTGCGCATTCCGATGAATTCGGCCGGTGATTCCGGCGTGATGTCGGCCACCCATTTCAATCGAAGTCGGCCGGCAACCCGATCGAAGTCGGCCGGGGTGGCGTCAGCTCGTTGGCGGCATAATCTGTTCATGGTCCGAGCCTTCGGGCCAAGCTGAGACGTGTAACGGAGACCGCGGCGACGCGGGCCGGACGTCCCTACTGCCGCCGCTTAGGGTGGAAAGCGGTCCTTCGGGCCTGCGCGGCACTCGCTCCCGTTCGCTGCTGGTGCGAGTATGGACGTCGCCGTCCGGGAGATACTTTACTGAATCGCCATAGCGAGGCGCAGGCGATCTTCCGGTGCGATCAGATGATCGAGACTAACCGCGTCTTGACCGAGATCGATCTCCACCCAGTTGACCTCTCCGCTGAACCTGTTGCCCCGAGGTCCATAGTCCGTGCTTGAGGGCGAGCCAGCCTGGAATCCGATGTCACAAGTCTCGTCGGTGGAGAAAACGAGCGGCTCGGTCTGATCCACACGTCCTTCGCCGACCCTATTTCCATCTATGTACAGCGTGACCGTGCCACCCTTCGCCAGGCCGCCGCCATCGTACTTGAACTCCATCCGCACCTGATGTGTGCCCGGTGGGATCGTCGATGTGCCGTCCACAGTGTACCGGTGCACGCCGTAAAAATTGTAGTGGTATCTCGGCTTGCCATCCTTGGCGTACAGGCTCCAGCCACCAATGATTCCACCTACGGCGATGATGACGCCTTCCGCACCAGTCGGGGGAACGTCCACTTCAGCCGTCACGGCGTGCGACTTGTTCTTGTAGTCAACGATTGAGCTTTCGGTCAGCCGTCCCATACCGCCAAAAAGTATCTGGCGGTTCCCTTTGATCAGTTCCGGCCGGCCGGCGAGTTCGGAGTTGGCGCGCTCGGCAAAGCGATCGTCCAGGGGCAACACGTTGTATTTGACCGCTTCGATGAACCACAGCCGCTGCAGATGGTGCAGCTTTTCGGGATTCTCCTTGGCCAGGTTCTTCGACTGGGTCCAATCCGACGTAGTGTCGTATAATTCCCAGACGTCATCATCAAACGCTGGCAGCGCAACCCGGCCGGTCTCCCACGGTGTGCGATGCCTGGTCACCGCCGTCCAGCCCTTGTGGTAGATTCCGCGGTTGCCCGCCATCTCGAAGTACTGTGTCTCGCGGCGCTCGGCCGCATTGGCGTCGTTGAATGAATAAAGCATGCTGACGCCTTCGATTGGGTGCTGCTGCACCCCGTTCACGAAGACTGGCTCGGGTAGGCCCGCCGCTTCAAGAATGGTCGGCGCAACATCGATCACGTGATGAAACTGGCTGCGAATCTCGCCTTTAGCCTTGATCCCCTTTGGCCAGTGCACGATTGTGCCGTTTCGGGTGCCACCAAAGTGCGAGGCCACCTGCTTGGTCCATTGGTAGGGCGCACACATCGCGTGCGCCCAGCCCACCGCGTAGTGGTTGTACGCTTCTGTTCCGCCGAGCTTGTCCAATCGCTGGGTGAGAAACTCGGCAGTCTCTAATTGGGGAAAGCCGGTGAGAGGAGCCATCTCGTTGAAGCAGCCCTGAAGCGAACCCTCGGCTGAGGCGCCATTGTCGCCGATGATCAGGTAAATCAAGGTGTCGTCCAGGATGCCCAAATCCGTGAGAGCGTCGATCAGCCGCCCGATGTGATGATCGGTGTGTTCGAGAAAGCCGGCATACAACTCCATTTGACGGACGAGCACCGGCTTCATCTCGGCGGAGATCGTGTCCCAGGCTGGAATCTCGGAATGGCGTTCGGTCAACTGGCAGTCCTCAGGGATGACGCCAAGTCGCTTTTGCCTGGCGAACGTTTCCTCGCGCAGCTTGTCCCATCCCTGGTTGAATTTCCCCTTATACCTGTCCGCCCATTCCTTGGGGACATGATGCGGGGCGTGCGTTGCACCGGGTGCGAAGTACGTGAAGAACGGCTTGTCGGGCATGAGCGCCTTTTGCTGGCGCATCCATTTGATCGCCTTGGTGGTAATGTCCTCTGTGAAGTGATAGCCCTCCTCTGGGGTTTTCTCAGGTTCTATCGGGGTGGTGCCTTCGTAGAGTGCCGGGTAATACTGGTTCGTCTCGCCGCCGATGAACCCATAAAAGTATTCGAACCCGCCGCCGCCGGTGGGCCAGGCATCGAACGGACCCATCGGGCTGGTCTGCCAAACTGGCACTTCATGACACTTGCCGAACTGCGAGGTCGAGTAGCCGTTGAGTTTAAGAGTTCGCGCAAGGGGAGAGCAGGTGTTCGGCAAGATCGAGTTGTAACCGGGTGCTGAAGTCGCAATCTCGGTGATGCCGCCCATACCGACCGAATGATGGTTTCGGCCAGTCAGACATGCTTGACGGGTGGGCGAGCAGAGTGCCGTCGTGTGGAACCGGTTGTACGTGAGGCCATTGGCCGCAAGCTTGTCGAAGTTCGGCGTCTGGCACGGACCACCAAAGGCACTGGACGCGCCAAAACCCACATCGTCGATGAGGACGATCAGGACATTCGGCGCCACCGTGGGCGGCCGCAATTCCCGGATCGGCGGATACTTCGTGTCCGGGTCCTTGGCGTCGTAGGTCGTCAGACCAACGTGCAGTCGATCTGGAATCGGGAGAACGGTGCGTTGGCTCGACCTTTCTCTGCACCGGTTGCGGGGTAATCAGTCGACCCCAGAGATCACATGCCGGGAAGTCAGCGTGCTATGCGTTTTCGGCAAAATCCATGTGTGGGTCTGACAGTCGCACGACCGCCTTGGCCTGACCGGAGGTTGGCCATCGATGAACCGCCGCGTAATAAATGTCCGCGATGGGCCAACTTCGGCTGTAGCCACTGAGGTCACCTTACCGCCGTCCAGGGTGGAGAGCGCTTCGTCGCCAGCCTGCGCCGAGCATTTTGGCCCGCTACTTTTGATCGAACTCCTGAATGGTCCAGATCAGCGGTTCCGCATCCACGCGAATGTCACCCATACGAGGCTTGCTCAGGTCCACGATCAGCAGCATGCCTCCCGACCACATCAGCAGCAGCAGTGAAGATAACACTATCTGTCGCTTGTGGGCCAGACCGAACTGGTATCCCAGCGCACCCATCGCCAGCAGCGCGCCGATATAAAGCGCCAGCATCAATGCCTCTGGGACACTACTCTCGTAAGCAAACCGCTGTGAGACCGAGAGGTCGAACATGTCGTTCAGCGCGCTAACGAGCGCCGTCGTCACCGGGTTTGGTGCGCGGCGGGCAACCGCCTGCATCATCCGCCAGATGTCGCTCTGCAAGGCATTGGTCCGCGTGACCACCGCTGGAACATCGGCATCCGACGGAGCGATGGTGAAGTCCAGACGGGCGTGGGCATAGTCAGCGATTTTCGAGGAGATAGCTGGTCCTTCATCGCCATCGATGAGTGTCGCCCGTAGCCAGGCTGTCCCGATGGCGTTCGCCTCCGACAGCACCAGTCCGCGGCGCACCTCGTATCGGGTCTGCGCGAAGCCGATCGACAGGCTCAGGGTAAAGGCGAGCAGCCCAAGCATCCCCGCCGTCAGGGTGGAAACGCTGGACGACTCCGCGCTCCTTTCCGAAGGCTCGACGACTGTATGCCGTCCGATAAGATAGCCGACCTCCATTGCCAGCGTGAGCGACAGGAAGAGAGCCGCCGCGGACACGGCAAAACTCAATTCGAGTAAGTATCGGAACATTGATTGGAACATGCGGCGCCTCTAAATGCGTGCAGTGGACCGAGCCACAGACCCGCATCGCCGTTCTTTGCGGGGAGCGAATGTTTTGACCGCCCACCGCGAGACCGGCTCTGACCCGTGGCACCACTCTCCGGCTGTTCCCAACATGGCTCGCGCGCGAGATGGACATCACTGCGAAGCTCAGGCGGGCGCCCAGGAACATCGTGTCCGGCGTTTTGGTCGGCACGATGTATATCCTCTCAGCTCGCGGCCGCCGTATGGACCCATGATTGGAATCAATGGCCGACACGAGGTCGGAATTTGTGTCCGACTTGCATCGGAATACGCAGGTTGACCGTGTGGGCGGCCCGACAATGCGAGCCGCGATCAAACATGCATGCGCAGTGCCTGGGACAACGCCTTGGCATCGGCGATCGGCAGGCTGCAAACGCCGCGGCGGCAGACATAGGCAGCGGCCCCGTGCGGTGTGGTCTTGCCGAATGCGGGATGGTCTGATGGCAGATGACCGCCATCGGACGCACGCAGCACGACCACGGCTGGGTCAGGAGCGGTCAGCGCCGCGCGAAGCAGCTCTGCCGCCTCAGCGCTTGGCGGGCCGGCGATCACGACGCTGGCGGCTTCCTCCAGGAGATCCGCGGCGGCCAGCAGTGTGGGCATACCGGCCAGTTGGTCCGGCTGGCCGGCGAAAGCGGTCAGAACGGCCTCGGTCCGGGAGCGCCAGTCGGGATTGCCGGTGAGGTGGAACAGGCGGGCGAGGACCTCGGCCATGATGCCGTTGCCGGCCGGGGTGGCATCGTCGGCGGCGGTGCGCGGGCGGATGAGCGGCACGTCGGAGGCGCCGGCTGCGGTGGAATAGAAGCCGCCGTGGCCGTCGGCGAAGGCCGACTGTGCCGCGTTTGTCAGGCGTTCGGCGTCTTGCAGGTAGGTGGCATTGCCGGTGGCCTCGTACAGGGCGAGGGCGGCGCGGGCCATGGCGGCCTGGTCCTCGATCAGGCCAGGCGCGGTGACGCGGCCAAGCCGCCAGGCGTGCTCGACGCCACCGTGGCCGGCGGTCATGTGGGTGAGGATGAAGTCGAATGCCTCGCCGGCGCGGTCGAGCCACGCGGGCTGTTCAAACACAGCGGCGGCTCGGGCTAGGGCGGCGATCGCGAGACCGTTCCAGTCGGCGAGCACCTTGTCGTCCCAGCCGGGGCGGACGCGCTTTTCGCGGGCGTGGAACAGGATTTTTCGCGAATCGGCGAGGCCGGCTTCCTGGTTCGGGGTGCCCAGAGGGGTGTCCGGTGGGGTGCCCATTCGGGTGACGCGCCGGAGGATGGTGTGGCCCTCCCAGTTGCCGGTCGGCGTCACGTCGTAGGCTTGCTTGAAGGCTGCGGAGGCGGGACCGAGCAGGGAGTCGATTTCGGGTTCGGTCCAGATGTAGAAGCGGCCTTCCTCGCCCTCGCTGTCGGCGTCTTCCGAGGCGGCGAAGGCAGCTTTCCCCTCGATTCGCTGCGCGCTCATGTCGCGCATCATCCAGCCGACGGTTTCGGCGGCGCGCTGGGCATAGAGCGGGTCGGGGCGGTCGCCGTGGGCGAGTGCCAGAAGCTCCAGCAACTGGGCGTTGTCGTAGAGCATCTTTTCGAAATGGGGGACCAGCCAGATTTCGTCGGTGGAATAGCGGGCGTAGCCGCCGCCGAGGTGGTCGTAGATGCCGCCCTGGGACATGCGTTGGAGCATCAGGTGGAGCGCGTTTTGTGCGTCGGGGTGGCCGGCGCGGACGGGATTCTGCCGTTCTGTTCGAAAGGCGTTCTGCCAGAGGAAGCGGTAGATCGGCGGATTGGGGAATTTCGGGGCGCCGCGCAGGCCGCCGTGTTCGGGGTCGGTCATGCGGAGGTAGGCCTGGGCAACGGCGTCGAGTTGTGCCGAGCCGGGGGCGGCGCCGACTGACGCGACCGCTTGTTGTTCGAGGTGCTGTTTCAGCGCTTTGGTGTTCTGGGTGACGGCGTCGGCGTTGCCGTGGAAGGCGTTGGCGACGCCTTGCAGGACCTGGCGGAAGGACGGACGGCCCCAGCGCGGTTCGGGCGGGAAGTAGGTGCCGCCCCAGAACGGCGTGCCGTCGGGGGTGGTGAACATCGTCAGCGGCCAGCCGCCTTGCTCGCCGAGAGCGTGCAGCGCGGACATGTAGATGCGGTCGATGTCGGGGCGTTCCTCGCGGTCGATCTTGATGTTGACGAACAGGCGGTTCATCAGCGCCGCGGTTTCCGGGTCCTCGAAGGATTCGTGGGCCATGACGTGGCACCAGTGGCAGGCGGCGTAGCCGATCGAGACCATGACCGGCTTATTGGATGCTTTGGCCTCGTCGAGGGCGGCCCTGCCCCAGGGACGCCAGTGCACGGGGTTGCGGGCGTGCTGGAGCAGATAGGGAGAGGTTTCCTGGGCAAGCAGGTTTTCCGGCGCGGCCATCATTGGGGTCCCGGGTGTGGTGTCCTTCGAGACATAAGGGGGATGGCGTCCGGTTGCCAGCCGGGCTGGACGCCGGATCGCGGTCCGGGATGACGGGCGGGATTAACCGGATCTTAGAAAAGTGGCCCGCATGCTGCGGTGATGCATGCACGCTCCCACCGGGGCCGGGCCGCCTATGCCCGGGGTGTCGCGGCCGAAGACGCCGCCTGTGCGGCGCTTGTGGCCGACGGATGGACCATCTGCGCCCGCCGGCTGCGGACCAAAGCCGGCGAAGTCGACGCGGTGGCGGAAAAGGCCGGCCTGCTTTCGTTCGTCGAGGTCAAGTCCCGCCCGACGCTGGCGGAAGCAGCCGGCGCGCTCACGGCCCGGCAACAATCCAGGCTGGTCGCTGCGTGCGAGATCATCCTGGGCGAGCATCCGGAGTGGGGCGCCAACGGTGTTCGCTTCGACATTCTGGTCGTTGATCCGGCGGGGAGAGTCCGGCGCATCGCCGACGCATTCCGGCTGGGCGATTACGCGACGGGGTGATCCGCTCGACGCTGTGGTGGTGGCGTGATCCAAGGCGTGGACGCGATTGGATTTACACTCGAACGCCATGGATGCCGGCCTTCGCCGGTATGACGAGGGGGCCGCCGGCACCCGTGACCCTATTTCCTCTCGGCAACCTTGATGTCGGAGCCGGGACCGATCGCGGTCATATACATGGTGGCGTCGCCGAACCATCTGGTTTCGAAGGCCATCCGCACCGGCAAGGGCGGGCCGCCGGCAACCACCGGGGCAAGCCAGGCCGAACCGTGCATCGGCCTGCTGTCATGCTCACGGTCGTCACCGAATTTGAAGCCCGCGAGCATTCGGCCCGAGAAGTCGCAGCGCAACGCCTTGCCGGCGAAATCGGACCGGCTGCTGGCCTCCAGCGTTTCCTCGCCAACCGTGTGAGCCTCGAGGTCGACCGCGCGTCTGCCGTCGTAGGTATGCACGGTCGTCTCGCAGCGGCCGGCCTGCGCCACGACGTGGATCAGGGTCGCCAAGGCGCTTAGTGTGTCGATGGAGTGGTCCTGAAGCGGCTCCGGGACCGGCTCCCTCTCATCCTCGTTTGGCGGAACCAACTGGCGGATGGCCGGTTTTCCCTGCTGATAGTCGATCTCGGTCGAACGATTGACGCCACGCCATTCGCCCTGTCCGGCAAACCGGGACGGTTCGGCCTGCCCGCGGCGCCAGGCGCCTTCGACGTGATCGAACTGGTGGCCGGAGAAAAGGAGCCCCACCAGTCCTGTGGTGTGATACGCTAGGTCGATCTGATAGGTTCGCGGATTGAAGCTTAACCCGGCGGTGGTTTGGGCTACCGGGATACCGGCGGCATAGGTCTCGTAACTGACGTGGAGCGCAACCGGGGCGGGTGACGGCGATAATGACGGCTGCGCGAGCGCCGTGTAAGGCAGCAGAAACCCTGTCAAACCCGCCACATATCGCCGCATACCCAGCATGTTATGGTGCAGCGGACAGAATACAAGCGTGGTGACGAAGCGGTTACACCGAGGCTCGCCGGCTACACCGCCTTGTCATCCCAGCGCGGGTCGGTGTCCAAGTCTTCCCAGGTTTTTACACAGCCGTGGATGGCGACCGCCATGACGGATGGAAGCGCGGTGCCCGTGGGTCCGCCTCTCGACGGGTGTGGATCTCCCGGCCGGTGTCGATCGCTGGTGTCGATATCCTGGCGGGTTGGTCTTGCCTCCCGCGCGGATTACACCTGCACGGCCTGGACTGCCTCCTCCAGTTCCTGAAACGTGGGCATGTGTTCGCTCGGCACCATCTTGCGCCCGGATTCAACGCTGACCTGCGGCGCGTTGCCGTACAGATGGGTTACCAGCACGGCGCGGATCACTTCGAGATATTTCGACTCCTCCTCGACAATCCCCTTCATGCGGCTGGAGAACGGTCCCGCCATGCCGTAGGCCAGCAAAATGCCCAGGAACGTGCCGGTCAGCGCGCCACCGATCATCGCGCCGAGAATGGCAGGAGGCTGGTCGATATGCGACATCGTCTTGATCACGCCTAGGACGGCGGCGACAATTCCCAGCGCCGGCAAGGCGTCCGCCATGTTCTGCATGATGTGCGACGGATGCAGTTCCTCGTGCAGTACTTTCTTGAGTTCGCGCGCCATGACGTCCTCGATCTGGTTCGGGTCGTCGGCATTCATCCCGACCATTCGCAGGTAGTCGCAGATGATCGTGCTGGCATGATGATTGGCAAGGATTTTCGGGTATTTCTGGAAGGCTGGGCTGTCGGAGGGTTTCTCGATGTGCGACTCCAGAGCCATCGCTCCCTTGGTGCTGGCAAGGCGAACCAGGAAGAACAGCAGGCTCAGAAGCTCGATGTAGTCGCTCTTATGGAAGGCGGCGCCTTTGATCATCTTGCCGAATGCACCGAGCGTGTGTTTGACGTCGTGCATGCTGTTGGCCATCAACATGGTGCTGATGGCGGCGCCGCCGATGGTCCACATCTCGAACGGCACGGCCTCGATCAACGGCTCCATGCTGCCGCCGGACGACAGATAGCTGCCCAGCACGCAGGCGAACAACATGACCAGGCCGCCGATTGTCAGCATGACGCGGGCTTAGTGTCTGGCGCCGGTGGGCGCGTCGGGGGCAGCCCCGGCGGGCGCCACAATGGGCGCGGCAGTGGGCGCGCCTGTACGTGCCGCAGTGGGTGCCGCAGTGGGTGCCGGTGCAGGAACAAGCGGCGCCTGGCGGAGTACGAGAATGGCGATGCGCCGGTTTGCCGCGGCCAGCGGATCGGCCGGCAGCAGCGGGTCGCGATCGGCGTCCCCGATGACGGACATGACCCGCGATTCGGGAAACCCGCCATCCACCAGTACCCTTCGTGTCGCGTTCGCCCGTTCGGTCGACAACTCCCAGTTGGTCCGCTCCGGACCCGGAAATGGTGCGGCATCGGTATGGCCGGCGATCGAGATCGGCTGGCTCAGTTTCATCAGCACCGGCACGACTTTCTGCATCAGCAGCCTGACGCGCTCGTTTGGGGTCGACGATCCGGACGGGAACATGGGCAGCTTGACCTCGTCGAGGATTTGGATCCGCAGGCCATCCGGCGTCATGTCGATCGCGAGCTGCTTGGCGAGGTCGGCCAGGGCCGGATCGCTGTGCACGGCCGCCTTGATCTGCTCCGCGGCCCCTTCAAACGCTGCCTTTTCCTGGCGCGCCTTTTCGACGGCCATGTCGGCAGCCGCCTCGGCTTGGGTGCTAGGCTGACCGTCGCGGAGCACATCGGCCCCGCCGCCGGGCCCAGGCGCAAAGCGCATGCCTTTCTGCCCCATCGATTTTTCGCCGTTATCGTCGGCGTCCTGATCGTCCGCGACCGGACCCACGCCAGCGCCATCGCCCGATTTGGCACGATGCACCTCCTTGTAGACGGGATCGTCGCCGTCCCCGGGCTGCTCGATCACGGGCCGTTTGCCGGTCGTGATCTCGACGGCACCGCGGTCGGACACCATGGCCCCCTTGTCGAACGCGGTATGGCCACCGAATGGGTCGCCGGTGCCGGAAGAGGCGTGCGACATCAGATTGTTGGGACTGAAGTAGTCCGCGAGACCCTTGCGCTGGTCCTCGGTTGTGGCGTTGAGCAGCCACATCAGCAGGAAGAACGCCATCATGGCGGTCACGAAATCGGCGTAGGCGACCTTCCAGGCGCCGCCGTGGTGGCCGCCCTCGACGATTTCATACTTCTTGACAATGACTCCGCCTTTGGAGCCCTTCTTGTCACCCTTGCCTGCCATGTCTGCCCTCCGGGAGAGCGGAAGAATAACCGGCAAACGTTAAGCTTTCCCTAACCGGTGCAGAAAAGAACCGGTGCAAAGAAGGCGGGGCTTCAGCGTGCGGGAGAGAAGCCGGCCTCGGCGGCACCTAGCCCCGTGGCCCGAGTCATTCAGACTGACGGAGTTCATGCCGCACCTCGCAGCCGAAAAGGCGTCGCTGGCTCGACGCGGCATCCCGTCAAAATCGGTGACGGGAGGCACTAGCACAGCCGACGGCGCCGGCGGGTCGAGCCGGCCTCCGGTCGGGTCCGCGGATCTCGACTGGGCGCGCCGCCAACAGGCGAAATCCTGGGAGCTTCCACGTCAACAAGTCTGGCACGCCTGTGGCAGAGCCAGGGCAAACGCAAGGATGCGTGCGCGTTGCTCGCCCCGGTTTACGCCTGGTTCACCGAAGGCTTCGACCCCAGGGCTTTGCTGGAAGCGAAGTCTATGCTCGCCGAATTGAGGTAGTCGACGCAAAGAAGTTGGTGGAGCAACTGAACGACAACCGGGTTCGCCAAGAGGCCCATTCAAAAAAAGCTTTTACGGCGTTGTTTGTTGTTTCGACACAGGCTTGACGGCCGGTAGATGAACGCATCCGGCGGAAGTCCCATCACGCCCGGGGCAGCGCCAGGTTCCATTCGCCGCGATCGACCTCCGCTCCCTGCGCCAGACCATCCACCGCCACCCGTCCCCGCCCCGCCAGCTTCGCCTGATAAAGCGCCGCATCGGCCCGCGCGATGACTTCGGCCAATCCCGGATCGTCTGGCCGCATCACCGCCACACCCACGCTGCAATTGATACGAAGCGGACCCACCGGCGTCTCGAAAGCATGGGCGGCGACCGCCCGATGCAGCCGTTCCGCAACCGACCGCGCGTCCGACGGCAGGATCGACGGCATGCATATCAGAAACTCGTCGCCGCCCAGCCTTCCAATGAAATCGGCGCGGCGCATGTTTTCACACAGCAGGTCCGCAAGGCCCAGCAGCAGCGCATCCCCCGTGGCATGACCAAACGAATCGTTCACGTCTTTGAAACGATCGATGTCGATATAGGCGACACAGAGCGGCAGATTTGCCTGCGCCGGCAGACTGGCCGCGAACCGCTCCAGACCGCGCCGGTTGGCGATGCCGGTCAGCGGATCGCGCTCGACCAGGGCTTCCAGATCGTCAAGCCGCCGCATCGTGTGCGTCACGTCGCGCTCGATGGCGACGAAATGGGTCACGCGACCGTGCTGATCATGCAACGGCGATGCGTGTATCTCGCACCAGTACGGCATCCCCGAACGAGCGTAATTCACCGCCCGGGCATGCGCCGAACGCCCCTCGCGAAGCGCCTGCGTCATCGCGGTCAACACCTTGTTGTTGGTCTTCGGCCCTTGCAACATCCGGGGCGATTTGCCCAGCACATCACCCAGCTTCCACCCGGTCATCCGGCTGAACGCCGGATTGACGTAGACGATGATCGGCCCCGGCGCATCAAGGTCGGCATCGGTCACCACAACAGCCTCGTTCGCCGCTTCGACAATGTCGCGAAACGAGAACGGCAGCTTTGGCCGCGCATTTTCCGTGATCGCGATGGCACTGGCGCCGGCAATCCATTCCGCCGCCTCATCCGGCGGCAGCGCGCGAGCGAACAGCCAGCCCTGTGCGGCATCGCATCCGGCTGCTGACACCGCGGCCAAATGTTCCTCCGTCTCCACCCCCTCGGCCAGCACCGAAAGCCCGACCGACCGGGCCAACTGCACCAGTGCGCCCAGCAAATCCTCGTGCAGCGCCCCGCCGTCGCTGCGCTGCAGGAAGCTGCGGTCCAGCTTCAGTTCATCGACCGGCAGCCGCCGCAGGCATGACAGCGACGAATAACCGATCCCAAAATCATCCACCGCGATCTTCAGTCCCGACTGCCGCATCTCGGCCACGACCGCCGCCGCTCGCTCATCGGAGAAGACGCCCTCCGTCACCTCGATCGTCAGGCAGTGCGGCGGCAGGTCCCGCTCCGCCAGCAGCGCAATCACCTCCGCCGCGAACGCAGGCCGCGCCAACTGGTGCGGCGACACGTTCACCGCGACGCGCCATGTCGCATAGGGCAGTCCGCCGGCCATGCCGCGCCAGTCGGCAATCTGCGCGATCGCCTGCCGCATGACCCAGTCGCCCACCGCCTCGATCAGCCCGCAGTTCTCGGCGATACCGATGAATTCACCCGGCGGGATGTTGCCCAGCCTCGGATGCTCCCAGCGCAGCAGCGCCTCGAAACCGCGCAGCGGCGGCACGCCGGCATTATTGTTCGAAAGCGCAACGCATGGCTGGTAGGCCAGTCGGAACGCGCCTGCACGGGCGCTGTCGCCGTCCAGGACGGCTCGCAGTTCCTGCTCGATATCCATCCGTCGGCCGGCACCGCTGCGCAACTCACTTCCGAACATCTGACTGCGGTTGCCGCCCCTCGCGCTGGCCGACTGCAACGCGATATCGGCGCGCGCCATCATCTCGTCCGCACTGTAACCCGCCGTGTCGGCGCCCGCCGGGACTATGCCAACGCTCGCCGTAACGCGTATCGGCTTGCCGCCGAGCTCGAACGGTTCCGCCATTGCCGTCCGCAGCGCCTCGGCCAGCGCGCTCCCCGCCCCGAGGTCCATAGCGTGGCCGAAGACCCCGAATGCGGCAGACCCGATGCGCGCGACCATCTCGGCAGGTCCCGCCGCCACCCTGGCGATCCGGGCCGCCGCGTCGATCAGGACACGATCGCCCAGCTTTTCGCCCACGGCCTCGTTCAATGACTTGAACCGGTCGATCTCGACGATCAGCAGGTAGCCGTCCGGACGTTCATGCGCCCAGGTGTCCAGCCATTCACGCAGCAGCCGCCGGTTCGGCAGGCCGGTCAGCGCGTCGTGCTGGCGCAGTCGAACCAGTTCAAATTCAGCGCAATGCACCAGCGCGTGGTCGATCGCCCGCCGCAGGCCGTACGCCGCCTCGATCTGCGCCGGCGTCCAGGCGACCGACTGTCCCCGAACCTCCTGCTTCCATGCCGCGAAAGACCGCCGCGGCGACAAAACGCCCGAGATCGCCTCTCCGTCCAACTGAGCGCTCGGATCACCGCCCCAGCGCACCGTGCGCGCCTGCTCCGGGCGCACCCAGACGACGCAGTCGCCCGGCGCGTGAATCAGCGGCAACAGCAGCGCGCCGGCCGCACGGTCCCGCAGCGCCTCGGCCTGCTGGGCAGTCAGCAGCGATCCGGTTTCGGCGGTCGCGAACGCTTCGCCGCCCAGCGGCGCGACGCCCATCAGCGTATCGAGCAGGTCTGTCGCCGCGGCGCCCTCCGGCGCGTTTCCCAGGCTCACCGTCCGCACGCCAAGCCGGACGATGACGCCCGATGCCTCGCAAACGGCCATCAGCGCCGGCCCGTCTTTCGCCAGGGCCGCCAGCAGCCCCGCGATACCATCGCGTTGCTCCGCCAGCCGTCCTGCCAGGGCCGCAACCCGTGCGCGATAACGCGCGACATCGGCGCGCACCTCGGTGTCACGCAACGTGCCGATCATCATCGAGACAACCTGACCAATCAGGTCGGCGACCGCCCGGGTCCCCAACGCCGCGTACCGCGGGCCCCGGTGATGGCACACCAGCATGCCCCAGAGCGCTCCATCCACCGTCAGGGAGACGGCGACGCTGGCCCGCACGCCCATGTTGCGTAGGTACTCAAGGTGGATCGGCGACACCGCGCGCAGCGCCGACAGCGACAGGTCGGGCGATTTTGGCGCGTCCGCAGCGTTCAGCAGCGGCACAGCAGGCGCCAGCACGTCTGCAATCACCCGAACGCGCTGGCGCAGGTAAAGCCGCCGCGCCTGCCGCGGCACGTCCGACGCCGGATAATGCATTCCCAGAAACGACTCCAGGTCCGCGGCGCAATCCTCCGCCACGACCTCGCCATGCCCGGTCGCGTCGAAGCGATACACCATGCACCGGTCGAAACCGGTGGCGCGGCGCAGTTCGGTCGCCGCGACAGCGAACAGCGAGCGCAAGCTCGGCGCGGCGCGCAGCGCTTCCACGACACCGCGCGCTTCCGACCATGTGTCGGAGCCGCCCGCGACCGGCGGCGGCTCGATCTCGATGTAGATCGAGCCGTTCAGCCGGTAGCTCGACAGAGCGCACGCCCGCTGCCCCGCCGCCGAGCGGACAATCGCCGTCAACGCCCCGGGCGGAGACGCAGGCGTGCTGCCTGCCACCAGCGAGGCAACGATCGCCCGGTCCAGCACGGCACCCAGCGGCCGCCCTATCGCATCGCCGGCCGGAAGGTCGATAAACTCCACCAGATTGGCGGATGCGTGCCACACGATCAGGTCGGTTTCCCATGCCACCAGCAACGCCCCCCACCCCTGGGTGGCACCGGGCATATGAATCGGCTCGCGCTCGCAGCTTATAATCCAGGGGCTGGGCATCGGTGACTCCGTTTGCCCAAGGTCCGTACCTCGGCATGGGGCGAACCGTGGTTGACGGTCCGCCCCTGTTGTGCCCGGGCAAACTTAAAATTCCCTTAACGCCAGCCGGACTTATCCGTCTCTCGACTCGCGTCAGCCGCAGCCGAATTGTCCGGAAAGCCCCCTCCGGCGAAGGAGGGAAGCGCTCACGCCTACTCCGCAGCGATTTTTTGCTGCGCCCCGCCAAGACCCTTCTCGACCGCGGCGCCGAAATCCGGATGCACCTTGTACCAGTGCTTCAGCATCCGCTGCTGGATCTCATGCCGTTTGGCGTCATCTTCCATTCCCATCGCCGGTTCGGTCATGCTGCCGACGATGTTCGCCACCAGATGCGCCCGGCCTGTGTCGTTCAGCACCTTCTCCCAGAACATCCGAGGCTGGCCATAAAGGTCCATGTCATCCCCGGGATAGGACGTATACCGAGCGCCGTCGCCATTGATCTTCAGAGGCGGCTCCAGGATCGACTTGTCTTCGAAGGGCCCGCCGAACGAGTTTGGCTCGTAGTCAACCGACCCGCCGCCATTATCGCCAGTCACCATGTTGCCGTCGCGATGATAGGTTTGCACCTTGGCCGCCTTCGCCTGATTGACCGGAATGTGGTCGTAGTTGATCCCGATACGGTAGCGATGCGCGTCGGGATACGACAGAATCCGGTTCTGCAAAACCTTGTCCGGGCTGAAGCCGATACCAGGCACCACGTTGGAAGGCTCGAACGCCGCCTGCTCAACCTCGGCAAAGTAGTTCTGCGGGTTACGGTTCAGCTCCATCTCGCCGACCTCGATCAGCGGATAGTCGCGGTGCGGCCAGACCTTGGTCAGGTCGAACGGATTCCACTTGTAGGTGTCGGCGTCGGTCTCCGGCATCACCTGGATGGACACGGTCCACTTCGGGAAGTCGCCCTGCTTGATGGCGTAATACAGGTCGCGCGCCGAGTAATCCGGGTCGTCCGCCGTCAGCCGCAGCGCTTGCGCATCCTCGAACGTCTTGCTGCCCTGCTTCGTCTTGACGTGGAACTTGACCCAGAACCGCTCGCGCTTGGCGTTCCAAAGGCTGAAGGTGTGGCTGCCGTAGCCGTTCATGAAGCGCGCCGACACCGGCGTGCCCCGGTCGCTGTACAGGAACATCACCTGATGGACCGCCTCGGGCGACAGGCTCCAGTAATCCCACTGCCGCCAGTGCGGCTTCAGGTGGGTGCCCGGATCGCGCTTCTGCGTCCGGATGAAGTCGGAAAACTTAATGGGTCACGGATGAAGAAGATCGGCGTGTTGTTCCCCACCAGATCCCAGTTGCCATCCTCGGTGTAGAACTTCATCGCAAAGCCACGCGGATCGCGCGCGGTGTCGGCCGATCCGCTTTCGCCGCCCACCGTGGAAAACCGGGCGAACATCTCGGTTTCCTTGCCCACAGCGCTGAACACCTTGGCGCAGCTGTATCTGGTAATGTCCTGCGTGACCCGGAACGTCCCATACGCGCCGTAGCCCTTCGCGTGGACCACGCGTTCCGGAACACGCTCGCGGTTGAAGTGCGCCATCTTCTCGGTGAGATGATAGTCCTGGGTCAGTATCGGCCCGCGCGGGCCGGCCGTGAGCGAGTGCTGGTTGTCTTCCACCGCACGGCCAAACGCCGTCGTCATCGTCGGTTTTGCTGTGGCATCAGCCATTGTTACGGACCCCTTGAGGTTGATACGGCACTCCGCGGCGACCGAGATTCGGTTCGCGCGCTGCGGATTTAAAGCCCGAGGCGCTCAAGGGTTCCCTCTGGTATTCTTCAAAGATGACGAGGCAGTATCGTCGGAGAGTCCTACCTGCCAACGGCCACATCCGGCGCCCGAATCGGCGCTGCGGATGTGATCCGCCGTTCAACCGTTCCGAAATGCGTAGGCGTAACCGTTGATTGCCGGAGCGCCCCCAAGATGGGCATAGAGAATCCGCGATCCGTCCGGAAAGTACCCCTTCGTCACGAGGTCGATCATCCCCTGCATCGATTTGCCCTCGTAGACCGGGTCCGTGATCATGCCTTCCAGCCGTGCGCAAAGGCGAATGACATCCTTCGTCTCCGGCGACGGGACGCCATAGACCGGATAGGCATAGTCCTCGATCAGAACGACATCGTCCGCCTCGATCTCCCGCCCCAGTTCAACCAGCCCCGCGGTGTTCCTGGCGATCTCAAGCACCTGCGCCCTGGTCTGCGCCGGAGTCGCTGACGCGTCGATGCCAATCACCCGGCGCGAGCGGCCGTCCCTGGCGAATCCCACCACCATGCCGGCCTGCGTCGATCCGGTCACGCTGCAGACGATGATGTAGTCGAAAGCGAAGCCCAGCGCCTTCTCCTGCGTTCGGACCTCCTCCGCGAAACCGACATAACCGAGGCCGCCATACTTGTGCATCGAGGCCCCCGCAGGGATCGCATAAGGCTTGCCGCCCCGGGCCCTCACATCAGCGATCGCCTGTTCCCAGCTTGCGCGGATGCCGATGTCGAAGCCCTCGTCGACCATTTGCACATCCGCACCCATGATGCGGCTGAGCAGGATGTTACCGACGCGGTCGTACACCGCATCCTCATGCGGCACCCAGCTTTCCTGCACCAGCCGGCACTTCATCCCGATTTTCGCCGCCACGGCCGCGACCATCCGCGTGTGATTCGACTGCACGCCGCCGATCGACACCAGCGTGTCGGCATTGGAGGCAAGCGCGTCCGGGATGATGTATTCCAGTTTTCGTAATTTGTTGCCGCCGAACGCCAGCCCGGAATTGCAGTCCTCGCGCTTGGCATAAATCTCGACCTTCCCGCCGAGATGCCGCCCGAGACGCTCCAGCCGCTCAATCGGCGTCGGACCGAACGTCAGCGGATATCGCGCGAATTGATCCAGCATGCGGGTCCTCTCTGCGTCGCTCCGATGCCGGACAGCTTGGCTGAAAGGTGCTCCCGAAGTCTATAACGCCGAGCCCCGCGACGGCGCCTGCCGCCGTCGGGCGATCGGGTCCGCCTATGCCGCCCTGACGTCGGAGACGAACGTGTTGACCTCGCTCGACAGGCGCTCAGCCTGTTTGGACAGTTCGCCCGCGGCACTCAAAACCTCGCTGGCGGCGGCACTGCTGTCGTTGGCCGACTGGCCGACGCCACTGATATTCATGGTCACATCCTGCGCCGCGCTCGCCGTCTGCTGCACGTTTCGGGCGATATCCGCCGTGGCGGCCCCCTGCTCCTCAACCGCCGAGGCGATGCTGGTGGCGATCGCGCTGACCTGCTCGATGCTGCCCGCAATTTCGCGGATCGCCGCGACAGCCTCCCTGGTGGCGGCCTGGATCTGGGTGATCTGAGCGCCGATTTCCTCGGTTGCCCGGCCCGTCTGGTTGGCCAGGCTCTTGACCTCCGAGGCCACCACCGCAAAGCCCTTGCCCGCATCGCCCGCGCGCGCCGCCTCGATCGTGGCGTTCAGCGCCAGCAGATTGGTCTGCCCCGCGATGTCGGTAATCAATCCGACGACATTGCCGATCTTGTCGGCTCCCTGCGCGAGCGCATTGACGATCGTCGTGGTGCGCTGGGCCTCCTTGACCGCGAGCCCGGCCATATGGGCGGATTGCGCAACCTGGCGGCTGATCTCGTTGATCGACGCAGTCAGTTCCTCGGTCGCAATGGCAACCGTCTGCGCACCTGTGCCTGCCTGTTCCGCCGCCGCGGCAACGGCTGATGCCTGCTGGTTGGTTCGGTCGGCACTGCCCGTCATCGCCCGCGCGGTTGCCTCCAGTTCCGTTGCGCCGGACGACAGCATCCCGGCCATACCGCGTGCGGTGGCTTCGAATGTCGCGACCGTACGCTCCAACCGGACCGCGCGCTGCTCCTTTGCCGCATGCTCGGATGTCTGTTCGGCGGCCCGGCGATCGGCCGTGATCATGCCGTCTTTGAAGACCTGGACCACCTCGGCCATCTGACCGACCTCATCGGTGCGCCCGCGCGCCGGGATCTCCGCGGTCATGTCATGCGCCGCCAACCGACGCATCGCCTCGGTCATCGACTTGACCGGCACGGCGATCGAGCGGACCAGGAACATCGCAGCCAGAATGGCCGCCACCACTGCGAAACCCATGATGCCGGCGATATATAGGCGTCCGCTCGCATAACTCGCATCGACCTCTGCCGTCAGCCGCTTCTCCGCGGCGACATTGTAACCCATGCTGGCGGCGACAGCGGCTTCGGCACGCACACCGGCCGGTGTTTGCTCATTGATCAACATGGTCTTTGCCTCGGCAACCTTCTCGGCGGCCACTTGCTCCCGCACCCGCCTTGCGAGATCCAGATAGGCGCCCCAGGTAACCTTGACCTCCTCGTAAAGCTTCGCCTCGGTGCCTTGATCGACGGTCAGCGCGTATTTGGCGTCATTGTCCTCATACGTTTTCAACAGCCGGCCCAAATCGGCATCGAGTTTCTGGCCGGCCGCCCTGTCATCGGCCTGCAACACCCCCCGCGCCATCGCGCCACGATAGTCGGAGATGCTCACACGCATTTCGTCCAGGTAGACCACCGCCAGCGCATAGTTGCCGGTGATGTTCTGGACGCTTTGGTTCATCGCACTGGACCGCTGAAGCGCGTTCAATCCGAGCCCGGCGAGCAAAGCCAGGATCGTCAGGAACGAGCACAGGATTTTGGTGCGGATTGTCAGATTGGCGACGCGGGCACTGAACGACAAAGCGCGATCCCTTCGGAAAACAAAACCGTTGTTGCCTTCAGGATAGCGCCGAGTCCCTAACGCAAGGTTAACAGCACCCAGCCAAAACGACTTGCACGCGGCTCGGGCAACCCGCGGCCACCGGTCAGCACGCCCGGAACCGGAGCAAGGCCCGCGGGGCCAGCCGGATTTACCGATTGCGCACGTCGTGAACTCGCGATCCAGGCACCACGAACTGCGAAACCGCCGGCCCGCCAGCCCGGGCTTTCGCGGCCGCCACCAGACGGCGAACGACCTCGGCTTTGTCCTGGCGGCCGTCTGCCGTTTCGCCAGGGTAACCCGAAACCTCGTAACCCGAAACCTCGTAATCAAAGGCCCCGAGAAGTTCCTGCGTCAGCCCATCCAGCAGTGCCGCCAGTTCCTGCTCAGGGTCCCAGTTCGTCGCTCGAGACTCGGTCATGGTGTCTCCCAGGACAGGCCGACCCGAAGCAACGCCCGTCGGATCCGCCGGCGCGCACTATCGTATTCCATCGGCGACAGGCCATGCGTCGCGCGGATATCCTCCGCGCACATCCCGTTCGCCAGCCCCGATATGATCCGCAGCGCGGTTTCGTCGCCCGCGAACAAGCGATAAATCGCGCCGATCGCCTCCGCCGCAGCGAAAACACGCTCCGGGTCCGGCGCCGGGCAGGCGATGTTCGCGCATCCACCTTCCGCATCATTCGCCGACGTGATCAGACCGGATTCGCGCCGGTGCCGCCGCCATATCTCGTCACAGATGCTTCGCATCACACCGGCCAGGAACACCAGAAGCGGCACACCAAACGGCCATTGGCGGGAACCATCCAGTGCCCGCGCGAGAGCCTCGTGCAGCAGGTCCGCCCAGCTTGTGCCCTGGGGAAGCGCGCGCGCCCGCAACCGGGCCAGCGCCTTTAGACGCAGCAGGTCGGTCTCCGATAACGCAGCGAGCGCGACAGCAACCGCCGCAGCCGAGTCCGTAACGTCCATCGCGGCCGGTTTGGTGGATTCCGAGATCTCCATCACCGATTCCAGGCGCATCCCACGCCCGCGCGCGGACAATCGTCGTGCAGAAATTTATGCTGTCCGCCCCAGCCGCCGCCGCGCGCCCCTTCTTTCATCATTTGCCGGAGAAATCGGATGGACATCAAGACAGTGCGTGCCGCCTTCGCCGAGGAACTGCGCTTCGTGGCGCATGTGCGATCGGAACGGGTCATCGAAGCGTTTGCGACGGTTCCGCGCGAGCAATTCCTTGGCGATCGGCCATGGCAGGTCGCCGATCTCGTTGAAGGCTACTGGGAGGTGCCGGGGAACGATCCCGGTTCGGCCTACCATAACGTGCTGTTTGCCATCGATCCGGCCCCGGCCATCATGGCGGAACTCGCCAGCCCCGAAGGCTCCGTCCTCGCCGCCGAAATCGATCCGGATCTTGCGGGACGGGCACGCGCAAATCTGTCACACGTCGCAAACGTCGAGGTCATCGCGACTGACGGAGCATCGTTCGATCCGGGTCCGGCGGATGTCGTGGTAGTGAATGCGGGTGCCACCCATCCCGTGCCGCTGTGGCTCGATGCACTGGTGCCGGGGGGACGGCTTCTTCTGCCGCTGACAGCCAAAAGCGGTCACGGCACGGTGTTCCGGATCGAACGCCGTCCGGAAGACCGTAGTTTCAGTGCGACAGCGATATCCGGGGTCTCGATCTACCCTTGCGCCGGCGCCCGGACCCCGGTGGCCGCGCAAAAGCTCGCTCGGGCACTCGGCAAAGGCGGACAGCACTTCGTCCGGTCGCTGCGGCTCGATCCGCACCGGGATGGGAGCACGTGCTGGTTGCACGGCGACGGTTACTGCTTCTCAATCCAAGCCTGAAACAGGGCCGGTCAGCCCCCGGCATCGCCGTCCGGTTACAGAAACCGCGCCGCCATCGCGTAACCGCGACGACGCTCCGGCGGGACCGGATGCCGTCCGGCCACCCGTTGCATCAGCATGCGGGCATCGCTCTCCGCCCCGCCCTTCAGCGCCGAATCAATAAAAACCTGCTCCAGCACGTCCTGCTGGGCGTGGCTCCCGCCCATCCGGTACATCTCGCCGAGCACCGGACGCATCAGGTCCACGGCCTCGCGGTGCCGTCCCTGCGCGTTCGCCAGCACCGCCTGCGTGACCGGCAGGGCGATCTCGGCAACCAGCCTGGCGATCGGCTGATCGCCGCGGGCGAAGTCGCGCATGCCCGCCAGCATCGCAGCGGCAGCCCTGTCGCGGCCGGTCGCCGCAAGCGCCATCATCCAATGCGGCAGCGTGAACGCGGACTGGCAGTCGCCGATCCGAGCCTCCGCCTTGTCGGCCAGTTCGACCCATCGGTCGCCGACATCCACGCCGTGCCGGCCCAGCCGAAACAGCATCGAGGCCGCATTCTGCACATCGATATAGAGGTCCGGCGCCGTCCCGGTCAGCGGCGACAGCAGGTCACGGAACCCGGCGTCATACAGCGACAATACCTTGGGAAAATCGCCGGCTTCCAGGTGATACAGCGCCTGATGCCACCACAGATGGTGCTTCAGTTGGTTGCCGTCTTCCCAGTGCGATTGCAGACCCTCGACCCAGGCGATCCCCTCCAGCCGCCGTCCCGTCATCTCCAGCACATGCGCCACGCCATGCGCCGCCCAAAGATCGCTCGGGTCCCGCCGAACCGCCTCCCGCCCCGCGTGTTCGGCTTCCAGGTAGTAACCGGCCTCCTCATGCGCGAAGCAGCGACAGCCCAGCAGCGCGACGAAACCAGGCAGCGCGTCGCTCCAGTGCCGCTCGATCGACAGGACCGAGGCCAGCATCGGCTCCGGCCGTCCGCACCAGAAATTCAGGAAATGGGCGAGCTTGAACGCCAGGATGTCATGCGGATGGTCGTGCAGGATATGGTCCCACACCGCCACCGCGCGGCCCGGGTCGCCATCGAGCCAGTGCTCCAGCGCCCGGACATGCGCCGTTTCCCGGGCGGTCCCAGCGCAGCGCCGAGCATCGGCCAGGGCGTCGCGAACCGCACCCAGCATGTCGGCACGGAACCCCATCAGCAACAGATAGCCCTTCAGGCAGTGGGCCAGCCCAAAATCCGGATCGGCGGCCAGCAGCGCGTCCATCCGCACCTGCATATCGGCACGGTAACCCAGATACCCGTCGATGGCGTGATCAAACGCGGCAGCCGCCTGCTCCGACACCGTCGTCAGTGGCAGCCCGCGGCAATCCTTGAACATGGTCAGTCCTCCCGGCCCGCCATAGACCATGTTCCGGGAGCCTTCGCAGCCTGAAAATTAAGCGTCGGGGGCGTGCCTTATCCGCCAGCCGGGACAGCGGCCCATGGGCGCCGCCGGTCCACTCGTCATACCGACGCAGGTCGGTATCCACGCCTCTGACTACTCACGAAAAAGCCGTGGATACCGACCCGCGTCGGTATGACGGGACAGTAGTCGGACAGTTCGGTTCCGACGCGAACTGGTATCAGGCCGGGGCGAGAGTGACCTGAGCAACCCCGCGGTGGATCATGCCGAGCTCACGCGCGGCGGCCACCGACAGATCGAGAATGCGCCGCTTCGAGTAAATTCGGTCAGTGATGGTGACGATAACGCTCCGGTCGCTGCTGGCCAGCCTGACCCTTACTTTGGTTCCGAACGGCAACCAGGGATGCGCGGCGGTCAGCAAATTCTGGTTGAAGCGAACCCCGCTGGCCGACTGCCGTCCATGAAAGCCCGGTCCGTAATAGGACGCTTTCCCGGCTTCGCCAACCCAGCCGGAGGTGTCGTTCTGTGGCTCCAGATTCTCGGACGGCGTTCGTGCGACGGCGCCGTGAGAACCGCCGAGGAGAGAATAAATCGCAACAAATGCGGCAACGAAATATTTAGTCATTAGTCCTCACTCAATTGCTGGCAAACGGTTAACAAAACGCAAATAACCGTTGCGGTTATGGTGGAGGCACAATAACCCTCCACCAACGCGGTCGAAACGACCTGCGCTGTCCTAACGGAACTCGCCAATATGGCGAATTTGCGGCATTTTTTCGTGCCGCGAGAGGTTGTCCCTCGCACCATGACAACCAAGATGACGCGGTTCGACTGGAATAACAACCCCGCGATCGATCACTTTCACCCTAATCTGGTTGGAATCAGCTAATCCACAGCCTCCGGCTCAATGCTCGGATCTATAAAATATCAAGTAAGTTCAACGCTGTGCGGCCGGGCCGACCCTCCGGCTTTTTACGCCGTCATCGAAATCTGGCTAAAATCCACAAACCAGCTTTGCACCGGCACAAACCCCTGTACCTTCTTCGACATCGCCCGTGGATTGAGGTCATGCACGATGAACAGCCACGGCGCCTGATCGACGATCTTGCCGTGCGCGCTCGCCAGCAGCTTCGTCTGCTCCGCCGGATCAAAACTCGCCTGCGCCTGTTTCAGTTCGGCCGTGACCTCGGCGTCATCGAAGTGGCCCCAGTTCCAGTTCGTCGGCGAGAAGCTGTCCTTCGCATAGTAGCGGAACATCGTTGAGGGATCGACCGAACTCAGGCTGATGTTGATACCCTGGTCGCCGTGCGACTGCGGCGCCTTCGGGTCGCTGCGGATCGCCACCAGCATCGTGCCCCATTCGACCACGTCGAATTCGATCTGCATGCCGACCGCGGCAAAGTTCTGCTGCATGAACTCGTTCATCGGGATCGGCAGCATCTGCCCCGACCCCGACGTGGAGATCATGATCTTCGCCTTCATCGGGTTGTTCGGCCCGTAGCCGGCTTCCGCCAGCAACGCCTTCGCCCTGTCCGGATCATGATTATAATGTTCCGTTGGCGTGCCGAAAAACGGATTGCCCGGCGGATAAAGTCCGACCGCCGGCTTGGCGATGCCGTTCAGCAGGCTGCACAAACACTCCCGGTCAACCGCGTAATTGATCGCCCGCCTGACCCGGACATCCTTGAACGGCGAATCGTCCTCGGTGTTCAGGCAGTAGGGATACGTGTGCGGATAAGGCCATAGCGTCACAGTATAACCGGCCGCTTTCAGCGACGGGATCGAGTCGGGTGCCGGAACCTCGATCCAGTCCACCTGCCCCGATCGGAGCGCCGCGATGCGGGTGGTCGCCTCGGACATCGGGCTGACCACCAGCTTTTCCAGCTTCGGGATGCGCGTCGGGTCCCAATAGTTTTCGTTACGCACCATCTCGATATACTGCCCCGGCACGACGCGGGTGACCCTGAACGGACCGGTGCCGGACGGCTTCCTGCCGAACTCCGCCCAGCTCTTACCGACCGCGTCATACTGCGCCGGGCTTACCATCAGCACCCGAGTGAGCAGATAAGGCAGAAAGCTGAACGGATATTTTGTTGTCAAAACGATCGTGTTGTTGTCAGCTTTTTCATAGGTATCGACCATGGACACCGCGGCCCGCACGATCGGCGCCGCCGGCGCGTCGTAATGTGGCGATTTCTCGTCGTAGATCCGCTGAAGGTTCCAGATCACCGCGTCGGCGTTAAAATCGGACCCGTCATGGAACTTCACCCCCTGCCGCACGGTAAAGAACCAGCGCAGAGGATTGGTCTCGTCGATCTTCCAGGCGGTGAACAGGCCGGGCGTGATATCCGCCGGTTTGTCCGGATTGTGCCGCAGGTCCCAGTTCACCAGCGCATCGTACGGCGGGTACCCGAGGAAACGGTATCCCTCGAAACCATTATTCGGAATCCCGTGCGCGCTCGGCAGGTCCGCCGCCGTCATGGCAATCCGCAGCGTGCCGCCACCGGCCGCCAAAGCGGGAAATGCCGCGGCCCCCGCCGCCGATGCCAGGAGGCCACGCCGCGAAACTTTCATGCCGTATCCCTGTGATCGTGGACCGGCAACCCGCTGCAAGGGTTATGCCATCGCTTCGGCGCCTGCCTCACCGGCGACACCATCCCGCCGGATCAGGTCGATCACCTCCGCCGAACCGATGACATCGCAGAA
>JBEKLE010000044.1:0-24699 GCA_050010355.1 Rhodopila sp. | reverse complement strand
CGGGTGCCAGATTTGAACCGCCGGAATTCGCCGCATCGTAGGGCGCCGGCACCGTTTTTGCCGGATCGCTCGGATCAGCCTTCGCGATCGCCGAGGGACGGCCATGGAACCACTGCGGACCGTCCCATTGTTGCCCTATCAGGCGGGAGCCGATCACCGTGTCATCCGGTTGCCGCTCCAGGCTGCCGTTGGCCTGGAACGGCAACAGCACTTGGCCAATGCCGGTGACCGCGATCGGATACAACAGGCCGCACAACACCCAGGTGACCAACGATGCCCGCAAAGCGGGAAGCAAAACCTTACCCATCGAACGGCCTCCGTCGAATGGGACTGATCGCGGTGGGCTCCCGGCGCATCAGAATGGCACCGACAGCATCAGATCGATCAGCTTGATGCCGATGAACGGCGCCAGCAGCCCGCCGCCGCCGTAAGCGACGAGGTTACGATAGAACGTCGCCTCCGCGGCTGCCGGCCGGAACCGCACGCCATGCAACGCCAGCGGGATCAGGGCCGGAATGATCAGAGCATTGAATATCAGCGCCGACAGCACAGCGCTGTGCGGGGTCGCCAGCCGCATCACGTTCAGGCCGGACAATCCCGGCAATGCGGCGATGAACATGGCCGGAATGATGGCGAAATATTTGGCGACGTCGTTAGCGATGGAGAACGTCGTCAGCGCGCCGCGGGTCATCAACATCTGTTTGCCGATGCCGACCAGGTCCAGCAGTTTGGTCGGATCGGAATCGAGGTCGATCAGGTTCGCCGCCTCCTTAGCGGCATTGGTGCCGGAGTGCATCGCCACGCCTACATCGGCCTGTGCCAGCGCCGGGGCATCGTTGGTACCGTCCCCGGTCATCGCCACGAGGTGCCCCTGGCTCTGCTCGCGCGCGATCAGGTGCAGCTTGTCTTCCGGTTTGGCCTCGGCGACGAAATCGTCCAGCCCCGCCTCGGCGGCTATGGCCATGGCGGTGACCGGATTGTCGCCCGTCACCATGATGGTCCGAATTCCCATCGTCCGCAGCCGGGCGATGCGCGCGCGAATATTAGGTTTCAGCACATCCGACAGCACCACCACGCCGACGATGGCGCCATCGCGCGACACTGCCAGCGGCGTGGCACCCTGCCTCGCCGCGATATCGGCGGCAGCACGCAGCGCCGGCGGCTCGGGCGTGCCGTATTGCCCCGCGACGTGGCGAACGATGGCGTCGATCGCGCCCTTGCGGATCACCTGCCCGTCCGGCAGGTCGGTGCCGGACATGCGGGTCTCGGCTGAGAAGTCCAGGCCCTTCGCCTCGTTTGGCGCCAGTTCAACCGGTCCGGCAGTCTGTTCGGCGAACGACACCACCGAGCGCCCCTCCGGCGTGGTGTCGAAATACGAGGCCAGCCAGGCCGCGCGCGCAACGTCCCGCTCGACGAAACCGGGCATCGGAATGAATCGCGTGGCGCGGCGATTGCCCATGGTGATGGTGCCGGTCTTGTCGAGAATGAGCGTCTGCACATCGCCCGCCGCCTCGACCGCCTTACCCGACATTGCGAGCACATTGAAGCGCATCGTGCGGTCGATTCCGGCGATCCCGATCGCCGAAAGCAGTGCCCCGATCGTCGTCGGAATGAGCGCGACGAGCAGAGCGATCAGGTCGGCGACGTTGATGCGCGCATCCAAGTAGACGGCGACCGGCGCCATTGCAGCGACCGCGATCACGAAAATCAGAGTCAACACGGACAACAAGACGGTCAGCGCGATTTCGTTCGGCGTCCTCTGCCGCTGCGCGCCCTCCACCAGATGGATCATGCGATCGAGAAAACTCTCGCCGGGATTGGCGGTGGCGCGGATCAACAGCCAGTCCGACACGACCACCGTTCCGGCCGTGACGGTGGATGCCACATCCGATCCGGTCTGCTTCAACACCGGCGCGGACTCGCCGGTGATCGCGGATTCGTCGACATAGGCGATGCCCTCGAGGACCTCGCCGTCAGTCGGAATGGCCTCGGCGCGTTCGACGCGAACAATATCGCCCTTGCGCAGCGTCGCCGCCGGGACGATTTCCGCGGCACCCGACTCCGCGATGCGCCGGCCGACCAGTTCGGTCCTGGTCTGGCGCAGTGCGTTGGCCTTCGCCTTGCCTCGCCCTTCAGCGAGCGCCTCCGCGGCGTTGGCGAACCACACCGTCAGCAGCAGGATGATCGTAACGGCACCATCATAGACCCGTGAGGCCGAGGTTGGCCCGAACAGCGCGGGCTCGACGGTGAGCACCGCGGTAACCACGGCACCGAGCCAGACCACGAACATGACCGGGTTGCGTGCCTGGACGCGCGGATCGAACTTGAGCAGCGAGTGAGCCAGCGCATGGCCTAGCAGCCCTGAACCGCGAAGCTGAAACCCCGCCGCGCTCAGCCCGCCCCGGTGCTGTGCCGCTGACTGTTCGTGGTGGGTGACGTTGTCGGATGCCATGGTCAGAATGTCATGCCCTGGCGCATCGCGGCGGCGTCCGCGATCGGTCCGAGCACCAAGGCCGGGAAAAATGTCAACGCACCGACGATGAGAATGACTGCCAGCCAGAATATGCCGAACTGCACGGTGTCGGTGCGCAGCGTCCCGACGTTTGCCGCCACGGTCTGCTTGGCCGCCAGGGATCCTGCCACCGCCATCAGGAAGATAATCGGCGGGTAGCGTCCGATCAGGATGACGATGCCGAGTGCCATGTTGTACCATGGCGTGTTCGCGCTCAGTCCGGCAAACGCCGACCCGTTGTTGGCGGCCGACGAGGTGAACGCGTAAAGCACTTCGGAATAACCGTGCGCGCCGGCATTGCCCAGGGCGGATACGCCGTATGGCATCGCGATCGACCAGGACGAAGGTGCCAGGATCACCAACGGATGGATCAGCAGGGCGAGGCAAACCAGGATGATCTCCGGCTTCTCGATGCGTTTGCCAAGGAATTCCGGGGTCCGGCCGGCCATGAGGCCGGCAACGAACACGGCGATGAGGCCGTAGACCAGGGCTGCGAGGAAGCCGACGCCCTTGCCGCCGAACACGCACTGCAGCATCATGCCCATGAACATCGGCAGCGTGCCGAGCGGCGTGAAGCTGTCGTGCATCGCGTCGACACTGCCGGTAGTGAACGATGTTGTTACGACAGAGAACAGGCTGGTCGCGGCAATGCCGAAGCGCTGTTCCTTGCCCTCCATGTTGCCGCCAGGCTGATCCGGCGATGCCTCCAGCGCGACGCCAGCCTGCGCCAGCCCAGGGGTTCCGCCCTGCTCCGCCACCACCGTGATCGGCAGGAACAGCAGCAGCATGCAACCCATCACGCCATACAGGACCCAGGCCTGCCGGCGGTTGCCGATCATCTCACCAAAGCAGACGACGATGGCGGCCGGCAGCAGGGCCATCAGGACGGTGAGCACGACGTTGGTCAGCGGCGTCGGGTTCTCGAACGGATGCGCCGAATTGGCATTGAAAAAGCCGCCGCCGTTGGTGCCAAGGTGCTTGATGGTTTCCATCGCGGCGACCGGGCCCGTGGCGATGGTCTGGGTGCCGCCCTGGATCGGGTGCGCGGTTATGCTGGCCGCCAGGGTCTGCGGCGAACCTTGCCAGATCATGAACACCGCGATGAGCAGCGAGACCGGCAACAGCACGCGGGTGGTGAAACGGATCAGATCGCGGTAGAAATTGCCGAGATTGGCGCCACCGTCCTTGACGACGAAGGCGCGGATGAAGGCCATCGCGACAACGAAGCCGGTGGTGGCCGAGGTGAACATCGGAAAGGTGATGGCGGCCATCTGGCTGAAATTGGACAGGGTCGTCTCGCCACCGTAATTTTGCCAGTCGGTATTGGTGATGAAGCTGACCGTGGTGTTGAATGCCAGCAAAGGCTCCATGCCGGCGAAGTTAAGCGGATTGAGCGGCAAGTGATCCTGGAACACCAGAATCAGGTAGATGATAACGGCCATGAGAAGATTCGTGGCCAACATGTGGAACGTGTAGGCCTTCCAGTTCATTGGCTGGGTGGCAGCCGCGCGGCCGATCAGCCGATAGATCGCGTTGTCGACTGGGTCGAACAAAGGATCGAGCGGGGAGTGCCGATCCATCGTGATGGTTGCCAGATAGCGCCCCATTGGAACACCGACCGCAACGACGATCAGCAGAGTCAGCGCAACTTGCAACCAGGATTGTGCGGCCATCACGCCCCTCCACCGCGCGAGAATATCTCGGTCTCAGAACCGATCCGGATTGACTATTGCATAAACCAAATAGATCACCAGAAGCGTGACCAGGACGAGCAAGATATAGCTGGTCATCCCCATTCTCCCGTGCAATGGACCCGGCGTTCCGGCGCTCCCCGCCGGGCGGAAGCGGTCAGGATGAAGTCTCCGGATCGGCCGACGCGGCATCGCCCGGGGCCGACACGATTTCGCTGCGCGGTCGAATCACGTGTTCAGCGAAACGAACGAGGCACACAAATAACGAAAAAGCAGCGGTCAGGAGAACCAGCATGAACAACAGCAAGACCACCGCTCGCACCTCGCTCACTCCAGCGGGTTCACCCGACCCGCTGCATTGACCCAGGTCAGGTTCAAACAGTTTTCATTCCGAACGCGAGGAGCGCACTTCGTTCACGATTGCCCGCAGAAAATGTTCAGCCGCTATCTCGTTGAAGCGCTGCGCCAGATCCGGCCGCGAGACCAGGATCTCGGCTATTGCCTGGCGGCCGAGGCGCATCGTTACAGCCTCATGATCCTGATCGGACAATTCGGACCGCTCCCGATCCAAACGGTCCATGACCTGGCCAATCTTGCCCTTGGCCAAACCGATGATGAAGTCGTCATGTACGGTTTCCACGGTTCACCTGCTCACATCATGCCCATGTACTCGCTGTGCACGGGCCGGGTCTGGAATGCCAGCTATGAGCCTAGGCGCCGGTTCCATATAAAATCGAGAGCATCCAGATGACGCGGACGCACACAAACAGAAAATCCGTTACTGGCGCTTCCAGACAAACCAACCGGCGTGAGGAACGCCGCAACCGGAGTACCGCTGCCGGCTGTGGCGCCGTTTGCCACCGCCCCGTTAAGGACTCGTTATGCACCGACCCGGGCGGTGCAATTGAAACACACTGCGGATCACCATCTTGTGCTCACTCGAATCGTAACCGGCGACGGCCGCCGCCCGGCGCGCCACCAGGTTTGCGATTCGAAGTGCTGAACGACGCCCGGGAGAAGCGCGATCACGCCGGTTGATTTCAGCCTCACGCCACCCTACCAGTGGCGGTGCCAGCCATAACCCCAGCCGCCGCCGATCACCACCGCCGGTCCGTAGTAGCCCGGACCGTAGTACGGACCTGGGTAGTAGCCGGGATAGCCGTAACCGCCGGCATAACCACCGGGCGCGCCCTGTACTGTGTCGCCTCTGGAATACATGCACTGTGTGTAGGCCGTATCATAGCGCGCCTGCACATTGCCGCCCGCTGCCTGGGCGTTGCTCGCGCCGATCGCGCTGCCGGCCAGCAGACCCGTGGCACCCCCGATCGCCGCGCCGGCTCCGACCGCGCCGCCCACCGAACCGAGTGCGGCGCCCACACCTGCGCCGAGCGCGGTGCCGAGCACGGCGCTGCCCACCGCGCTGTTGCTGGCAGCCTCGGCTGACGAAGCCCCGCCGGTCTGTTGTGTGGCGTAACCACGGCAGGAGGCATCATCCTGCTGGAAAGCCTCAAAAGATTTTCCCTGCGGCGGCAACGCCATGACGCTGGGTCCCTGCGGCGGTGCCACTGCGCAGGCGCTGAGTGCCAGAACCGATACAACCCCGAGGGCCGAAATCGCGCGTGTCATTTTACAGGTTCCCAAACAAGTATCCGAGGAGGGGCGCTTACGTCCCGGATGATTATCTAGATTGCGCCCCATATCCGTCACGTAACATAGTGTGAAAATACGCGATTGCGAGCAGTTTCGGATCACCGAACCTGACGCCCGGCCCGGCCTCAGCCGACCCACGACCGAAATAGCGGAAGGTCGATGTTACCCCCGCTTGCGATCAGCGCAACGCGCTTGCCGCGCATGGCGTCGCCGTCCTGTATCAGCGCGGCGAGCGGTGCCGCGCCGGCGCCTTCGATCAGGTTGTCGGTGTCGGTCCAGTAAGCGCCGACCGCTGCTCCGATCCGCTGGTCGTCGACAGTGACGATCCTTTCGGCGCCGGCCAGGATGATCCGCAGCGCCTCTGGATCAGGCTGGCGTACCGCGATCCCGTCGGCCTTGGTGTCGGCCCGGTTACCGGCAACCACCTGCCCGGCGGCGAACGATTGCGCGTAGCAGTCGGCCCCGGCGCTCTGCACACCGATCACCTGTGTGGACAGGCCCAGCAAATCGCGGACGAGAATCGTGCCGCAGATACCGGACCCAAGGCCGATCGGCACGTAGACCGCATCCAGTTCGGGCACGGACTGGAACAGTTCCAGCGCATAGGTCGCGACCCCTTTGACCAGGTCCGGTGCGAACGAGGGCACGAAAACCAGATCCTCCTCCGCGGCGCGCCGGTGCGCCTCGTCCCGGGCTTCCTCGAAATCCACGCCGTGCTCGATCAGCCTGGCGCCGAGGGCTGCCATCGCGATGTTCTTTTCCACGCTGTTGCCAAACGGCACGACAATGGTAACCGGAAGCCCGAAGCGGCTACCCGCCCAGGCCAGTGACTGGCCATGGTTGCCGCGCGTGGCTGTGATCAGTCCGCGCCCAGTGTGCTGGCACTGCGTGCGCTGGCGCTCCGCTGGGCGCGAAACGCCGGCACCCTCACGGCACAGACGATCGGCGAACACGATACCCCCACGCACCTTGAAGGCGCCGGTCGGCAGATGATTCTCGTGTTTCACCCACACCTCGGCGCCCGTGCGCTGCCGCAACAACGGCCAGGCGATTTGCGGTGTCGGGGGAAGATATTCGCCGACGAGGGAGGCGGCGCGCTGAAGGTCGAACAGTGAAAACATGCGACAGCCCGATGCCAGACGGAATGTCTGGCGCCGTCAGAAACGGGCCAGGAAACCCTTCAGATTGGAAGTCGGGGTCAGGCCAGCTTCAGATTGGTGGCCGCTGCCTTGCCACGCTCCATCGCCACTTCATAGCTGACCTTCTGGCCATCATTCAGCCCCTTGAGGCCGGCCGCCTGGACCGCGGTGATATGTACGAAGACGTCCTTACCCCCGTCCTGCGGCATGATGAAGCCGTAGCCTTTGGTTGCGTTGAACCATTTAACCGTTCCGACGGCCATGGTTTATCCTCCTCCGAATTACGACCGGCTGTCCCACCAACCGGCCGCTTAGTCAAAGCTAGCCGAAGCCTAGGCAGGCTTCAGGTTTGTCGCGGTGGATTTCCCCCGCTCCATCGCGACCTCGAATGTGACTTTCTGCCCTTCGTCCAGCCCGCGAAGGCCGGCGGCCTGCACCGCGGTGATGTGGACAAAAACATCCTTGCCGCCATCCTGCGGCATGATGAATCCATAACCCTTGGTGGTATTGAACCACTTGACTGTCCCGGTAGCCATAACTGCGCACTTCTCCGCCCACGCACCGTGCACGATCACACGATGCTACAGACAACCGGGTCTTTGGACCTCCTGAGGCAACCGAAGACGGGAGCGCAGAAAGGCAAGCCAAAATACGATTGCACGTGATAGTTGGCACAGAATCCGTGATCACTGTCAATCACAGTGGCGCTACCGGTAAAAAACGCTCCTGCGCGTCTGTTCGATACGGGCGGAAGGGCCCGAGGCGAAAGCACGACAGTGCGATCAGCGCCAGGCGGCGCGGGCTGGGGGCGCTGCGGACCGATCGGGCGAGCCAAAGCTGGCCGTCGCGTTGACGCCCGTGGCGGACCATTTCGCGCCCCACCGTCCATGCCATTTCCGCCTCCGCCCGGTACCGGAGATACGCCAGCCGCGAACCGCCCAGACGTTCGGCAATCGCCGGATTGCGATGGATCGCTTCCATCGCGGGCCGGTAGGCGGCCGGGTCGGTGGCGTTCGACAGGGTGGCGCTACCGAGTCGCTCGCGAACGAACAGAATCGGCGCATCGGACCGGGCGGCAGCGAACTCCCCGTGAGCAGCGAGGCGGGTCCAGTATTCCCAGTCCTCGCCGTAGGAGAGGTCGACGCGAAACTCACCAACGCAATCGATCGCTTCGCGCCGGATCAGCAGGTGGCCGCCATTGGCGAACAGGTTCTGGATCAGAAGCTTCTCCAGCAGGCATCCGTCCGGCGGCGCGACGGACGGATGGCAGGCGCCATCCAGGCCGACTCGCGCATAGCGTCCGCACGCGGCGACGGCCCACGGCGCGGCGTCGAGCGTATCGGCCAGAAGAGTCAACGCGTTCGGGTCGAGCCAATCGTCGCCGTCCAGAAACAGAAAGGCGTCAGGCATGAGCGATTCGAGGTAACGAATGCCACGGTTCCGCGCCGCCGATACACCGGCATTGTCTTGCCGGATCAGGCGGATGCGGTCGTCTTCGAAACCGGCCGCAACCGCGGCGGTCGCGTCGATGGAGCCGTCGTCGACAACGACAAGCGTCCAGTCCCGATGGGTCTGCTGCAACACCGATAGAAGAGTGTCGCGCAGGAACGGAGCAACATTGAACGCGGGCACGATGATGGCGATCCGCACGACTAGCTCACCCCCAAGCTGAAGGCTGAGCGCTATCCTATCAGGGTTAAAATCCGGTTAATGCCAACCGCCCGTGGGATCGACCAGTGATGGCGGGGGCAGGCTTGCCACCCATGCTTTTGATCAGTAGCGGGAAAGGCGTGGATGCCGACCTGCGCCGGCATGACGGGAAGGCGCCGACAGCGAGTCGGTGTCATCGCGGGTCGGTATAACGCGCGCTAAACAGCGCCGAAATGCCGAATATTGACCGGATGATCCGACTCTTCACCCGCCGTCAATGCAATCAACGGGACGCGGAGGCGCGGAGGCATCACCCAGACCGAAATCGCGGCGACGACGGGCACGCGGGCCGCCGCCGCCGCTTCGCCGCTGGTTCCGCTTTACGCCTTAACCGGGACGCCATGCTCCTTCATCAGCGTTTCCAGTTCGCCGTCCTGGAACATCTCCGTCACAATGTCGCAGCCGCCGACGAACTCACCCTTCACATAAAGCTGCGGGATGGTCGGCCATTGCGAGAAGGCCTTGATGCCCTCGCGCAGCTCGTCATCCTCCAGCACGTTGGCGGACTGGAACGGCACACCCATGTGGGTCAGGATCTGGATGACGCGCGCGGAAAACCCGCATTGCGGGAACATCGGCGTGCCCTTCATATAAAGCATCACGTCGTTCTTGCTGATGTCGCTCTGGATACGCTCGGAAATCGTGTTGGCCATGCTACGGAACTCCTTCTGATCCCATTATTCGGGTGCGGAGGTCTGTAATGCAAGAGCGTGAAGCTCTCCACCCATCCGGCCACGCAAGGCAGCATAGACGATCTGGTGCTGCTTGACCCGCGAGATGCCACGAAACGTCTCGCTGACCACGCTGGCGGCATAGTGGTCGCCGTCCCCGGCCAGATCCTCCACCGTGACACGTGCGTCGGGCAGCGACGCCTTGATCAGAGCCTCGATCTCGTTGGCCGCCATCGCCATCGGGTGCTGTTCCTTCTAATTCGCGGTTCGGTCCATCCAGTGCGGGAAGAAGCGTTCGTGCGCCGCGCGCAACGCGTTAACCGATATCGTGCCGCCGTCGGGAAGAGTCAAATCCTGTCCGCCGGACGTGCCAAGCCGCATCGCGGGGATCCCGGCGGACTCGGCGAGCCGGGTGAAGTTGGCGTGGTCGGGCACAGCGACAATGTAACGGGCCTGATCTTCGCCGAACCAGAAGGCATGACCGGGGATGTCGCGCGGGTGGGCCGACATCCGGGCGCCAATCCCGCTGGCCATCGCCATCTCCGCCAGGGCGACCAGCACACCGCCGTCTGACACATCATGGCATGCCCGAATGGTGCCATTCAGGATATGCGCCCGGACGAAGTCGCCGTTGGCTTTCTCGACTGCCAGATCCACCGGCGGCGGCGCGCCATCCTCGCGGCCGGCAATTTCGCGCAACCAGATCGATTGTCCGAGCCAGCCGGTGGTGGCACCGACCAGTACGATGTCGAGCCAGGGCGGAAGTGCCAGGCCAACCGCCAGCGCCGCGTCGTCCAGCACGCCCACCCCGCCGATCGCCGGGGTGGGTAGGATCGCTTTGCCCTCGGTCTCATTATACAGGCTAACATTGCCGGACACGACGGGGAAATCCAGCGCCTCGCACGCCGCCGCCATGCCGCGGATGGTCGCCGCAAACTGGCCCATGATCTCGGGTTTTTCCGGATTGCCGAAGTTCAGGTTGTCGGTGATGGCCAGCGGCCGGGCGCCGACCGCGGTCAGGTTCCGCCAGGCTTCCGCGACGGCCTGCGCGCCGCCGGTCTCCGGGTCGGCCTGGCAGTATCGCGGCGTACAATCGGTGGTCAGCGCCAGTGCCCGTTTCAGGCCCTCCAGCTTGACCACGGCGGCGTCGGCCGCGCCGGGGCGCTTTACGGTCTGGCCGCCGACCGTGCTGTCATACTGATCCCAGACCCAGGCGCGCGAACACAGATCCGGACAACCCACAAGCTTCTCCAGCGCCCGCGTCAGCCCGTACCGGTCCTCGATTCGCGCCGGGTTCAGTTTCTCGGACTTCGGCGTGTCGACGGTCGGGCGCGTATACAGCGGCGCCTGGTCGTTCAGCGGCCCGAGGGGAATATCGGCCTCGACGGTCCCGTGATGACGGACGACGATGCGGCCGGTATTGGTGATCCGGCCGATAACGGAGAAGTCGAGGTCCCATTTTTCGAAAATGTCGCGGGCGAGTTGCTCGCGGTCGGGACGCAGCACCATCAGCATGCGTTCCTGGCTCTCGGAAAGCATAAACTCGTAGGCGGTCATGCCCGTCTCGCGCGCCGGCACCTGGTCGAGGTCCAGTTCGATGCCGACGTTGCCCTTGCCGGCCATTTCGACCGATGAGCTTGTCAGGCCGGCGGCACCCATGTCCTGGATGGCGACGATCGCGTCGGTCGCCATCAGTTCGAGACAGGCCTCAATCAGCAGCTTTTCGGTGAACGGGTCGCCGACCTGGACGGTGGGACGCTTGTCCTCTGAATCGGCGGCGAACTCGGCTGACGCCATGGTCGCGCCATGGATGCCGTCCCGGCCGGTTTTCGAGCCGACATAGACAACCGGATTACCGATGCCGGCGGCAGCGCTAAGGAATATCCTGTCTTTCCGAGCGATCCCGACGGTCATGGCGTTGACCAAAGGGTTGCCGTCGTAGGCCGGGTGGAAATTTATTTCTCCGCCGACCGTTGGCACGCCGACGCAGTTGCCGTAGCCGCCGATGCCGCGCACCACGCCGTCGACGATCCGCCGGGTGCGAGGGTGCTCAGGGCGGCCGAAGCGCAGTGCGTTCAGGTTGGCGATCGGGCGCGCTCCCATGGTGAAAACGTCACGCAGAATTCCGCCGACACCCGTCGCGGCACCCTGGTAAGGCTCGATGAAGCTGGGATGGTTGTGGCTTTCCATTTTGAACACGGCGGCCAGCCCGTCGCCGATATCGACTACGCCTGCGTTCTCGCCGGGGCCGTGGATGACCCAGGGTGCCTTGGAGGGGAGTTGCTTCAGCCAGACGCGGCTGGATTTGTAGCTGCAGTGCTCCGACCACATCACGCTAAAAACCCCGAGCTCGGTGAAGCTCGGGGTACGGCCCATGATGGCCAGCATGCGGCCGTATTCTTCGGCGCTGAGGCCGAAGCTGCGGGCGAGAGTTTCGGAAACGGTTGCATTCATGCGCGAGGTCTACGCCGCGGCGAGCGCGTCGAACAGCGGCTTCCCATCGGTGCCTCCCATGAGCGGGTCCACCAGATCCTCCGGATGGGGCATCAGGCCGAGGACGCGGAGATTAGGGCTGAGGACGCCGGCGACCGAGCGGGCACTGCCGTTGCGGTTCGCCTCTGCCGTGACGTTGCCCGCTTTGGTGGCGTAGCGCAGAGCGACAAGGTTCTCGCCCTCGAGCCGGTCGAGTGTGGCGTCGTCGGCGAAATAGTTGCCGTCACCGTGCGCCAGGACGCTTCGAAATGTCTGCCCGGGGTGGTACTGCCGCGTGAACGCGGTGTCGGTGCGTTCCACCCGCAGGTGGCAATCCATCGAGAGGAACCGGAGCGAGGCGTTGCGCAGCAGGGCGCCGGGCAGGATTCCGGCCTCGGTCAGGATCTGAAAGCCATTACAGACCCCCAGGATGTAGCCGCCCCGCGCCGCGTGGTCGCGGACGGCGCGCATGATGGGGGAGTGGGCCGCCATGGCGCCGCAGCGGAGGTAGTCGCCGAAGCTGAAACCGCCCGGGATGACGACGAGGTCCAGGCCGGCGAGGTCGTTGTCCTTGTGCCAGATCATCCTGGGTGTGCGGCCGAAGGCGGCCTCGAGAGCGATGGCCATGTCGCGTTCGCGGTTGATGCCGGGGAAGAGGATGATGCCGGGGATCATGGCGGGCTTCGTGACAGAGTTGGCGGGAAGTTTCCAGTGGTGTGGCGCGATGGAGACCACGCGGGCCTAACGCGAGGCCGGCACTTCGCCCGCACGATGCCCAGCCACGGGACGCGAAATGGAACCTGACGGACGGACGGTCCGTGAGATATCGCCATTCGTCCCTATCTGCTCGATTTCGGGATGTATGTTACCCGGGGCAAGCCGTCGAAGTGCCGGTCGCAGGTCAGCAGGTCAGCGTCGTATAGTCGCGCGGTTGCATAGATGATGGCATCGGCCGTGGCCAACTTGTGCCTCGCGCCCAGTTCCGCCGCCGACAGCGCGGTGGCCGTGTCCAGGTTGGCAACCACGCAGGTGGCGGTGAATGCAATCACCTGGTCGGCCTTGTCGTCGCTGGCCTCTCGGGTCAGCCACCTGGCGAGCTCGAGCTGGACCATGGTTGGTACCAGCCATTCGCTGGACAAGGGCAACTCGGTCACCAGCGCGAGTCCGAGGCTGGAACCGGTCAGCCATTCGATCCAGGCCGAGGTGTCGACCAGCCGCATCAGGTCCGTTCAGCGCGATCGCGGTACTTTCCCGGTTTCGAACCGCGTGCAAGACCGGCCATGTCTTCGCGCCGGGGTACGGGCACCAGCAGCATACCGTCTCCCTTGGGGATGAAGGCGAAAACCTGGCCCGCATGCCATTGCCGCGCGGTGCGGACGGCCTTTGGAATCGAGATCTGAAACTTGGTGGAAAGCGTGGCGAGATCTGTTTTGGCCATGAAAACTCTCCATCGATTGAGCGTTGGTAAGAAATTACCATGAGGCGCTGATCTGGGGAACACCGGCGATTGCGGTATCATCGAGCAATTCCTGGCCATCGCCACTCAGCGGCGGCGGGTACGCGACCTCGTTAACACGCCCTACCTGCCGTAGGCAGTATGGATTGCTCCCGTTGCCAGGTGGAGAAGCGCGAGGCGGGAAGGATCGAGGGTGCTACCGTGGTCGCGGCTTGACCAACTTTGTTGTTGCCGGCGCAAGGGGTGGGGGGCCGCGAAAATCCGCCCAGCGGTAGGTGGCATCGAGGATCGTCTGGCGCCAGTCTCCGTCCTGCCGCGTCATCACGACACCCGGCGTCATCCCCCACCTGCGATCACGGTTCAACGAACGTGTGCCGGATCTTGGTGTCTCCTGCGCGCCGTTTACCGACTCCGGCGCCCTGCTCGAGCCGATACTGCTGGTCGAAATCCTGTCCCCGGCAAACGAGGCGAAGACCCGCGCAAATGCCTGGGCCTACGCCACCATCCCAAAAGTGCAGGAAGTGCTAATACTCTCAAGCACCGCCGTCCGGGCCGAAATTCTGCGTCAAGGCGACGAAACCCCGGCGATCGTGGTTGGGAATGAGACGCTGTGCCTGCACAGCATCGGTTACGAGGGTCGTCTGGCTGACTTCTACACGACCACCGACCTGACCTGACGGGCGGCATTACCCCTCCACCGACACCCGGAAACTCTCGATCACCGTGTTCGCCAGCAGCTTCCGCGCCATCTCCTCGGCGGTGGCCCGAGCCTTCACCGGGTCGATTTCGGCCAATTCAATCTCCAGAACCTTGCCGGCTCGCACGTCCTCCACCCCGGCAAACCCCAGAGTCCCCAGCGCGTGCGCGATTGCCTTGCCCTGCGGGTCCAGCACGCCCGACTTCGGCATGACCGTGACGGTTGCCTTCACTGCATCAACTCCGGGCCTTTAAGGTCGCGCATACCGGCTTCCGGCAGGATACCGAGGCGGCGGGCGACCTCCTGGTAGCCTTCCTCAACCTTCCCAAGATCCCGGCGGAAGCGGTCCTTGTCCATCTTCTCATTCGTCTTACTGTCCCACAGGCGGCAGTTGTCCGGGCTGATCTCGTCGGCCAGGATGATCCGCATCTCGTCGTTTTCCCACAGCCGGCCGAATTCCAGCTTGAAATCAACCAGTGTGATGCCGACACCCAGCAGCAGGCCGGACAGAAAGTCGTTGATTCGCAGGGTCAGCGCGACGATGTCGTCAAGATCGGCGGTGTTGGCCCAGCCGAAGCAAGTGATGTGCTCCTCCGACACCATCGGATCGTTCAGGGCGTCATTTTTGTAATAATACTCGATGATGGAACGCGGCAGACGGGTGCCCTCCACGATGCCCAGCCGGGTCGCCAGGCTGCCCGCTGCCACATTGCGGACGACAACCTCCAGCGGGATGATCTCGACCTCCCGGATGAGTTGCTCACGCATATTGAGACGGCGCACGAAGTGGGTGGGGACGCCGATGTCATGCAGCCGCATCATCAGATACTCGCTGATGCGGTTGTTCAGCACGCCCTTGCCGGTGATGACGCCCTTCTTGGCGCCATTGCCGGCGGTGGCGTCGTCCTTGAAATACTGGACGAGCGTGCCTGGTTCGGGACCTTCGAACAGGATCTTGGCTTTGCCCTCATAGAGCTGTCGGCGGCGGGCCATAGCGGGTTTCCTTAGGTGCTCACCGCATCGTGTGGATGCGCGAGTTGCTCACCGCATCGTGCGGATGCGCCGTTATAGGTCCCGCGGCGGCGCGGGTATAGCACGGTAATCGCAGCGACAAGGCCAGGGAACGATCAGCGAACGAAAGGCCGGGGTCTTACCCGGTCATGACCGGTCGGAACGGCGCAAGGTGCGGCGGGCCGGCGGCGAACAGCCATACCGGGGCATGGTCTGCCGCGAGCGTCACGAACGATGAACTCACCGTCCCAAAGCCGCCCCGCGGCGTGACATTGAGCTGTTGCGCCGGCTCGCCGCTCTGATCCGACAGCAGGGTGCGCCAGTTGTCCCCGGTCGGTTCGACGGCCCTGAAACGGGGCAGGTGGCAGGCGGTCCGCGGGCTTTCCAGGTCGTTCGGATCATGCGCCGTCACCATCGAGACGCCTCGCGGCAGTGCTTCGGCGCTCGGTGGACCATGGCCGATGCCTTTGACGAACCAGGCGCCGGTCCGATCCGCGAGCACCATATTGAAGCCGCGCCAGAGCCCGGCATCCAGGAGGGTCAGAGCGTCGGCAGCCTCGGCCGCGGTCGGGTGTTCCAGTGCCACCAGCGGCAACTCGCCCCGGCTGCGCTTCCCGGTGGCTGGACCGAGCGTGCCGGGACGGTTCAGCACGGTCGCGACCACGCCGAACCGGTTGATCGCCATCCAGGTGCCATCAGCGGTTCGGTCACGGCCGCCGACCACGCCAGGGCGGTCAGGCCACCATGCGCCGGGCGGGTCCCATGGGCGCTCGATCCGTTCATCGCGGTTCGCGGCTAGCAGCACGAGGTCGGGACGGACGAGGACGACGACGGTACACACAGCCGCGAAAGTGGCTTCTGCCCACGAGAAAGCCTAGACGGCAAGGCTGCGGGCGGGGTGTATTTTTCACGGCGCCCGCTTGTTCTGCCGCAGGCTGACCGCAAGGCGACGGACGACCATTGACCGAACACCGCCGTTGCGATGCACCTGTTCTCTGGTCTGCGGCTCGCCGGAGGCACGCCGACTCCGTCAATTGTTGCTACCACTTCGTTTTTCCACCTTTTTTCTCTCCAGTCCCGGGGTAAAGCCCGGCTCGACGCGGCCTGCATACAACTGTACCTTAAGTGAGCCGCTTGTGTCCTTTACCGATACCATGATCCAGTTTCGTTCCCGGGGACTGTTTTTGACACACCGCGTTGTGATTCGTATTTGACGATCGCCCAGATGACAGACCCGTAAGTTTCGTAGATACACGCTGGAGTATGCGACACTGCGGTAGGAACTACACGAATGTCTACTGATGAATTTGACGGATTGATCTCACGAACCCAGTCATCTCTTCAGGCAGTTTGCCAGTTATTGCGCATAGCATTGAGGAGTTTGTATCACTTTGCTGGGACGTGACGTTGCCGGTGGGAGCAGCCAAGACCTGAGACCCAATGGATCTTGCACAAAATAGAGTTTCTGTTTGACTACTTGCCTACAGGCGCAAGTGTTGGTCAAGCTTCGGCTTGTTACATCCGGTATGCGATGTGTCGGCTCGATTGTCTCGTGTATGATCCAATGAGGCACGCGCCGTCAGTTAGTTAGTTAGTTAGTTAGTTAGTTAGTGCTCTCGCTCATCGCCGACTCGAATTCCGCGGCTTCATTGCCATGAGGGGACAGCCGTCTTCTCGTCCGTGAGGGATTTTTGAGGTCTTTTGCATGCGCGCTCCACCCTGAGCGGCCGTTCTCTGAACGGCATCGTAGCCATCAGATCGCACGAATATTTCGGTTTGCATTACCTTAGCAATAAGGAATATTAACAATGAGCAGCTCTATCGCAATGAGCGGGATATTGCCGACCGAGACTGTTGGCATACGCGTCGATGCAATCGATTCGATTGACGTGGTGAATGCGTCTCTGACAGCCGCAATGAAGCAGAACAGACCATGGCTGATGACGTTCGCCAACCCGGCGACCGCCATTCTCGCGGGCAGAAATCATGGATTCCGTGAGGCGTTGACAGAATTCGATCTTGTGGCTCCTGACGGGATCGGTATGGTTATGGCCATGCAGATGCTGCACCGAATACCCGCCCTGCGGCTTAGTTTTGACAGCACCTCCCTGGCGCCGTTTATCTTCCGGCTGGCCGTTGATAACGGCATCACAATCGGTCTGAGTGGCGGCGTATCAGGCGTGGCCGAAGCGGCCGGGGAGCGCCTTTCGCTTGCCTATCCGGGCCTCCGGATTGCCGGCACGTTCGATGGATACGGTGATCACGATGCGGCGGTTGACGTGATCACGAACCTGGCGCCCGGTATCGTCATCGTCGGCATGGGTGCGCCGCTACAGGAGCAGTTTCTCCTGAAACTTGTTCGCAACGGCTGGGTCGGGCTTGGTTTCACCTGCGGCGGCTATCTCGATCAACTATCGCTTAAGGGCCCCGACTATTATCCGGCGTGGGTTCATGAGTACAATATTCGCTCAGCGTACCGGCTTATCATGGAACCAAGGCGACTCTGGCGACGATACCTGTTAGACTATCCCAAGTTCGGGTTGCGGCTGGGTCGCTGTTTGGTCCAACCAAGAGGCTAGATCGCCCGACCTCGGACTCGCGGATACGTGATCGGAAGGAGATCGTTGCATGATCGGCTATACGGGCGGCGCTTATCATGAGGCGACCGTGCAGCAAGATTATATGCAGGCAGTGTTCGCGATACTGAAACGGCGGCTGGTTTCGATCGTATTATTCACGTTGCTGCTGGCCAGTGTCCTCGCTGTCTCGATCCAGTTCCTGCCGAAAACCTATCGCGCGGTTGCCTCGGTCGAGGTGCTCAGCAAGACGCCGATGGTCGCCAATCCCGATGTTTTCTCTGCGACTGAGGCGTTCACAGACGAAACGGCTGGCACGGAACTGGGGATTTTCGAGTCTCAGGAATTGCGTACAGCGGTGATTCGAAAACTGAATCTGCTGGACGTTCCGGAGTTCAACCCGGATCTGCACCCGTCGCTCCTTGCGCTGGCCATAAACTATATCGAATCATCACCCTGGACACGCTACGTCCCGGCAGGGTTGCTTCCCGACAGCCAACCGGTCACTGAGGAGCACGCGCTGTTCGATACGGTTGAGACCTTCGCCAGGCACGTCAAGGCTGAGCCGGTCGGTCACTCGAAAATCATTCAGGTCTCTGTACTATCACGGGACCGGCAGTTGGCAGCGCGACTAGCCAACCAGACCGTCGCCGAGTATGTCAACGTCCATCAGCAACAGAAAATCGCCGCCTACGCCGAAGCGTACAACTTTGCCCAGCAGCGGCTGCCGACACTAAAGCAGGAGATGCTGGAGAAATCTGCCCTGGTGGACAAGTTCCGCCAGGAACACGCTATGGTTGCAGGGCAATATGCGACCATCCGGCGAGAAAAACTGACCGAAGCTTCAAAGCAACTCGTCGACGCACAGAACAAGCTGGAGCAACTGAAGGCGCAGGCGGCGGAGGCGAAAACCGGCGACCCGCTGTCGAATCCAGGGGTGCTGGCCTCACTCGCGATCCAGCGTATGCGTGAGCAGAAATCGCAGATCATGACCGAGGCGGCTGCCAAGCCCTCCGCCTGGGCGCCGATTTACGCGATGCGAGCCGAAGCCGTTGACGGTCAAATCCGAGCCGAGGCCAATCGAATTGTCGCGAGTCTGCCCGGCCAACTGGCCGCTCAGCAAGCGGCTGTGAACAGCCAAATGGCTGAATACAGGTCCATACAGCTTGAAGTGAGCCAAATGGACCGACTGCAGTCAGAACTCGATCCGCTGGAGAACGATGCAAGGATAGCGATCAGACAGTACAATGACTTCAAATCGTCCGACAGCGCCACCAAACCGGAACTCACGTTCGTGGGCGTGAATGTGCGAGTCCTCTCGGCGGCGGCGGTGCCGTATCGGCCGTATTTTCCGAACAACACATTGCTGGTGCCAGTCGCGTTCGTGCTGTCGTTCGGATGCGTCACCGGGCTCAGCTTGTATCGTGGCCGCAGGGTCGGATTTGCGAACACGCTTCAGGTGAGAGAATCGCTTCGGGTTATGCCGATCGGGAGGATACCCTACCGGACGCGGCGAATGGAGAGGGCTTACTGGGAATCACTCATGGCCCTGTCGATGCATCTCTTTCCGCCGTACGAGGAACCGACACCCAGGCAAACGATTTTGGTGACGTCGGCTCGACCGAATGAGGGCAAATCCACCATATCGGCTGGACTTGCGCAGGTGTTGATACAGCGGAACATCTCGGTCGCGCTGGTTGACGCGGATTTGCGGGTCGTCCGAGGGAATCGGAAAGGTCAGGCGGCGGCAGCGGGCCTGGGCGACGTCCTACGCCAGGCTCTCACTTTGGACGACGTCGTCATAAAACGGTCCGGGATATCGCTCATTCCTGCCGGCATGGCGTCCCCCGGTGCGTCGCCGGCCGATCCAACCGCGTTGATCGCCTCGAACCTGATGGCGCAGGTACTAAGGACCTTACAGGCGACACATGACGTCGTGATCATCGACGGCCCTCCCGCGCTCGTCGGCGGGGATGTCTATGCATTGTCTCGACTGGTGACCCGCATCCTGTTTGTGATCAAGCAATCGGATACCAACGAGCGACAGGTCGAGGAAGCGTTCGCCGCCATCTGCAAGGCACCCGAGGAGATCGGCGTGGTGCTGAACATGATACGATCGACCGGCGATGATGATGACGAACTCGCGTTCTCACCGCGGATGATTGAATACTATGCCTCACCCGTAGCAAATCGTTCCCAGAACTGAAGGGCATGCCTGCCGTGGTCTGCGAATACAGCGGCCGCACGCTGATCGCGCAGAGTGTGAAGTGGCAGTTCATTGGCGTGCTGCTGATGATCTGCCACGTCCTGCTGGTCAAGGTCTCAATGGCATTTTATCCTCTGGTCATGGTCCTTATCGGATGGCTGTACGTGCGCGCCTCGCTGGCGGCCGTTCTGGTATTCTTCGAAGTCCTTTTGTATCAAAACGTTATTATTTCTATATCCGACACGGATATGGACCACATTACCTATTCGGCGCTGCAAGGCACTAATTTCATTGTTCTTATGGTGATGGGTACGCTGGCCGGCCTCCGTTTGCTGCAACAGAGAAGCCAGCATAGGGCGATCTTTGTCAGCGTCATCGTGGCTCTGTCGTTCGCGGTGGTCTACACGCTGTACGGTATGGCAAGTGCCGGCACGACGGCGGCCATGATCTATTTCCGGTCAATCACCGGAACCGCCTTCGCCGCCGTTGTTGGATTGGACGTTGGGCGTGTCTGGAGCTTCCGCACCATCAGTCTGGGCCTGATCTATGCCTCGGTGATTTCGCTGATGCTCAGCCTGATCGAGTATTTTTTTCCGATCGACTATTACACCATGATCAACGGAGTGAGGTATCTGCAGCTTAAGTACTGGAATGCCCCCAGACCGGACACGTTCTATACTCCGCAGGACATCGTCAGGCAGTTTACTTCGGTATTTTTCAACATCTCCGGCAGCTCGCATGATGAATACGGGTTTGATAATTTTCGGTTCGGCGGGACCATCATGAATCCGATTTCGAACGCCTACATTCTTGGCGTGCTGTCTGTGGTCACAGTCGCACTGAAGCGAAGCGTGTGGCTGCTGTTACTGGTTCCCATGCTTGCCTTGCCTGGCGTAAAAGGCGCCGTTATCCTCCTGCTGGTCAGCCTGACATTGTATTGGTTCTGGATCATGGTGCGTGATCGCCGCCTTTTGGCGATTGTCGCGGTGTGTCTGTCGGTCTGCTACATCGGCGAGGGGATCTACTTTGGTCTCGAACGCGGCGATTACCATGTGCTTGGATTTCTTGGCGGCGTGCGATCGTTGGTTCACACGCCGATCGGGCATGGGATCGGCGTCGGCGGCAACCAGTCGCCAAAGGCGGCGAATACAAAACTGGCCAACGAGTCTGACTATGCCAACCTTGACTTCGCGATTGAATCAGCCGTCGGCGTGTTGATGTATCAGATGGGCGTCGCGTCGGCCGCCATCCTCGGCGTATTTGTCACCCTGTTGTGCAAGGCACCGCTCGGACTCAGCCAGGCATCGCCTCTGCCACGGCGGTCCGACATCATGTTCTTCGCTCTGGGAATGATTGCGCTCAACGGTGTCTTTCAGGAAGAGGCCTACGCTCCATACGCGGCGGGGCTGATCATGCTTCTGGCGAGCGTGCTCGTTGGCAATCAGCGACAGGACGGGCACGTTCTGGTGCCAGGGTCGCGTCGGATGCGCTATTCCACTGATCGTCGGCTGGTCGCTGGCGCTATAGCCGGTCTGGTGATTTTGGCTGAATGCGGAAGCGCAGGGGCCGTGCCGCCCGAACGTTTGCAGATCCTCGGACGCGGCGTGAACATAGCCACGCAATTTGAACAAAATGGGGATCTGACCAGCGAGATCAACCAGCTCGCAGCCGTTGGTTTTAGACATGTAAGGGTATTTATCCTCCTCGATTCGCTGGACGATCCTGCATATCTACATCGGATAGATCGACTCGTGGCGGTGACGACCACCCATCGGATTGGATTGATTCTGTGCATGACATCCAAGACACACCTATGGACGGATCAGAAGGATGTCTCAGCCTTTTGGCTCACAGGATGGATCAAGCTGGCGGAAAGACTGCGAACCTCGTCTCCGGGCTATGTGTTTCTTGAATTGGCTAACGAGCCGGGGCTCAGCAATAGTCAGCATTGGGATCAGGTGCAAAGCCGGCTTCGCCAAACGGTTCGGGACATCCTGCCGCAACACACGATATTACTGACGGGAAGTCCGACATCGACGGTATGGGCGCTCGTCGATGATCCGATCGATGTCTCGCAAGACACCAATATCGCCTATTCTTTCCACCTCTATCAGCCGATGGCAGTCACCTGTCAGGGGTGCGCGTGCTGTCCGCAATACCAATCATTGCGTGGCCTGGAATACCCGCCAAACGAAACCAATATTCGGCGCATGACAACGCCGGCACAGACCCGCACGTTGAAGAATTACCGTGACACCGGCGCGGTCATGTTGGTCCACGAGATCGACGTTGCCTCCGAATGGTCTGCCGCGCATCATGTGCCGGTACTGGCTACCGAGTTTGGAATCTTTTCGGCAGCATCTCAATCAACGCGCGCAGCCTGGTTGCTGGAAGCGCGATCCAGACTGGAAGATGCCCACATCGGATGGACAGTGTGGGAATGGAAAGGCGGCTTCGGCGTTGCGCCACTGCTGCCACATGCTCCGCTGACCGAGGCTCTGGGGTTGAATGACTGATGTCGCACCCGGCCAAGGCAGGGGGGTGTATCATTCCGCCCCGAGCACGCACTGAAACATGAACTTTTCGGGACCTTCCCATGCCCCGCCAAACTCTGGGAACGCATCGCATAATCGTAGGCGGGGGATCGGACAGAGGGAGATGGATCAATCATATGGGTGCGCGGCCCTTTGCCCGATGGTCAGGTGGATCGCATTTCGCGCTCGTCCGAAACGACCCCGAGCCTCGAGGCAATCTGCTGGTATGAGCAAAACATCTATCACGTGGCGAGCAATCTGTTTCGTCTCCACGATATGCGGCGAGCTCAACATTTACTTGGAAGCCTTGGCGGTTGCCCGCGTGGCATGGATCACCCAAGGCAGGAAGACCGGTTTCACAGAGCGGGGCTATAAGAGTGGCGTCGGTCGGTTCGCTCGGCGCGTTCCGCTGGCGGTTGCTTTGGGCGTGGACCACTGATGGTGCATCAGGCTCATCGCCTTTTCTGGATGATCGTTGATCAAGGGGTGTTTGCTACCTCCAACTTTATCATGAATGTCTTGTTCGCGCGCTGGTTGTCGGCCCCGGATTACGGTATGTTCGCTGTCTCATTTAGTGCCTATTTGTTTTTGACCCTCATTCATTGGGGCGCGTTCCTCGAACCTTTGCTGGTTTTGTCGGCCCAGATAGATCGCGACAAGAGACGTTCCTATATCGTTACATTGGGTTTGGCACATTTGGGTATGATATTCGGCGCAGTCGTTCTCTGCCTGATCGGATTCGGGGTGGCCTGGGAATGTGAGGCTTCTGAGGTCGGCTGGGCGATCATGGGAGCGGGCGGGAGCGGATCATTGATGCTGACATTGATAACGGCTCGACGCCTCTGTTTGGTGTTCTTGTCACCTCGGGTGTCGGCGGCCGTTGGGCTATCATATCTAATCGGCGTGCTTTTAACGGGTTCAGTCCTTGCCCAATATGCCTTGGACTGGTTTTCCTTGTGGGAAATAATGGGCTTTTGGTCGCTTGTTTGTTCGATTGCAATATTTGGCCTGCTGTATGCGCGAACATCGGGGTCCGCGCCATTTCCGATGACGAAGCTACTGGCGTTTCAAAGGCAGTATGCACCGGGAGCAATCATGGCCGCGCTGTTCCAATGGGCCCACTTCGACGGCATCTACATCATGTTGACCGCGTTCGTCGGTCTGGCTGCCGTGGCTGAGTCCAGGGCTGTATTTACGATTGCCAATCCCCTGGTGCATGTGAACGCGGCAATGCATGCATCGTGGTTGGTGTTGTTTTCTGAACAGAATGGTAGAAAAGCAAATATCCAGACCATAACATGGCTCTATGTCGCGGCCATTACGATGTGTGTCTTGGTCCTCAGCATTGCCGCCAAACCGCTGGTCGGCTTCTTTTATGGCGGGCGGTATCTTGAGGCGGCGTGGCAGTTACCAATCTTCGTCGCTACCATTGGCTTTTCAGGGCTGGCGGCGATGATAACCAGCCTCTTCAAGGCTCGGGGCGGTCTTTGGCAAGGGTTTGCTCCGAACATCTGCGGGGCGCTTGTCGCGGTCTGTGTTGGCGTTGTCGCGATTCCCAGGTTTGGGCAACCCGGTGCGGTCTATGCGATGTGTGCCGGGGGCATCGGCGCGTTGGGGCTGACCTGTCTGATCTTTCGGTTCGCCTATCCAAAGGATCAAGGGCAGGTTCGCCAGTCTGCCAGCGTTCCGTCAGTCTGAAGGAATTTTGATGCGCATCCCCAAAATCTTGCATTTCTGCTTTGGGTTCTCTCCGACTTTTGGCCATAAGCCATGGAGCCTTATTCATTACGTTTCGGTTGCAAGTGCCATCGAACAGATAAGACCGGATCATGCCTTCATGTATTATGAGCACGAGCCGAGTGGTCCTTGGTGGGACTTGTCGTGCAGGCTTTTTACGCCGGTTCGTATCGACGCTCCGCGAGAGGTGTTCGGTAATAACGTTGCTCATCCGGCACATCGCGCCGATGTCGTGCGTCTTCGGAAATTGCTTGAAGTTGGGGGCATCTACCTCGACGCGGATGTATTTGTACATCGCAGCTTCGATCCGTTACTTGACAATTCCGCTGTACTCGGGCAGCAGGGCGAACAGGGTTCATATGGTTTAGCCAACGCCATCATCCTGTCGGAGCCAGGCTCAGAATTTGTTCGTCGCTGGTACGAATCCTACAGGACCTTTCGCAGTCACGGTCGCGACGAGTATTGGGATGAGCATTCCGTGAAAGTGCCTGCGGTGCTGGCTGCGCGGCACCCTGAGATGATAACGATTTTGCCGCACCGAGCGTTCTTTTGGCCGCGATGGCATAATGATCACCTCAAGATGATTTTTGGAACCCCGTCGGCACCGATCTTGACCGATGCGACATTTGCAACCCAC
>JBEKLE010000043.1:0-29463 GCA_050010355.1 Rhodopila sp. | reverse complement strand
GGCCTGCCACAACGGTTCCCAGCAGGGGTGCCACATTGGCTCCATGTCCCATGAGCAGGACAGTTCCAGTCCGCGCAGTCCCATTTTGGCGCAGCGGTAGATTTCGGCGGCGGCATGTTCGATGTTGCCGTAAGGCAGGCAGGCGAGGCCGATATGGCGGTGTGGCGGCCTCGTTGTCCTGCATCTTGGATGTGGACCCGAGGATGCCAAAGATGACCTCGGCGTCGACGCCGTCGCGGTCCATTTCCTTGACGCGGAGGTGGGGGTCGCTGACGCGCTGGATGCCTTTTTTGCCGTCCTCGAACATACCCCTCCTGGCCATGATGTCGACGCGTTTGTTCTGGCCGGGGACGAGTTTTGCGCCGCTGGGTCCTACGCCGTTGAGCAGGCCGAAGTTGGCGCCGTTCTTGGTGACCCATTGCGGGCCGTCGGGGCCGTCGGTGACGTACGGCATGCGATCGCGCAATTCGTTGGATGCCTCGGAGACGAAGAGTTCGGGGGGCATCCAGGGCATGTCGAGATGGCAATCGGCGGATATTCGCTTGTACTGCATGGGTTTCTTCCTGGTGTGTTTTTTGGAGGCGGCAGCAGGGACCATGCTAGACCGGGGTTGGTACAGAGGCCAAGTTTCGAGGGGTGTTGGGGGGCTTTTGATCCGCTGGCGTTTGGCGGGAGGACGCAATCAGGCGGGCGAACCGAAAGCGTGACTTATAAGTGTCTTTACGCCGATCTTTCAGGGCGGGCCGGACAGGTTATGCCATTCGGGCTTGTTGTTCGGTAAGCAGGCAAGTCTGTTTAACACGGAGGACGCGGAGAATCACGAAGGCTCACGAAGAGGGCAGTATGGTGAGTTGCTTCATGGCTGTCCTTGCCGAGCGCAAACGCCGATCGCTTGGGGCCGGACGGGAAATCCCGCCGCGCTCCTCTGTGGACCTTCGTGATACTTCGTGTTCTCTGTGTTGGGCTCTTGCTTGCAAAGATCGCCACGCCCAGACCAGTTGGAGGTGCTCGGCAATTCCCGTCCGCGGCGACACTGCTGGCACCTGCCGCTGAGAGTGGCCCGGACGAGCGGAGCCATGACGAGCGAGAGTCCTACGCAGGACGGCGTGGTATTATCAAGACGGGCAAACCAGAATCATTAAATGGAAGTTATAAATGCTCATCTCTCAGCGCTTGCAGATTACGGTTCCGGAAGAGCAGGCAAGTTTTTTTGACACGGAGGACGCGGAGAATCACGAAGGCTCATGAAGAGGGCAGTATGGCGAGTTGCTTCATGCCTTGACTAGCGCAAACGCCGATCGCGGGCCGGACGGCCAATCCCGCCGCGTTGCTTTGTGGACCTTCGTGATACTTCGTGTTCTCCGTGTTGGGCGCTTGCTTGCGTCGATCGAAAAGCCCGGGCGGGTTGAAAACAGGTGGACGTGCCAGTGCTCTCGACCTCGGGCGACGCAGCAGGCACCTGCCGCCATGACTGGCCCGGACGAACCGAGCCATGACACGGGAGAGTCTGACTTATTGCGGGTGGTATTATCTAGCTGTTGATCAGCACATTTTCCGGCCGCGGGGGGATTTCGCCGCGCTCCACGCGCAGCACCTGTTGTGTCAGCATTTCGTGGGTTGGCGCGCGGATACCGACCCTCGCACCTTCGCGGGCGATGAAGCCGTTCATGAACTCGATCTCGGTTCGGCGGCCTTTTTCCATGTCCTGCGCCATCGACGGGCGCTGGTAGTCGCTGCGTTCCGCCTGGCCAGCGCCACCCTCGGTCATCAGACGTTCGATTTCGGCGTATGATGTGGTGTCGCCTTCCATCGCCTGGGCCAGCATCTCGAACGGCAGTGCACCGATTTTTCCCAGTCTGTAGCCAAGCTTCTGGCCGACCCGGACCGATTCGCCGCCCAAACGGATGCAGATGCGACGAACCGCGGCGTGATTGTCGCGCGCATTCCCGCCCATGCCGGTCGCTGCCGACACGCCGTTGCGCATCCCGTTCACGCACAGCTTCGTCCAACGCTCACCCCACAGGTTGTCGGTGGCCTTCGACGCATCGACGCTGGACATGATGTCGGCGATTTCTTCTGCGCGTTTGGTGATCTTGCCGCTGGGTTCGCCGACGTAGAACGACGTAATATCGGCCCGTTTCGCGTAGCCACGCCGGATGTGGCCGGGCTGATACAGATCGACGCCGACGCCGCCGGTGACGATGCAGCCCAGCGTGCGGCCCCAGCCGACCACGCCGGCAACAGCTTCCTCGTTGATGCAGTTTTGCATCGACACCACGCAGCCGGAGGCCGACAGATACTGCCGGATCAGCGTCGTCGCCCACACCGTGTCGTATGACTTGACAGAAACGAACGCGATATCGACCGGCTTCTGCTTTGCCAGGTTCTGCACCTCGGTGATGTGCATGGCATTGACCCTCACGGTCATCCGTTCCTCGGGCGTCATCCCGAAGATCTCCATCCCGTGCGCCTTCATCTGGTCGACATGCTCGGGCCACGGATCGATCAGTGTCACATCGTGACCCGCCGCCGTCATGTGAGCACCCGCATAGCCGCCGACCGCTCCGGCGCCGATTACTGCAATCCGCTTGGACATCGTCTCGTTATTCCCTCGATCCGTTAAGGCCCGATCGCTCAGAGCCTGGCAATCAATCGAACGTGAAAATGAATCCCCTCTGGAGACAGTGGCGTTTTCCCATCATCTCGGGGGCAGGAGGGCATTCATTTTCCAACGCTCAGGCGCGCATCTCTTTGCCGGTGTCGCGCATCAGGATCGCCGCATGGGCGCCGGTCGCATCAGGATCGCCGCATGGGCGCCGGTCACGGCGGCATGGTAGGCGACGGCGCGGTCTGACATGTCGGCATCCGGGCGCTCCTCCGGCTCGAAATGCCCGTAGTCATCGACGCCGCGCACCAGGGTGGCGTGGTCGTGTGAACCGGCGACCTGTCGCACCGTTGTCGGGATGTAGCGGATGGCGAAGCCGATGCGCCGCAAACCGGACGGATTGGGATCGGAGCCGTGGATCAGCCGCACATGATGCAACGACATTTCTCCGGCCTGCAGTTCCAGCATCGCGGCCTGGCGTTCGTCGACCTCGACCATGATCTCCTGGCCGCGGCTGAGCAGGTTCTCCGACCGGAACGTGTCGTGGTGCGGCACCTGATCCAGCTTGTGGCTGCCGGGTATCACGCGCATCGCGCCGTTGGCGGCGGTGCTGTCGGACAGCGCCACCCACGCCGTCACAACGGTGGCGGGATCGAGGCCCCAGTAGGTGGAATCCTGATGCCAGGAGACGAAGCCCGGGTTGTGCGGCTCCTTGATGAAGAACGAGCTGCCCCAGCACAGAATGTTCGGGCCGATCACGTCCTCGACCGCGTCCAGGATCTGCGGATGGCGGACCAGATCGTTGAGCCAGGTGAACAGGAGGTGCGATTTCTGCCGCACCTTGCCGGCCATCACGCCGGCACCGGCCTCGAACTGTTCCAGCTTGGCGCGCAAGGCATCAGCCTGCTGGCGCGGCATCACGCGGACCGGGGCATAGTAGCCCTGTTCCTGGTACTGGCGGATCACCGCCTCGGTCAGTGCTGTCATCGCTTCCTCCGCTTGGCCGTTGCCGGTGAGCATGGGAAACGGTGGCGATGAAAGTCAACCCGCTGGCCTGCGATGCGGTCATCATCATCTTCGGCGCGGCGGTTCGGCCGGACGGCACACCGAGCCAAACGTTGCGCCACCGGGTGGAGGCGGCGGCGCGTTTTGCGGGTCGGTTTGCTCGGCCCTTCTTCATCCCCACCGGTGCCAGGGGCTTGCACGGGGACGCCGAAGCGTCGGTGATGGCTCGGTTGCTGATCGATGCGGGATTTCCGGCCGAGGCGATCCACGAGGAGACGACCGGCACCGATACGCTGTCGTCGGTGCGTGCGGCCGCTCGCATCGTGCGCGAACAATCGCCAGTGTATGCATGTACGAGTGCTTATCATCTGCCTCGGTGCCTGCTGCTGCTTCGGCTTGCCGGCGTTCGGGCGCGGGCGTGCCCGCCGCCTCCGGTGCCGGCGGCGACGCGGGTGTGGCTGCGCTGGTACTGGCGGCTGCGGGAGACGCCTGCCCTGCCCTATGACGCGCTGCTGATGCTTTGGCTGCGGGTAACTGGGCGGGTGTGAGGGGGGGGGTGACGGCCGTAAGGGTGGGGCGGCGGGTGGCCCTAATGCCGGCTGCAATTACTATGAACCATGTGGTTGCCTATGCTATTTTGCTTTTTTTACTCGATCCCATTCCCTTTTCAGTATGGACTGAGCAATTAACACCGTTTGTTCCATGACATCGTAAAATTCGTCGCCGCTACCTCGCATAACGTCAATTTTGTGCAAGAGGTCTTGGTTGTCTAACTCCTCCGGATTCAACCTGAGGCGTATTCGATAAATCAAGAACCTTATTCGCGACTTTTTTCCAGCCTCGTCTTGCGCACTGAAGGTTGCGGGCGGCCGCAGATGTTCCCACTCAAGGAGTTCCCAAAGCTCAGACCTATCATCGCGCAGGGCGCTTATCCAAGCCTGCCGATTAGCCGATATCAGGGATGCTCTGATTTGCCTGCGGGATACAGACCACGAAATGAACGAGGTGACGATAACACCCAAAAGGGCGAATGCGGCGGAGGCGACAGCAGCTAATGAAGAAAGCGTCGCCGGGTTGGATTTCGCCGTCTCCAGAATTTCGATTGGCATACGCTACGATTTCACAAACCCAGTGAAATCCGACCACTGTTCAACGCGGAAGGCGCGGATGTCACGCACCGACGCCGGCAGCCATGGCAACGCCTTGAGCGCCGTGATGGCGGCGAACAGGTTCGCCAAATCCTCGGAGGCATTCGTGTAAAGGCTGCCCTGCACCCGATCGAAGCCATAGGTCGCGAGTGTACTGCCGATGTCGGCGTAGGCCTGGGACACGCCCTTGGGATGATGCTGCGCTGTGTCGGCGACCACCAGATCAAACGCGACGGCGAACATCAGATTGCCTGGGGATCTTCCAGAAGGTCGGTCAAGCGGTAGTCCACTTCCTCGCCTGACTCGATCACACGGATACGCATCATGCGACCGTGGCCGGGCAGATCCTTGCCCAGGCCAATGATCTCATAGACCGGACCGACGTCGCCGAAGCGTCGCCATGTCCCAACCAGGGAGACAGGATTTGGCATCATCGCGGGTCTTGCATTGACCTGTGTCATGAGGCATCATAGCACAAATGCCGCTCGGTCGGCAGCCAGAACCACTCGGCTCGCTTCCATTCGTCCGTGAACGAGAACGAGCCCCGCGCTACCGCTCGTTCTCATCCGCGTCGGATTCGACCTCGATGTCGCCGCTGATCACGTCGGCGTCATCCTCCAGGTCGTCGGCGGTTTCCAGGACATCTTCTTCCTCGACGTCCTCCACGCCTTCGACCTCGACATCCACGTCCTCGGGGGCGGGAACGGGTTTCTTCGGGCGCTTGTCCTCCACGACGTTGCCGCCGGTCCGGCGCGGACGCGGCTGGTCGATCGGCTGCTCTGTCCCGCACTTGGGGCAGACCGCGGGCGCCTTGGTCAGGTCGTAGAATCGTGTGCCGCACGCGACGCAGACCCGCTTGGTGCCGAGTTCAGGCTTAGCCATGAATTGATAAGGCCCTTCGTCACGAGGTAGCCCGGTGCGGGGCTGCAAACAGCGCGGGCGCCCATGCCATCAAGGCGGCGCGCTGTCAAATGGCATATCGCTTTTCGTGGCGGTAGGCGCTGGGCGCGAAAGCCGATATCAAGCGAGGCAAGCACCTGGAAGCAGGAATCCGAACCATGGATGAAGCCACGCCTCGCCCGCTGACCTCCGGCAGACCGTCCGCGCCGTTGCAGGGCCGGATCGCGCTGCCGGGCGACAAGTCGATCAGCCACCGCGCCCTGATGTTCGGTGCGCTGGCGATCGGGGAGACCCACATTTCGGGTCTGCTGACGGGGGAGGACGTGCTGCGGACGGCCGCCGCGATGCGCGCTCTGGGCGCCGAGATCACCCATGCCCCCGACGGCGCCTGGCTTGTCGCCGGGCGCGGGATCGGGGGTCTGACCGAACCGGACGACGTCCTCGATATGGGCAATTCCGGCACCGCTGCTCGGCTGCTGTGCGGCATCCTGTCCACGCATCCGGTGTTCGCCGTGATGACCGGCGATGCCAGCTTGCGACGCCGCCCGATGCGCCGCGTGATCGATCCGCTGACCGCGACCGGCGCTCGGTTTTCCGCCCGGGACGGCGGCCGCCTGCCGCTGGCGGTCAAGGGTGCGTGGGACGCGCTGCCGCTGGACTACCGCGTGCCGGTTCCCTCGGCGCAGGTGAAATCGGCAATCCTGCTCGCCGGCCTGAACGCGCCCGGAATCACGCGGGTCGAGGAACCGGAGGCGACCCGCGACCACAGCGAGAACATGCTGCGCCATTTCGGCGCCGACGTCCGTGTCGAGGTCTCCGGGGCCGGCCGGATCATTGAACTGCAGGGCCAGCCGGAACTGCTCGCCGCCGACGTTGTGGTGCCGGGCGATCCGTCTTCCGCCGCGTTTCCGGTCGTTGCAGCGTTGCTGGTCGCCGGCAGCAAGGTCACCATTCCGGCGGTCGGGCTGAACCCGCTGCGGACCGGCCTGTTCACCTGCCTGGACGAGATGGGCGCCGATATCGTGATCCGGAACCGCCGGACCGAGGCTGGCGAAGCGGTCGGCGACCTGGACGTCACAGGCGGCCCGTTGCGCGCGGTAGACGTGCCCGGGGCGCGCGCACCCAGCATGATCGATGAATATCCGGTCCTCGCGGTGGCTGCTTCGTGCGCTGCCGGGACCACGCGGCTGCGCGGGCTGAAGGAACTCCGGGTCAAGGAAAGCGACCGGCTGGCGGCGACCGCCGCGCTGCTGAGCGTTAACGGCGGCCGGGTCGAGATCGAGGGCGATGACATGATCATCCACGGCAGCGGCGGGCCGCCGGGGGGCGGGGGGATGGTCGAAACGCACATGGACCATCGCATCGCCATGGCGGCGATTGTGCTGGGGCTGGCGACCGCGGCGCCGGTCACTGTCGACGATGCCGGGTTCATCGACACCAGTTTCCCGGGGTTTGTGGAGCTGATGAACGGGATCGGTGCCTGCATCCGGAACGTTTACTGAAGCCGGTCCTGGTTTGTTGATGCGATCCGGCTGGCTGCCGCTGCGTGACGCGGAGTAAGGTAGCGAGCTGTTCGGCTTGAGCGTCCGAGACGACGTCCGACCCGATTGCGAATACGCTATTGCTGTGTTCATCCCCGAGCCTGATCGCCGGCTTGAGGATGTGATCCGTCGCGGCGGTCTCGGAACTCTGGTGGAGGCCGGCGCGGTTATCCCGGTCAGGTCGTTTCCGGCCGGTGCGCAATACGATGCTTTTCCGCCGATGCGCGAGACGCGGGCTGTGAACGATGCCGCACCCGATATTGCGAAGGCGCAGGCCTTTCGCGCATCCCGCATGGCCGGCCACCTCCCGGTAATGCGTCTGGCGCCTGACACTGTTATGGACTAGGTTTTTTGAGATGATGGCAGACTTAACAACTGGCCCGCGGCCGCCGTCCATGCCCACGAATGCACTCGACAGCGTTGTTGTGCGGCTGCGGCTGATCGGCCAGATGGCGGCCTGGACCGTGCGCAGCGAGAGTGTGCTGCCCACCGGGCGCAAGACCCGCGCGCTGCTGGCATGCATTGCTCTGGCGGCGCCGCGACCGGTGTTGCGCGGGCGGCTGGCCGAACAGCTCTGGAGCCGGCGGCCGGAGGAGCAGGCCCGGGCGTCGTTGCGGCAGGAAATCCACCGCCTGCTGGACGCGCTGTCGCCGGCCGAAAGCGAGATTCTCATTATCACCCGCGATCACCTTACCTTACGGCCGGGCGCCGTGTGGATCGATGTCGAGGAAGTGTTGCGAGCGACCACCGCCCAACCGGCGTCGCTGGCGCTGCTTGACGGGGATCTGCTGGAGGATCTTGACGGCGTCGACCCGAATTTTGACGCCTGGCTCAACACCGAACGCGAGAGGCTCCGGGACCGCGCCCGCGGCATCGCCGAAGCGATGCTGAGGGAAGATCTGGAACCCGAAGCAGCGATCGCAGCGGCGCAACGGTTGCTGACGATTGACCGCTCCCACGAAGGCGCCTGGCGTTCCCTGATGAAGGCGCATTCGGCACGGGGCGAACGCGGGCTGGCGGTTCAGGCGTATGACCGTTGCCGAGCCGTGCTGGCAGATATGTTGGATGCGGCACCCTCGATCGAGACGCAGAAGCTGCTGAACGAGATCCGCGGGCCGTCGCACAGCCGCCTGCCGCTGCGGCCGCCGCAGCCGGCGGAACTCGCCGCACCTCCGGCCCCGGCACCCGTCGCGGTGGCGGTGGCGGTGGCGCCTGTTGCGGACGTGCCGCCGCCACGCAAGCGTGAGCCGTTGGCCTCACGGGGGGGTGCCCATATCGGCGTGATGCCGTTCCGCCTGGTCGGCATCGCAGACGAGGACGCTTACCTGGCGCCTGGGCTGGCGGACGAAATCACCAACGCCCTGTCGCGGTTCCGCTGGATGTTCATCGTCTCATCCAACTCGCTGGGCCGTTTTGCTGCCGACCATCGGGATGAAGCCGCGATCCGGCGGGAATTCGGACTGGACTTCCTGCTCGACGGGTCGGTGCAACGGGCGGGCAACAAGATCCGCGTCAGCCTGCGCCTTCTGGACCTACGGGCGAACAACCAGATCGTTTGGGCACGCCGCTTCGACCGCGAGACCACCGATCTGCTGTCGCTCCAGGATGAAATCGCTGCCGAGGTCGTGGCGCAGATCGATCCGGAAATCCTGCTGATCGAGGCGAAACGGAGCATCAGCCGCGGTTCGGTCGACCCCACCGCCTATGACCTGATGCTGCGCTCGATTCCGCTGATCGGGCGAATGGAACATGAGCCGTTCATGCGAGCGGGGCAGCATCTCGCCGACGCGATCGCGCTCGAACCCGACTACGCGTCCGCCTATGCGTGGTATGCCTACTGGCACGTCTTTCTGGTTGGGCAGGACTGGGCCGACCACCCTGTTGCGATGATGGAAAAGGCCGGCGAACTGGCCGAACGGGCCATCGTGCTGGACCCCTTCGACGCCCGCGCGTTATCGATCAGCGGGCACGTGCGGGCATTCCTGCACAGGCGGCTGCGTGAGGCGATGGTGCTGCACGAGCGGGCGCTTTCGCTCAATCCGAATCTGGCGATGGCGTGGGCGCTATCCTCCGGGACGTATGCCTACGCCGGCGACCCGGAGGAGGCGGAACGACGCATCAAGCGCTACAAGAAGCTGTCGCCGCTGGACCCTCACGCGTTCATATTCGATACGATCCTGGTGATCATTAAGCTGATGAAGCGGGAATACGAAACGGCGGTGGAGCTAGGCGGAGCCGTGTGTCAGCTCAATCCGTCGTTCTCCGCCGCCTACAAGCCGTATCTCGCAGCGCTCGGGCATCTGCGGCGCAATCAGGAGGCGGCGACGGTCCGCCGACGGCTGGTGGCGCTCGAGCCCGATTTCACCATCGAGCGGTTCCTGGCGACCACTCCGCTGGAACGCGAGAGCGACAGGATGCACTACGCTGACGGCCTGCGCCTCGCCGGGATTCGCGAGCGCGATCCACCAGTTGCGAATGCGCCGATTATCCTTCGGCCGGCGCTGAGCTAGTATCGCGAGGCGCGTTACGGGGTGCAAACGGCGGGAGGTCGAGATGGCTCTTTAACACCGGCCCGCCGAAAGACTGGTAAGCGCAGCTGCGACGCAACTCTGGACATGCCGGTCAGCGTCAACTGGCATCCAATCAGCCGCGAGGCGCGCCGGACCGGCCGGTTGCAGACCTCAGCGGCTGGCCGAAAGAACCAAGGGTCCGCTCACGGCCGCGGCGATTTGGCGGGCGAGGGTCTGGCCGACGCACAGATAGCCAAGGTCGTTGTGATGCAAGCCATCCGATGCGATGAACAGTCCCGGCTTGGCCCCCTCATCGGACCAGGCGTCCATGAGATGGCTGCGGGAGAACATGTTGACGCCGGTTTCCCGCGCGACATGCAGCAACGAATCTTCCAGGATGATATGGTCCACCGACGCCAGTACCTTGGGTGAGCGCTGGTTGTCCATCAGGATCACGTCGATCCCGGCTTTGATCAGGCGGTTGACACCTTCCTCGACAAGAGAGTGGAACTCGGACGGGTCGGCATTGCGCATGGCCCCGTTGGCGCCGACCTGCCAGATGACGAGCTGGGGATGCACGGCGATGACGTCGGTGTCGAGACGGGCCAGTTCCTCGGGCGCATCCTGACTGCCGATGCCGCGGTTGATGACGGCGAACTGTGCGCCGGGGAGCGCCTTGTTCAGGAACGCCTGCAGAATCGCGGGATAGGTATGGGCGGTGTCAGAAGCCATCGCGCCTTCGGTTGAGGAGGAGCCGAGGGCAACGATCAGGCCCTCGGTGCGGGTTGCGATCGCGGTGTGGAGATGCGGCAGATGCAGCGCGTCCATGGCCGGGTCGGCTGGACACATGCCCGCCCGGCTGGCAACAGGTGCGAGCAGACCGGCGATGCAGCAGATAAAAGTGAGAACGCGGGTTAAGCCCAAGGCGTTGGTCTTGCAGCGTATCGTCATAAGTCTCTGATGAGGGAAAACGCGGACTGTGTCCAGCGCGCGATCAGGTCCTCTCGGTCTGGTTATCCGCTGTCTGGTTTACCCGCTGGGCCTTCGCCACTGCGCCGCTTGCGTGCCGCCGCGGCATACTGACCGCGCGGGCGAACGACCTGGGAGTTCGGGCGAACCACGGTATCGTAATAATCGTCCCAGTCCTCCGGGGTTAGTTGACCGAGTTCGGGCACGATCTCGTAGTTGTTGAGGGTCGCGTCGTCATATACATGACGCGGTATCGGCTGGACTTGCAGCAGGGGAAAGTCGGGCTTGAAGTCGATCGGGACGTTTGTTTTGGTCAGCCGCAGGTTGGTGATCAGCGGACCGAACCACCGGTCGGTTTCGATGATGCCTTCGAACGGTTCCCAGCCGCCGCTGCGAGGAAGATTGGCGGGAGCGCGGACCAGAAGGCTCCAACCTGGCGCAGTCCGGACCACGAGGCCCATCCAAACCTGGATGAGGCCGCGCTCCTGCAAGGCGCTGATGAAGGGTGGCGAGAACTCCTTGATCTCGTCCGGAGCGATTGAGTCGAAGTAGTCGCGGAAGCCGGGGAACTGGGCGCTGGCATTGAGCGGGAGCCATTCCCCCGCGCCCTCGAACGTCCAGATAACGTCATATCCGTCCCATTGGAGCGAAAAGCCGATCGGCGGGAACAGATAGTAACCGAAGGCGGCAGCCGAGGTGGCGGCCTCGCAGTAGCGGAAGGCGCGGGTGGGCAGCGAACCCGCAGCCGAGCGGTCGGCGCGTTGCGGCATCCGGGCCGAAGGGATCATGCGGTGGAACGTGACCAGCTTTGGTTTGGGCGCTGGCGTGTGTTTGGTGCCCCCGGAGGGGAAGGATTGATTCACGACGACAGATCCTGGGGGGTGCGACTCATGTAACGGTCCGCTTCGGTGCTCAGTCTGCCACTTCATCACCAAGCAAGCCATAGCGCTTGTCGCTGGTTTATCGAGCAGGAGCTGGCGAACCATAGTGGCGGCGAGTGAAGCCGCCCGAGGCAAACCCAGGCGGCGGGGGATCTAACGGTTCGGCCGCACCTTCGAGGCGTCGACTGTGCCGAGCGCGGGAGCCACGCCGCCGAGACGGACCTTGGAGGCGTCGACCGTGCCGAGCGCGGGGGCGACGCCGCCGAGGCGGACCTTGGAGGCGTCGAGCGTCGCGAGGGCGGGGGCCACGCCGCCGAGGCGGACCTTGGAGGCGTCGAGCGTGCCGAGGGCGGGGGCCACGCCGCCGAGGCGGACCTTGGAGGCGTCGAGCGTGCCGAGGGCGGGAGCCACGCCGCCGAGACGGACCTTGGAGGCGTCGAGCGTGGCGAGGGCGGGCGCCACGCCGCCGAGACGGACCTTCGAGGCGTCGAACGTGCCGAGGGCGGGCGCCACGCCGCCGAGGCGGACCTTGGAGGCGTCGGCCGTGCCGAGCGCGGGAGCCACGCCGCCGAGGCGGACCTTGGAGGCGTCGAGCGTGCCGAGCGCGGGGGCCACGCCGCCGAGACGGACCTTGGAACCGTCGAGCGTGCCGAGCGCGGGGGCTACGCCGCCGAGGCGCACCTTGGAGCCGTCGAGCGTGCCGAGCGCGGGGGCCGCGCCGCCGAGCCGGACCTTGGAGGCGTCGAGCGTGCCGAGCGCGGGGGCCGCGCCGCCGAGACGCACCTTCGAGGCGTCGACCGTGCCGAGGGCTGGAGAGGCGTCGAGCGTGCCGAGGGCGGGAGCCACGCCGCCGAGGCGGACCTTGGAGGCGTCGACGGTGCCGAGCGCGGGGGCCACGCCGCCGAGACGGACCTTGGAGGCGTCCACGGTGCCGAGCGCGGGGGCCATGCCGCCGAGGCGGACCTTGGAGGCGTCGACGGTGCCGAGCGCGGGGGCCACGCCGCCGAGGCGGACCTTGGAGGCGTCGACGGTGCCGAGCGCGGGGGCCACGCCGCCGAGGCGGACCTTGGAGGCGTCGAGCGTGGCGAGGGCGGGGGCCACGCCGCCGAGACGGACCTTGGAAGCGTCGAGCGTGCCAAGGGCGGGGGCCACGCCGCCGAGACGGACCTTGGATGCGTCTTCGATACCGAACAGGGCGAGAATGTTGGCGAAAGCAGACATGGCGCGACCTTTCTGTGTTTGTTTTCCAGGTTCGTGAACCGCTCGGGAAACCGTTTGCGATCCTTTGATGGAAGCATCTTCACAGATTGCGAATTTATTATCGTTTTTTTGACGTTATCGTAACGTTAAATCGTCGATTACTCGGGTAGAAGAACGAAATATATCAGGCCAATATTTCGTCTCCGATGCGACTATACGCTTGAGTATTCGTTTAAATATTTAGTATTTGTATTCTGTAGTGGGAACAGCCCAATTTATGGGGCAAAATGTGGACACGCGTCGCCTCGCCTGTCCCACAAAAAGAAACTCGGCCACCTTAAAGGCGACCGAGTCTCGTAAATCGCGAATGTGAAATGCGTTAATTCAGGCTGCGGTTCCGCCGATCGTCAAGCCGGAAAGTTTCAGTGTCGGCTGGCCAACCCCGACCGGAACACCCTGTCCGCTCTTCCCACACGTCCCGATGCCGGGATCGAGCGCCATATCGTTGCCGATCATCTGGACCTTGGTCAGCGAGTCGGGCCCATTGCCGATCAACGTCGCGCCTTTGACCGGTGCGGTGACTTTGCCGTCCTCGATCATGTAGGCCTCGCTGGCGGAGAACACGAATTTCCCGGAGGTTATGTCCACCTGCCCGCCGCCGAAATTCACGGCGTAAAGCCCGCGTTTGACCGAAGCGATCATCTCCTCGGGCGTGTGCGAGCCACCCAGCATCACGGTGTTGGTCATACGAGGCATCGGGGCATGGGCGTGAGACTGCCGGCGGCCGTTCCCCGTCGCGCGCATCCCCATGAGTCTTGCATTCAGCCTGTCCTGAAGGAATCCGACCAGGATGCCGTCCTCGATCAGCACGGTGCGGCTGGTCGGGGTGCCCTCGTCGTCCACTGTCAGACTGCCGCGGCGGTCGGGCATGGTGCCGTCATCGACCACGGTGACGCCGGGCGAGGCGATTCGCTGGCCCATCAGGTCGGCGAACGCCGATGTCTTCTTGCGGTTGAAGTCGCCTTCCAGACCGTGCCCGATCGCCTCGTGCAGCAGAATTCCGGGCCAGCCTGGCCCAAGCACGACCGGCATTTCGCCCGCCGGCGCCGAACGGCTGTCGAGATTGACCAGCGCCTGGCGCAACGCCTCATCGACGGCACCGCGCCAGGTGCTCGCCTGTGTGACAAAGTCATAGGAGAAGCGGCCACCGGTGCCATGACTGCCGGTTTCACGCCGGCCGGCCTGCTCCACCACCAGCGAAACATTCAGCCGCACGAGCGGACGAAGGTCGGCGACGCGCGTGCCGTCGGGACGCATGATCTGAACGGCCTGCCACTCGCCGCTGATCGAGGCCATGACCTGCTTCACCCGCGGGTCCTTGCCGCGGGCGTAGGTGTCGATCTCACCAAGGAGCGACGTGCGGGCCGAGAAATCCATCAGCCGGAGTGGATTGGCGTCGGAGTAAAGCCGAGAATTTGTTGCCCGCGGCGGTTCGGCGGCCGTCCCTGAGTGCCCGGCGGAAATCGCCGAAACGGTCGCCGCCGCCCGGCGCAGCGCTGCCTCGGAGATCTCGCCTGAATGAGCATATCCCGTCGCTTCGCCCGCGACCGCCCGCAGGCCGAAGCCCATACCGGAATCGAAGCTCGCGGAACGAATGTTGCCGTCGTCCAGGCTGATGGATTCGTTTTCCCGGTATTCGAGGAAGAGCTCTCCGTCGTCGCTGTCACGCAAGGCCTGATCGACGATCTGGGCGGCGGCTGCCTGGTCCAGCGCAGCGTCGGCACGCTCGAAAAACAGTTTGTCGGTGGCGGCGATGGCGCTCATTGGGGGGTCCTTCAATGTTTGTAAGCAGAAAGATGGTGCGTCCGGCGGCGTTTGACCACCAGTGCCGGGGGCGGGCCCCGGCTTCTCGTCCTGTGCGGTGTCGGGACGGTTGTGGACGCCCCGACGTTGGCACGACAGAATTGCCGGCCATGGATCATTTAAACGACAGGCTGAACGTGAACGCTGACGAGCCTGAGCTGTCGCATCGCGCCGAATCGGGTCGAACACTCTAACTAAACATTTGTTTCGGCCCCAACTTGATATCAATGCAATCATTGATTATGATGAAATCATATTGCAGACAGCCGAGCCCATACCCATGAGCAGCATCACCATCCGTAACCTCGATCCGGCCGTCAAGGAACGGCTGCGCATCCGTGCGGCCGAAAATTGCCATTCAATGGAGGCCGAAGCGCGGAGCATCCTCCAGACCACGCTCAAGGCACCGGACCGCCGGGCGCAGCGCAATCTCTATCAACGCATCCGTGCCCGGGTCGAGCCGATCGGTGGCATCGATCTGGAGTTGCCGCCGCGCGAGCCAACTCGTGATCCACCCCGGTTCGACTGATGTTCGTGCTCGACACCAACGTCCTATCCGCGCTCATGAGCAGCCGGCCAGTGCCGGAAGTGGCGGCGTGGGTAAGCGCACAACCCGAGGAGTTGCTATTCACCGTCTCCGTCTGCCGGGCTGAAATTCTCGCAGGCATCGCGATGCTGCCGGACGGCCGTCGCCGTCGTGTTGTCGAAGCCGCGGCCCGCGCGATTTTCGCCGATGACTTTGACGGGCGGATTCTGCCGTTCGACGCAACGGCGGCCGGCCTGTACGCCGAACTGTTCGCTGCCCGCAAGCAAGCCGGCCTGGCAACCACGACGGCTGATCTCATGATTGCTGCCCGTGCCTGTGGCGCTGACATGGTCACCCGAGACGTGCACGGTTTCGACGGTTGTGGTCTCACGCTGATCAATCCGTGGGAGGCGGCATGACCGAAGAGGCCGGACACGATGGGAACCAACCTGATCGCGGACCCTGGTCCGCTTTCGATAAGGCCCTGGCCGAGGCCCGGAGCAAATTCGCCGGCATGACGCCTGAGGCATTGGAACCTCTGATCAACGAAGCTGTTGCCGCAGCGCGAACCGCCCCTCCCGCCGGGCACATCGATGAAGGGCACGTGCAGGCGCATACCGGGCACCCTTCGCCGGCATGAGCGTCAAGGATCTGGCTGATCCATGAGCCGACGCCTGGGCAGTACGATCCGCGCGATGGTTCCCTCCCCCGGGCGGCTTGCCAGGTTAAGGTGTCCGCCATGGGCCGTGATGACCGCCCGGGCCATGAAAAGCCCAAGGCCCGCACCTGGGTATCGCCGCGACAGCGAGCCATCGAGCTGGGTGAAAGGTTCGAACACCCGCTCCAGTTCGACGCCCGGAATACCGATACCGGTATCGGCGATCGATACGAACAGATCCCGCTCGGGCGTCAGTCCTGCCTCGACCGTGACCGAGCCACCCGCCCCGGTGAATTTTACCGCATTGGACACAAGCTGTGACAGCGCCTCGGTGATGCGGCGTTCGTCGCCGCGCAGCCACGGCAGGTCGTCGGGAAGCCTGAGTTCAACCGAGACGTCGCCGGCCTGAGCTGCACTGTCCGCCTGCCGGGCAGCGCTCCGGACACCCTTGCCGATATCGACGATTTCCGCGTTGGGCTCGAACCGGCCGCTTTCGATCCGCGCGACATCGAGGATGATGTTGATCAGCGACAGAAGCTGCTTGCCGGCCGCATTGATCTGGCTGCTGTATTCGGCGACCAGTTCCGCCGGTACATCGCCGTGTGCGAGCGCATCGGAGAATCCAATAATCGTATTCAGCGGCGTGCGAAGTTCGTGGCTCATGGTCCCCAGGAAGTTCGATTTCGCCTGATCCGCCGCCTCGGCCACTTCCTTCACCCGCCGCAGTTCGGACTCGGTCTCCCGCATCTTCGTTATAGTCCCACGGGAATCGCATCGAACACGGCCTCAAGCGAGACCGTGCGCAGATCGTTCATGATGCCGGGGTTTCGACGGGTACCGGCAGCTCCGGGTTCGGACGGGGCGCATTGGACAATCTGTGCACCACGGTGAGGATCGCCGTCAGCAGCAGGACCGCGCCGAGCTGGTGCAGGGTGGCGACCGAAACCGGCACCGTCAGGAGGAGGGTGGTCACGCCGAGGCCGTACTGGCAGACGATGGCGGCGGCGAGGCAGACCGCGAGCGGGCGTGGCAGGCCGGCGCGCCATGTCAGGATGGCCGTGATCGAGACCAGGATCAGGGTCGCGGTCGCCAGGAGGCGGTGATCGAACTGCACCGCCGCGACATTCTCGGTGAGGTTGAGGATCAACGGCTGCAACGCGGCATAGCCGTCCGGCACGAGGTGTCCATCCATCAGCGGGAACGTATTATAGGTGAGTCCCGCATGCAGGCCCGCGGTGAAACCGCCGGCGACGATGGTCAGACTCACCATCGCCAGACAGGTGAAGGCCAGGGCGTGCAGCCACAGCGATACGGGCGCGCGATGGCGGAGCGGGTAAAGAGCTGAAAGCCCCGTCCAGATGACGGCCGCGTAGAGTGTCAGCGCGAGCATCAGATGGATGACCAGACGGTAGGGCGAAACCGCGGTCGCATCAGGCAGAAAGCCGGAGGCGACCATGAACCAGCCGACCGCGCCTTGCAGACCGCCGAGGACGAACAGCAGCGCGAGGCGCGGCAGGAGCCGGGATTCGATCCGCGCGGTTGCCCAGAGCCAGACCAACGGCACCAGGAACGCCAGGCCGATCAGCCGTCCCCACAGACGGTGGGTCCATTCCAACCAGAAGATCTGTTTGAAGCCGGCGAGGCCGAAGCCGTCGTTCAACAGGGTGTACTGGGGGATTTGCTGATAGAGGGCGAACAGGCGGTGCCATTCCGCGTCGCTGGTGGGTGGCAGCGCGCCCATGAGCGGTGCCCATTCCATGATCGACAAGCCCGAACCGGTGAGGCGCGTGGCGCCCCCCAGAACGATCATCACCATGATCATCGCGGCAACGGTGAACAGCCAGATCGCGACGATGCGACGGCTGTGTCGCGTTGCGGCGCGATCCTTGCGGGAGGCGTCGGGGAAGTCGAGCACGTCGAAGGGCATCGGCAGACTATAATATGTGGCGAGCTGTTAAAAAAGCGTTTCAGCTCATTGTGTCGTTTTTCATGTATGGCGGAGACACTTCCCCGACCCGGTGCCGGCTATGTGGGGCCAGCCACGTGGAGGCCGGCACCGGACATTAATGGATCCGCAGCAAGGCGTCGACGTGGCCCACCTTGGCGGGCTGGATCAGGCTCGCGGATGCCACCCGCACGGAATGCAGGCTGCCTTCGATCTCGCGGTTCCAGAAATCCAGAAACTTGTGCAGCACGGGATAGCGCGGAGCGATATCGAGATCTTGCCAGATGAATGTCTGGAGCAGGTTCGGATGATCGGGCAGGTGGTAGAGGATCTCAGCGGTGGTGAGGCGATAATCTTGCAACTGCCGAACAATGCTCATGATTCCAACCTTTCAACATACGCGCCGCCGGTCGAATGATGTCCGAACCCGGGCCGAACTCGACGATGGCAGCCGAATGACAATATGATGTCGGAGAAACTCTGCCATGCGCAACCAGAAACACAATAAATTCAGTATGTTAGCACTCAGCACAAATGAGTGCTGCTAGTGCTTGACTCGCGAGCGCAGCGGGATTAGACCGCTGGCACTCTCGACCAGGGAGTGCTAACCGCCGGCGGGACGCTCATCGAGAGGTCCGCGTTTGGCTGTGGCTATCGGTTCAATCACTGACTGAGAATGACCTCAGGAGCGTCTTAAAATGAGTTTCCGTCCCCTGCATGACCGGGTTGTTGTCCGGCGCCTGACCGCCGAGGAAAAGACCGCTGGTGGGATCATCATCCCCGACACCGCCAAAGAGAAGCCGATGGAAGGCGAAGTTATCGCCGTGGGTCCTGGCGCCCGCAACGAAGCGGGGCAACTGGTGCCTCTCGACGTGACGGCCGGCGACAAGATCCTGTTCGGCAAGTGGTCCGGCACGGAAGTGAAGCTGGATGGTGAGGAACTCCTGATCATGAAGGAGTCCGACATCATGGGCATCATCACCGACCACGCGGCCAAGAAGAAGGCGGCCTGACCGGTCGCTTTCGAAACTGAAGACAGACAGACAATCGAGGGAAAAGAAGAATGGCTGCAAAGGACGTTCGCTTCGGCAGCGAGGCCCGTCAGCGCATGTTGCGTGGCGTTGATATTCTGGCCGATGCTGTCAAGGTCACGCTCGGCCCCAAGGGACGTAACGTGGTGCTGGACAAGAGCTTCGGCGCGCCGCGGATCACCAAGGACGGCGTGACCGTCGCCAAGGAGATCGAGCTGGCCGACAAGTTCGAGAACATGGGTGCGCAGATGGTGCGCGAAGTGGCCTCGAAGACCAACGACATCGCCGGCGACGGCACCACCACCGCCACGGTGCTGGCGCAGTCGATCGTGCGTGAGGGTGCGAAGGCGGTTGCGGCCGGGATGAACCCGATGGACCTGAAGCGCGGCATCGACAAGGCCGTGACGGCGGTCGTCGAGGAGTTGCAGAAGCGGTCCAAGAAGATCACGACGCCGGCGGAGACCGCGCAGGTTGGCACGATCTCGGCCAACGGCGAGGCCGACATCGGCAAGATGATTTCCGAGGCGATGCAGAAGGTCGGCAACGAGGGCGTCATCACGGTTGAGGAAGCCAAGGGCATCCAGACCGAACTGGATGTGGTCGAGGGCATGCAGTTCGACCGCGGTTATGTTTCGCCGTATTTCATCACGAATGCGGAGAAGATGATCGCCGAGATGGATCAGCCGTACATCCTGATCCACGAGAAGAAGCTGTCCGGGCTGCAGCCGATGCTGCCGCTGCTGGAGAGCATCGTGCAGTCCGGCCGTCCGCTGGTGATCATTGCCGAGGACGTCGAGGGCGAGGCGCTCGCGACTCTGGTGGTGAACAAGCTGCGCGGCGGGTTGAAGGTTGCGGCGGTGAAGGCGCCTGGCTTCGGTGATCGCCGCAAGGCGATGCTGGAAGACATCGCGATCCTGACCGGCGGGACCGTGATCAGCGAAGACCTTGGCATCAAGCTGGAGAACGTGAAGCTTGCGGACCTCGGCAAGGCCAAGAAGATCCTGATCGAGAAGGAAAACACCACGATCGTCGAGGGATCTGGGAAGAAGAGCGACATCCAGGGCCGTTGCGGTCAGATTCGGGCGCAGATCGAGGAGACCACCTCGGACTACGACCGCGAGAAGCTGCAGGAGCGACTGGCCAAGCTGGCCGGCGGTGTGGCCGTCATCCGCGTCGGCGGGTCGACCGAGGTTGAGGTGAAGGAGCGCAAGGATCGGGTGGACGACAGTCTGCACGCGACGCGTGCGGCGGTCGAGGAAGGGATCGTACCGGGCGGCGGGGTTGCCCTGGCCCGTGCGTCGCTGATCCTGGGCAAGATCAAGGCCGACAACGACGACCAGCGCTTCGGGATCGAGATCGTCCGCAAGGCGATTCAGACTCCGCTGCGCCAGATCGCCGAGAATGCCGGCGAAGACGGTGCGGTGATTGCCGGCAAGACGCTGGAAAAGGACGAATACAACTACGGCTTCGACGCGCAGACCGGCGAGTTCAAGGACCTGGTGAAGGCTGGGATTATTGATCCGACCAAGGTTGTGCGGACGGCGCTGCAGGATGCGGCGTCGGTGGCCGGGCTGCTGGTGACCACCGAGGCGATGGTGGCTGAGCGTCCGGAGAAGAAGCCCGCTGGCGGCGGGATGCCGCCGGGTGGTGGCGGCATGGGCGGCATGGGCGATATGGATTTTTAATCGATATCGTTTGTTCCGAGTTGGCGAAGGGGGCGGGCCGTTGGGTCCGCCTCTTTTTTGTTTGGGGGCTGGGATTCCAGAACCGTAACGGAAGTGCGTCGCCTGATCGCCCGATGCGGCCGCACAGCTCACGCAACGAAAACGGGCATTGTGCAGCAAATCATTAGGGTCAGGGCGGTCCTTTCAGAACCAGTGCTGGCCCCGGAGCGTGAACCCGGGGCCACACGAGAACACGCGCAATTGGCCGGTTCTACTTAGCGCGCATTCACACTTTCGAAATCGGCGTACACCTGAAGCAGGATTGGCGATCCGCTGGCCGTTGCCTGCGAGACGATGGCATGAATCGCGGCGCCGCGCTTGCTGATGACAATCTGATCAGTCCTGGTATTGCCAGGGCCGAGGGTGATGTTGAGCGTTCCTGTGCAGTCATCATTGATCGTGTATGTGCCGGTCTCACCGGTATGGAAGCCGCTCGCGTTTTCCGCCCCACCGGGGACTTCGGTGCCGTTCTTGACAACGAAATCTTCTTGGGTCGCGTTACCATTTCCGTCGAACGTGATATAGCCGACGCCATCGATCAATCCTGTGCTGGTCGAGCCATCTGCGGATAGGCTTTGGCCATGAACGGTAAAAGTGTAATCTCCTTGCAGAATTGCATTGGTGCAATGTGCAAAGGCGGGCTGGCCTGCAAGTAAGAGAAGCGTGGCCGCTGCAGAGAATTTAATCATTTATTGGTTCCTCGCTGTTTGAAGTAGGTAGGGTAGACTGAGCGCAGCGGACGTTAGCGCCACAGCGTCGCCGCCTGTGCCGCTAATGCCCCAAGGCACGCGCCGGGGCCTACGACGCCGGGTCCGGTCGCAGCGCGCGCACCGCAGTTCCAATCAGCGCGAAGGTCTCGGCTTCGCCGTCGCTGTCATGATGCTGACGCCACGCGCTCTGGATGGCAATGACCACCTGCTCGGCCGGATTGACATAGATGTACTGGCCGCAGGCGCCGATCGCCACAAAAGCGCCGGCGTGGATGCCGGTCGGCCCGTGCGGCAGCGCCCACCATTGGTACCCGTAACCCGCGCGTGAGCCGGGCATGAGCCGGCCGAAGGCGGTGGCCGCACTGTCGGGCTGGCCGGCGAGATCGCGCCAGCCGGGCGGCAGCAGTCGCCGGCCACTGAACGCTTCGCCGTCCTCCAGCACCAGTTGGCCGAAGCGGCCGACGTCGCGCAAGCACGCGCTAACGCCAGCCCCGCCGAACTCCAGACCGCCCTCGGCCTCGAGCGCCCAGTACCCGTCGGCTTCCATGCCGGCAGGCCCCCAGATCGTCTCGGCGCAGTAGTCGGCCAGCGTCCTGCCTGTGGCGGCCGCGACCAGCGCGCCAAGCAGGCAGCTCTCGACGGTCGAATAGTTGAAGACCGCGCCTTGCGGGTGAGTGCGCGGCAGGGTGCACAGCAGATCCAGGATGGAGCCTGGCTGCCGGCTCACCAGTGCCTGGCGCAGGCGCCCGGCGTCGGCCTCTCCGTCGTCTGTGTCGCTCCAGGCCACGCCAGAGCACATCCGCATGGCGTTGCGGACCGTGACGCCCTCATAGGCCGATCCGCGTAGCTGGGGCAGATAGAGGTCGCAGCGATCGTCCAGGCTGCCGATCGCGCCATCGTGGAGCGCGGCGCCGACAAGCGTTGAGGTGATCGACTTCGCGGTCGAGTGGCTCGTCCCACGGCTCTCCGGGCCGCCGCCTATACCGTAGCGCTCCAGTGCAATCTCGCCGCGCTTCAGGATCAGGAGCCCGTCCGTGCGGCGGCGGGCCATGTAGTCGCTGAGGCTGACTTGCAGATCGCTCATCTCAAAGGTCAGGTCCGACAGCGAACGGGCGTGCGGGGGGAGCGGCCGCACCGCGGCGCCGCGCCGGATCACGCGGTGCGGCCAGAAGTCGCGGTAGGTCACCCCCTGGTTCCTGGGTATCGTATCCACGATGGCCGGAGCCGCCCGCTCCGGCTCGGGGACGCCGGCGCTCACGCCATCACCTCGCGACGGCCGTCGTTGTCGATCACGCCCTCAATGATGCGAACGCCTGTGCGCTCGATATCGATACGCGTGCCGATCAGCGCCGCGATTTCCGCATCCGTCCGTATACACCAGGCCATGGAACGCTCCTCCGGTTGAGACGCGTCAGATGGCTCGTGATTGGAGGCTTGCAAACCAAGTTAACTTGGTTTGTATTGGTCTTGTCAGTCGGGCGTGCTTGCACCCGACTGCCTTTCTGAAACGGACGTTCGCGATATGTTCGCTCCGGGTCGTTACTCCCCGTAGGCTTCAGTTAGATCACGGTGTGTGGCTGTGCAGGGCCGGACGGTTGGGTGTCCAGCGAGCGGTCACTCCGCCGCCAGCGGCAGCTTCTCGTCGTCCGGGTTGACAGGCGCCGGCGGCATGCCACCCGACGGCTTCGGATCATTCTCGTACCGGAACTTCGGTGCCTTGTTCCAGGGGCCCCGGAAGTCCTCTCCCTTAGACAGATTGAACACCAGATCGACCGTCTCGTCCGGCTTGATCGTGCCAAAATACGGATCGTCCAGCTTACCCATCCGTTCCAGCGCCGCCATGAACATCCGGGCGTGGGTAATCTCGCGCGTCAGCAGATGGGTCAGGACTTTCGTTGACCCCTCATCGGTGCTCGCGTGGATCAGGGCCTCATAGGTCTGTCGGGCGCCCGCCTCGGAGGCGATATTGGCGCGCAGATCGCGCACCACGTTGCCGCCTTCGTTGATATAACTTGCGGTCCAGGCGCTGCCCTGGCTGTCCACGAAGTGTGGACCAACGCCGCGCACCCGGAACAAAGGCGCGTCGTAGACATCGGACTGGTCAAGCTTGCTCGTATGCTGCTCGATCAGTTTGCCGACAACCTCGAGGTGGTTGAATTCCTCGATCGCGATGTCCTGCAGCATGTCGCGAATCGATGCATCCGTGATGTGGAATGACTGCACCCAGTATTGCAAGGCGGCCGTCAGTTCCCCCGTCGCGCCGCCGAACTGTTCAAGCAGAAACAGACCGAAGCGCGGGTCCGGCTTTTCCACGTTGACCGGAACGATGGTTTCCTTGCGATGATAAAACAAAGACTTAGTCTCCCTTGTTGGCGTCCGCAATGGGAACGTCGGGCAAGGGTCCGGGTTGCTCGTCACGGTCGACACTAATCGGAGGTTCGGCGGCAGAACGCACGACGGTGGGACCATCGACGGCCGCCGGCGGTAGCGTGGGCATCACGCCCCGATCGACGGCGGCTGGCGGCAGCGTCGGCGCCGCGGCCTTCCGCCCATGCGGCACCGGCGGAACCCACGGCCGATCGCCGCGCTCGGTTCGGTCGGTCAGGACACGGGCGCCGTCCCGGTCGAGCCAGATCGCCGCGCTGCCGTAGCGCCAGACCGTGAAACGGTCCACCAGCTTCGGCCATGGCTTCGGACACAACCCCCGTGCCGGTTCAGCCGACACAATCACCGAGGCTTGCTCACAGAACCGTGGATGTTCGGCCCCGCGCACCAGCAGCGCGCCGGGACGGTCGGGATAGGGCCGCAACAGACAGAATTGCGGTTCACAGCTCATGATGTCGTGGTCCGACGTTTTCGCGGCACGTTCCGGCGTGGCCGGATCGGCGACGACGGGCGGTGGCGCCGCATTCGGGATCGGCTGAAACGAGCCAACCGCCCAGTACTGCGCCCAGGCATCCCGGGTGAATTTCGACCCGCCTTGCGTCTGCTGCAGGAACGCCCCCTGCGCCGTGCGGATCGCGATCAGCCGGCCATCGGCGGACACCAGCAGATCGGGCGGACGGTCCAGCAACGGCGACGCCAGTCCCGCCACCATGAGGACCACACCGGCCAGCCGGCGCCGGGTTTGCCACAGGCCCAGCCAGGCCAGTCCGACCGAGAAAAGACCGAGCCCCCAGGCCGGGATATGCGGCACCTCGATCGTCGCCTCGGGCAGGGCAGAGGTCGTTCGCGCCACCCACAGAATCGCCTCGGCGCCCCAGCCCATCGGCACCAGGGCCAGCGCCTCCAGATGCACCGGCATCAGCAACAGTGCGATCAGCCCGGCCGGCATCACCCACATCGCCGTCAGCGGCACGGCAATCATGTTCGCGAGCACGAAGTAGATCTGCACGTGGCCGAAATGATAGGCCCCGAACGGCGCCGACGCCGAACCGGCCAGCGCGCTGGTGAGGGCCAGCGCCGTGACATGCGAGCCAAGCCGGCGGTGCCAGCCCGTGCCGTGCAGGTGCCGCAGCCACGGCCTCAGCGCCTCGTATCCGGCGATCAGCGCCAGCACGGCCGAAAAGCTCATTTGAAACGAAACATCCGGCACCTGCTGCGGCGCGATCAGCATCAGCACTGCCGCGGCCAGCCCCAGCCCGCGCAGCGAGAACGGCCGCCGGTTCGCCATCAGCGCCACGGTGAACAGGCAGGCCATGACGAAGCTGCGGATGATCGGCACATGCATCCCCGTCAGCACCATGTATGCCCCTCCGGCCGCCAGCGCGCACAACCCGGAAAGCTTCTTCGCCGGCCAGAACAGGCTGGCCCGTTCGCTCAGCGCGAAGCCGAAGCGCGACACGGCGAGCGCGAAGCCCATGACGATGCCGATATGCAGCCCCGCCACCGCCAGCAGATGCGCCAGACCGGAGTCGCGAAACGCCTCATGGTCCGCCTCGGGGATTGCCATCGAGGCTCCGGTCAGCAGCGTCACCGACACCGCGCCGGCCGCACCGGGGATCACCGCGCCAACGCGACGGGCAATCGCCTCGCGCAACCGCTGGACCAGCCGCATCGGCCCCGAGGGAACCGCCTGCGCCGTCCGCTCCGCCTTGCCGAGCGCATAGCCGGAGGCGCCGAGGCCGGAATAAAAGTCGTCACGCTGCAGGTCCCAGGCCCCGGGATACGATGGTGGTGACGGCGGACGGATCAGCGCCCGGATTCGCACCGAATCGCCGCTGTCGATTTCAGACAGATCCTTTTTCTGTAGCCGCACCCGCACCGAACGCCGCAACGGTTCGGCCGCATTGTCCAGATACACCGGCTCGATGGTGATCCGGCGGCCCTCGGGCAGCGCCTCCACCGCCCGGACCGTGCCGGTCAGGATGGTGGCGTGGTTCGGCAGATCCGCCTCGATCGGGGGCGCCCGGGCGGTGGCGAGTTGGCCGGCGGAGAAACCGAGTGCCACGGCGGCGAGGGGGCCGAACAGCCAGCGCATGCCCGGCAGCCGGATTGCGAGGACGGCCAGAGGCATCGTGTACGCCGGGCCGATCCACAGCGACGGTTCGAACCGGAGCGCGTAGTATCCCAGGACCCCGGCCCCCATGAACACGGGCAGCCACACCGCCAGCCTCTCCCGCTCCAGGTCGAGCCAGGCGTCCAACGCGGCTTTGATGGCAGCGATCAGCCTCATGCGGGGCAGATTACCGGCGCAACCGTCTACAAAGAGTGAACGGGCGTGCTAGATCGTGCGGATGACCGTCCGCACCCGCTTCGCCCCCAGCCCGACCGGCCCGCTGCATGTCGGCAGCGTCCGCACCGCGCTGTTCAATTATTTATACAGCCGCCATAACGGCGGGGCATTCCTGCTGCGCATCGAGGACACCGACCGCGAACGCAGCACCGATGCCGCGACTCAGGGGATCATCGACAGCCTGGACTGGCTGGGCCTGGAGCGTGACGAGGACACGGTCTTCCAGTCCGCCGCCATGCCCCGTTATGCCGAGGTGGCGCACGAGCTTCTAGCCGCCGGACGTGCCTACTACTGCTACTGCACACCCGAGGAGCTGGCGCGGGAGCGCGAACAGGCCCGCGCCGAGAACCGCGTCTGGCGCTACGACGGACGGTGGCGCTACCGCGATCCCAGCGAGGCGCCGGCCGGGTTGACGCCGGTGATCCGGCTGAAAAGCCAGCGCGACGGCGAAACCGTGCTGGACGACCTGGTGCAGGGCACCGTCCGGGTCGCCAATGCCGAACTGGATGACATGATCATCCTGCGCAGCGACGGCACGCCGATGTACAACCACTCGGTGGTGGTCGATGACCACGACATGGCGATCACGCACGTGATCCGCGGCGACGACCACCTGACCAACACGTTCCGGCAGATCCAGGTTTACCGGGCGATGGGCTGGGAGCTGCCCCGGTTCGCCCACATCCCGCTGATCCATGGCGCCGACGGGGCCAAACTGTCGAAGCGGCATGGCGCCCAGTTCGCACTGGAATTCCGCGATCAGGGATTCCTGCCGGAGGCGCTGTGCAACTACCTCCTGCGCCTGGGCTGGTCGCACGGCGACCTGGAAGTTCTGGGCCGCGCGGACGCCATCCGGCTGTTCGACATCGTCGACGTCAACCGCGGCGCGGCCCGCATGGATTACGCCAAGTTGACGAACCTGAACGGCATCTATATTCGCGGGGCCGACGATGAGCGGCTGACCCGGGACGTGCTGGAGCGACTGGCGCACCGGCACGATCTGGCCCTTGGCAGCCACGCCGCGGGGCGTATCCGGGCGCTGATGCCGGCGTTGAAGGAGCGTGCGAAGACGCTGGTCGAACTCGCCGATTCGGCGGCATTCCTGGCCCGTGTCTTACCGCTGCCCATGGAGCCGAAAGCCGCCGCCGCGCTGACCGCCGAGGCGCGGCTGATGCTGCGGGCGGTCGCGGCGTCACTGGCCGAGACGGATTTTTCCGTTCCCTCGCTCGACGCCGCCCTGCGAGGCTTCGCCGAACGCAGCGGCCTGAAGCTCGGGCAGGTGGCCCAACCGCTGCGGGCGGCGCTGACGGGCAGCACGGTCAGCCCTGGCATCGATGCGACCCTGGCGGCGCTGGGGCGCGAGGAGGCGCTGGCTCGGATCGCCGCAGCGTCGGTTTGAGGTCGATCTCCCGGTTGACCGACGCGACGTGCGCGCTGCGATTCAGTCCTCCGAGCACAGCGCGAAGGCGCGGAGGATGGGACGGTAGGGCTCCATCGCCGCCGTCAGCGCCGCGGGCGACATGCCGGCCAGCCGCGCAATATGCAACAAGAAAATATCGAGGTTGAATCTAGGATTATCCTAAATGATAGGAGATTATTCGTGGTTTCCAGGAATGCGTCGACCGTAACCATGCCAGGGCGACAAGGCCACGACAAGCCAAAGTAACTTGCTTTGCAAGTGCCACCAAACCCGGCGATTCAGCGCCGTCTCAATGGGGCGGAGGGTTCCATGGCGTGGCTTACACCGACTGATGCGGAGATCGCGGCGCTGATCGACACGCGTCTCGATGGTGTTGGCATCGATGCGGACGTGATTGACGCCGCCGGCCGTCGCGAGGCGGTGGCGTGAACCGCGGCGTCGGCGAGCCGGAGCGGGCGGCTCCGAACATCTGGGACACGACACCCGAGAACCAGGCGGCGACCTTCCGCAACCTGGACCAGGTCTGGCCGGTGCGCGTCATCCGGCACGGCGACGCGATGCGCCCGCTCCCACCGCACGCCCGTTCGCTTGCGGACCTGACCTTTGAGGTGGGCGACGTGCGCCTCAGCCCCGGCGACTATATGGCCCGCGGCCGCACGGCCGGGCTCCTGATCCTGAAGCACGGCGAAATCGCGCTGGAGCGCTACGGCATGGGCAACGGCCCGGAGAGCCGTTGGACAGCTTCTCGACCGCGAAGTCGATGACTGCAACGCTCGCGGGCGCCGCCCTCCACGATGGCGCGATCGGCAGCCTGGACGATCGCTGCGACCTCTGTCTGCCGCGGCTGCGCGGTTCGGCATACGAGGGCGTCACGGTCCGCAATGTCCTGCGGATGTGCTCGGGTGTGGCCTGGCGCGAGGAGAACGATGCCGACGGACGCTCCGAGCGCTATCGCCTGGGCCGGGCCATGTGGAGCCGGCGGCCGGGCTCCGTGCTGGACCTCCTGTGCAAGCTGCCGCGCGCTCATCCGCAGGGTGTCGTCTTCAACTATTCGACCGGCGAGAGCTGCCTGCTCGGCGCGGTGGTCGCGGCCGCCACGGGCCGGCCGTTGGCCGACTACTTCGCCGAGACGATCTGGGACCCCGCCGGCATGGAGGCCGACGGGCACTGGCAGCTTGAGTCCGAGGGCGGCTTGGAGCTGGGCGGGCTTGGCGTCAGCGCGCGTCTGCGCGACGTCGGCCGCTTCGGCCAACTGGTGCTGGAGGACGGCGAAGCGTTCAGCGGCCGACAGGTCCTGCCGCCCGGCTGGCGCGATCTCGCCGGCCAGCCCGACAGCGCGGCCACGGGCTTCGGTCGGCTGGCGCCGGGCAACCCCGGGGGATACGGCTACCACTGGTGGGCGGTGGCTCCCTCGCCAGGAGGCGTGAACAATGGCGCCTTTTCGGCGAATGGCGCCTACGGCCAGTTCATCTTGGTCAATCCGACCGAGCAGGTGGTCGTTGCCATCCAGAGCGCGTGGCGTCAGCGTCATGACAGCGACGCCGCGGTCGAGACCGTCGCGCTGCTCCGAGCTGCGGTGCGCGCGCTCCGACCGGACCCGGCGTCGTAGCCCCGGCGCGCCGCTTGTCCGGATGGCGGCACAGGGTCGCTCGTTGCCTTTACCGGCAGCTATCCGCTCAAAGCCGACGGTCGGTGCATTTCTCAAGAATTTCCCACCAAGGCATGGCTGCTGCGGACCCCTGCCGGACATTCGCAGCGTCCGCTTCCAGGCACTCCGGCTAACCCACTCAAACCAGTCTCGTTTGGATGGTCTATTGGAAAAAGTCTTGTTTGGATGATCATTCGTGACATCCAATAGACCGCCTCGCTCGGCCTGCCTGGGGCATACCCTAAAAGCATCTCTGATTGGAACACCTTCCATGTGCCATTAGGGTTGCTTCAAGCATTCTGGAACGGTATCGTTTTGCGGTCTAATTTGACAAAATCACACTTCCGGCTCGCTGGCTGCACATTCCGACTTGACTCGGGAATCGAGTGTCGAATCACTGGGTCTCCACCGAATCGAGCGAGTGGGAAGGCGAAATGACAGAGC
>JBEKLE010000042.1:0-25888 GCA_050010355.1 Rhodopila sp. | reverse complement strand
TGAGCAGGAGCGTCAAGTATACCGGGATGCGGCCTGCGCGCCCGACGACCAGCGGGACAAGCGTTGCCACCGCCAACAACCCCAGCCGCACCATCAGGACATTGCCGTAACGCGTATGCTCCGCCACGACCGGAAGGGCGTCGAGCAGATCGGACAGATTATCGGCGTCGGCAATGACGGCGGACTGGATCATGAACCACGTTGCCCCAGCCAGCAGGGCGACCAATCCGCTGACCCACCACAGCCGCCGCAGCCGGCGAGGCAGCTTGTCCGGAACGACCGAAGCGGCGGGCAGCATCCAGGCGATGAAGCCGACCGTCCCCAGCAGCGACAAAGTCGCCGCCAGGTGCAGGCCGCGGACCAGCGCCATGGCCATCGCGAGGCTGATCATTCAGGGCTTCACGATGAACGTGAAATGCCCCTCGGTTTTGTGGGTGTCGACCGAGGTGACGTGCCACTCCACCGCATAGATCCCCGGCGGGAGCGGCTTCAGCTTGACGGACAAGACGCGGCCGTCCTCCAGTGGGGTGGGCTTGCCCTCGTCCACCCGCGCGCCGCTGGCATCGGTCACCTGCACCGTGCTGAACAGCGGCTCCACCGGTTCGGTATAGGTCAGGTTCAGCGCCGGCGGGGAACCCGCAACCTCCGACCCGACCGGCGGCGAGGCTCGGTCGAGGAAGGCATGGGCGAACGCGACCTGACCGATCAGGCAGGAAGCGGCGGTCAATACAATGATGTTCTTCATGGCGTCAGAACCAGTCCACGATTGGCGCACCGAGGCTGTGCGGGAACAAGTCGTCGAAGTACAAATGAAACTGGGCGATCACCCCGAGGTGGGAGCCGGTGTTCCGGTTGCCGGGGACCAGCATCTCCAGCCCGACGGCGTAGTCGGTGGCGGTGTAATTGACGCCGATGCCCCAAAGGTATTGCGTGGTGTCCTGGGTCGGCTTGCTGGCGGGGGATGACCATGTGAGCTCGACCACCGGCGTCAGTTTGTTGACGAAGTCGGGGAGCCCGTAATCCTTCACCTGAGCTGATAGGTAGCGGATGCTGTATTGCAGCGACAGACCGCCGGTCCAGGCGTTGGAGATGCCGTTATTGATCGGTGTGAGAGCGACAGGGTCGACCTTCAGCTTCTCGTCGGCGATCTGGTAACCCAGTTCCCCGGTCAGCGCGAACGGGCGGATCCAGCCCACCGGGATGTCGCCGAAACCCTTCCCGAAATAAAACGTCGGAATAGTGGAACTGCTGGGATCGTTGCCCAACAACGCACCGTTCTGGCCTTGGGCGCCGACGCCGGTTATCACGCGCTGCACGCCGACCGAAATCAGGATTTCATGCTCGGCGCTCACGTAGGGTTTGTCCTTCAGCGTGACAACGAGTTCCTGCCACCCGTTGGCGGTCTTCGCACTTGGCTGCGTCAGCCAGGTGTAGCCATCATTGATGGCGAAGCCGAAGTTCTCAGTGATCCGCTTATCGTATTCCCACGCGAGCTGGTACTGGTTTGGCGCGGGGCCGCCGTTGGTCGGTTCGGGCAGAAACTGGAAAGTGGGAAGGCTGGCCTCGTCGGCGACGTTGGGATCGTCGATCAGCAGCGTGCTGATGAACAGGTGGTCGCCGGCGAAGCCGTGCGCGTAGGCGTGATTGGCAAGCGCCAGAGAGCCAACGGCGAGCGTGAAGATCAGGCTATGGGGTCTCATGAGAATACTCCCGAAACAGAAATAGCGGCCCTTCCGGACGGGCCGCAGCTGTGCTCAGGAGAGGATCGGGGGGGCTCTTGGCTGGCTGGGCCGGCGATGCGGCGCCGGCGGCGCGGTCGACGGCGGCGGCAGTTCGCTTTTGAGAACAACGCCAACGTCTTGTGGCATGGTTGTGCTGGTGACGGGAACCAGGGCTGCAGACGAGGCGTGCAGCGCTACGCAGAGCGGGCAAACCAGGCAGTCGCCTGAGTGCGATGGCGCTTTCAGCGGCACGCCGCCAGTGCCGTCCTCCGTGTGGCAAAGCAGGCCCGCCGTCGCAATCGGATCGAACCGCGGCACGCTTGCACCCGCCCCAAGCTGAGCCATAAGCGCAAGCAGCACCGCGAACAGCCCGTGCAGGGGGAAACGGCGGTTCAACACAGTGACTGTCTTACTGCGGTTTGAGGCCGAAAGGGAATACCGGCGGTTGTCCCGCCTCGACGCCTACTCCGCCGCCGGGTTCAAATGCTCCTGCAGGCGAGGCATGAGTTCGACCAGATTGCAGGGCCGGTGGCGGTTGTCCAACTGAGACACCAGGATGTCGTCCCAACCGTCCTTCACCGCACCCGTGCTGCCCGGAAGAGCGAACAGATAAGTCCCGCCGGCGACGCCGCCAATGGCGCGCGACTGCATCGTGGATGTCCCGATCTTCTGATAGCTCAACATGCGAAACAGTTCGCCGAACCCCTCGATGCGCTTTTCCATGACGTGGTCGAACGCTTCCGGTGTCACGTCGCGGCCTGTGATGCCGGTGCCGCCCGTTGTGATCACCACGTCGATGTCCGGATCGGCGATCCAGCGGCGCAGCAGCGTTTCGATCGCCGCGGTGTCATCTTTTTCGATCGCGCGGGCAGCAACGCGATGGCCGGCCTTGACGATGCGTTCGGCCAGCGTGTCACCGGACGTGTCGTTGGCCAGGCTACGGGTATCCGAGACCGTCAGCACGGCGATGTTGACCGGGATGAACGGGCGGCTGTCGTCGATTCGGGCCATCGTGTGTACCTCGGGCGAGCGGACGCACGCCGGGCGTTAGTTCAGTCCCGGCGGCAGAAGTGCCATTCTGCCCTCCCGCCCAGGGGCTGTGAAGCGGGGAAACTCTCCTGCCGACAGGGCGTCCAGACTGGCGGCGGGCAGGTGCATCCGAGCGGCATAGATCCACGAATACACCAGGGCATGCTGGACGAAGGCGCGTGTTTCCGCAACCGGAATGGCCTCGATGAACAGCAGGGGATCGCCGTTGTCATGCAGGTCCCAGCGGCCAAGACTTCCGGGCCCGGAATTGTAACTGGCCAGAACGCGTAACAAATCGTGGTCGATCCCATCCAGCCGAGCCAGGTAGGCTATGTAGCGCTGGCCGATGTCGAGGTTATAAGCGGGCTCGTGCAGCCGATCCGCCATGGTAAGCGTGCTGCCGGTGAGATATTGAGCCGTCGCAGGCATGATCTGCATCAGACCGCGGGCGCCGGTTGGCGAAATCGCACCCGTATCGAAATTGGATTCTACTCGCGTCACCGCATAGACCAGGGTCGGATCGATACTGAATCCACCAGCCGGCCGCAGCCGTTGGACTGCAAAGCGCAGTTCTTCGTGACGGCTGCCGTCCTGCGACTGGAGCCAGGCTGCCATTTGTGCAGCACAATCGATCAGGCCGGCCGCAGAGGTGACCATCAGCAGCGAGCGCCCGAACACTGGGTTGGCGTGGGCTTGTGACCACAGGCCGCGCAGTTCCGCTCCGGCCCGGTCCCGCTGCCCGATCTGCAGCAAGGCGAACGCACGCCAACCCTGCGGCGTCGCCGCAACGGCGTCGACATCCGCCTGGCTGACCAATTCGCCGCTCGGCATGATGCCGGTGTTCATCCGAAGCACCCGACGGGCGAGCAGACCGTGGAAGGTCAGCCTTTCCTCGGCCGCGGCAAGTAACCATCGCACCGTCCCAAGGGTGTCATGCAAGGCACGGCTCGCACGCGAGGCCCAGAAAGCGGACGCCGCGTGCAAGCGCGCCGAAGTGTTTGGCGCTCTCGCTCCGCCTTCGAACAGAGTCCGCGCCAGTTCGATACGATTCAACCGCCAGGCCGCGAGGCCGCCAACGTAAAAGCCAAGGCTCGGCTGGTCCGCCGCCGCGCGAACGTTCAGCGCCATCTGAGCGACGCGCAAGGCGTTCGCATCTTCGTTTCGGGTGAATAACACCTGTGCCACTTCGGCGCGAAGCTGTGCCGCATACGCTGCCGAGATCCTCCGCGTGGAGGTAATCAGGCGCAGCGCGGAAGCGGTATTGCCGGACTGCGCGCGATCGAGGACGGTTCGGTCAAGATTTGAATCGCGGTTCAGGTCGTTACGCGGCCTGTCGATGTCTTCCGGCATCGGATCTTCGGAGGCGAAGCGAATCGTTACCATGGTCTGGGGTGCGGGTGGTGGCGTGGCGCCGTTCGGAAGACGCGTCAGCAACAGGGCGTGAACCGCAGGCGCGTCGGGCTGGTCGCCATAGTGCGTGAGCCAGTCGGCCAGTTCATCCGTATCCGAACGATGGTAGCGGCCCAGATAGCGATCGGCGAGCGCGGTGCCCAGTAACATCCGGTCGTCCAATAACTCTTCAGAACGAATTGCATCCGGAATATCGCCGCGCGCCTGGAAAAGAAAGATTTGCCGCATGAGCACGGCATCGATCGGGCGCAGCGGCTGCGGAAAGGCCACCTCGGACCCTCCGATGTGCGGAAGCCGCGAGATTGCCCACGCAGCCTCATCGGGCCGTGTGCCATCCGAAGTAAGCGTCCCTTTGCCATTCCCCGATCCGGACGACTGTCCGTACGCGGCGGACGTAACTGCCCCCGCAATGATCGCAGCCCCGGCAAGCAGCACCCGGACGCTAGGAAGGCGGGAGAGCGTGTGACCGATCCCTCGCATGCCTTGTCGTTAACTGCTCCGTGAGCGAGATGCAACCCGGACCTTTGAGACAATTGTGTATTTTTGGGATAAAGTATCAAAATCGGTGACCTGCACACAAAGTATCTTGGGTCACGTTTCCGTTAGGCGCTGATCGATCGCCCGTCGCAACAGGCGCAGGCCGGCCCACGCGTCCCGCCGTAAAGGCGGGGTTTTCAGCATTTCGGCGAGGCCAGGAAGGGCCAGTGTCGCCAGCGGTGACTGCATACCTGGTATGCTTGTTTCGACCCACCCCTGCGGAACCCGGCGACGGTTCTGCGCCTGCGGCAGCAGGGCACGCGCCGCGGTGGCGCCGAACAGCACGAGTCGATGGGGTTTGAGTAGCGCGATCAGCCGGTGGAGGAACGGCAGACAGATGGCTGTCTCGCCAGGCGACGGCGGACGGCCACCGGGCGGACGCCACGGCAACAACGGTGTCAGCATCAGTTCCGCCGTGGTCAGCCGGATGCTGGCGAGCATCTGGTCCAGCAACTGACCTTCGGGCCCAGCGAATGGATGGCCGCTGCGATCCTCTTCGCGCCCCGGAGGCTCGCCGATGATCAGGGTTGTGCTGGCGGGATCGCCCTCGGCGAACACCAGATTGCTGGCGGTGTCACGCAGCGCGCAGCCGTCAAAGCCGGCAAGCGCGGCGCGGAGATCGTCCAGCGTGGCGGCCCGGCCCGCCAAAGCCAGCGCCCTCTCGCCCGCGGTGCCTTTCGGCCGTTCGGCAGGCGGGATGCTCCCTTTGGGTGCCGCGGCGAGCGCAACGGGTCTGGCTTCCGCCCGCTTCAAACGGTCGATGGGGTCGAGAGCAAGTGCCTCGTCGGCGCCCCATTCGACCTGAAGGCGTAACAGTGCGATGACGTCATCCAAGCAGGGCGGCCCTGAAACGATCCCGTTCTATGTGCGGAACCAGATTCTTCTTGCCGTCGTGCGTCGCCGGTCCTTCGGTGACCCGCAGAAGAATGAACGACAGCCCGCCACCTTCACGAACCAGTCTGCGGCCTTCCGTCATGTCGGCCTCGGTGTTAACGACATGCACGACGGGAAAGCCGCAGCCGGCGGCGATGACGTCCAGCCGTACACCCAGGCCCGTGTGGCTCTCCTGATTGCCCGTCTCACCGTAATGACCATTGTCCACACAGATGATCGTCAGGTTGGGCGGGTTCTGCAACGCAATCGTTGCAAGCGCTCCGACATTCATCAGCAGTTCACCGTCGCCGGTCGCCACCAGGACGCGCCGCTTCGGCTGCGCCAGCGCCAGACCCAGGCCCATCATCGGCGCCGCCCCCATCGCACCGCCAAGGCCGAACAGGCTCGGGGATTCGTGGGTCAGCGCCGAGAGTTCCCACGCGGTGCCGGCGAGGCCAGCGACCATCAGGAAATCGCCGGGGTTCTCGATCAGCGCAGGCACCGCCTGACGGCGATCCAGCACGGCATCCGGCAGCGTCGCGGTTTGCAGCTTGCTCAGTTTGGCCATCGTCTTCCGTCCGCTAGAACTTCTTGGCGCCGATCAGGCGCTGGGTGAGCAGGACCGCGACCTGCTGGCCGGACTGGAACGCCATGGTTATGGCGGCGGCGACACAGGAAACCACCTCGGCGGGGTGTTCCGCTCTTAGTACAATCACGCCCATCGCCTTCAGCACGGGCTCGACCGCCTGGCCCATGGCGAACTGCCACGGATTCCCCTCGCCGTACTCGCCGCGCATCGAAACAAGTGTGAGAAACGGAAAACGTCCGCCCTGCGTCAGCGACAGCATGTTGATGCAGTTACCGACACCGGACGACTGCATCAGCAGCACCGCGCGCTGGCCGCCGAGGTCAGCGCCGGCCACCATCGCCACGCCTTCTTCCTCGGTCGTCAACGGCACCGAATGCACGTCCGGATCGGCGAGCGACCGATCGATCAGCACCTTATGTCCGGCATCCGGCACATAGCAGAACTGGGTGATGCCGTTTTCGCGCAGCAGGTCGTATACCGCACTGGGCCACGTCTCGTCCGCCATCATCGTTTCCCTAGTTCGTTACCAACTTGCAGCCACCCTGGTTCAGTGGCCGGAACGCCTGATCCCCCGGAATCCGAGCCAACACTGTGTAGACATCCCAACGGGATTTCGACTCGGCCGGAGTCTTCACCCGGAACGTATACATGTCATGCACCGCCCGCCCATCCTGGCGGACCGTAACGGTCCCGAACAGAGCGTCCTCGATCGGCTGCTTGCGCATCTGGGCGATGATCGCCTCGCCCTCGATGGTGTCCGCGGCCTTTACGGCATGCAGATACGCCAGGACGGATGAATAGACGCCGGCCTGGTTGGCTGTGGGCACACGATCGTTGAAGCGCTGGGCGAAACGCCGCGCGAAGCTGCGAGTGTTGTCGTTAAGGTCCCAGTAGAACGCCTCGGTCACCGTCAGTCCCTGCGCCGATTTCAGACCGATTGCATCGACATCGACGATCTGCGTGAACAGACCCGCAAGTATCTGCTTCTGACTGATGCCAAACTCCGCAGCCTGCTTCACCGCGTTGATCAGGTCGGCGCCGGTATCCGCCAGCGCAATGACCTTGGCGCCGGACGACTGCGCCTGCAGCAGATAGGACGAGAAATCGGAGGTCCCCAGCGGATGCTTGACCGACCCCAGGACCTTGCCGCCCAGGCTGGTCAGCACCGCCGTGGAATCACGCTCCAGCGCCGCACCGAGCGCGTAATCGAAGCTGATATAATACCAGGTGTTCGCCCCCTGGGCCGTCATGGCCCGAGCCATGGTGTTGCCGAGGGCGTAGGTGTCCATGGTCCATTGAACGGTCGTGGGCTGGCAGAATTTTCCGGTCAGATCGGACGTGCCGACATTGGTGGCGATGAAGGTGCGATGCTTCTCCGCCATCACCGTGTTCACCGCTAGCCCGACACCGGAGTTTACCGCGTCGGCGACCGCGGCCACCCCATCGCGGTCCACCCACTCCCGGACGATCTGCGCGCCGACATCGGGTTTGTTGAGGTGATCGGCGGACAGGATCTCGACTTTGAAGCCGCCGCCTTGGGCGGCGAACTCCTCCGCCGCCATCTGCGCGGCGACGACGGAGCCTCGTCCCGACTGGTCGGCGAACGGGCCGTTCATGTCGTTGAGGATGCCGATCTTGACGGTTGCCGGCAGCTCCGCTCGGGCGAAGGCGGCCGGCAATACCAGTACCAAGGCCAGAACCGCACGACGAAACCACATTGGCGACTGCTCCCCTAAGTACGAGTTTGCATCAAACGAAGCAGGACGCCAGCACCTGTGCGAAGGCGCGGGCGCGATGACTGAGCGCGTGTTTCTCATCCGGGTCCATTTCCCCGAATGTCTGCTCGTTGCCGGCCGGGACGAACATCGGGTCATACCCAAAACCCATGTGACCGCGCGGTGGCCAGACGACGGCGCCATCGATGCGGCCAAGGAATGTTTCGGTGTGGCCATCCGGCCAGGCCATGCACAGCGCGGCGATGAACCAGGCGCGCCGGTCGGGATTGTCACCGACGTGTTCGTGCACCCGGGCCATTGCGGTGGCGAAATCCTTGGCAGGACCGGCCCAGCGGGCGGAGTGGACGCCGGGTGCGCCATTCAGCGCCGCGACACAGAAGCCGGAATCGTCGGACAGCGCGGGCAGGCCACTTGCTGTTGCCGCCGCCACGGCCTTGATGCGGGCATTTCCGGCAAAGTCCGGGGCGTCTTCAACCGCCTCCGGCAGGCCAAGCGCACCGGCTGAAACGACGTCGATCGCAAGCGGACGCATCAGCGCCTCGATCTCGCGGAGTTTGCCCTTGTTGTGGCTGGCGAGGACGAGCCTCTGGCCCCGAGCGAGCTTCCGCGCCATCATTGGCCAAGCGCCTCGCGTTGCAGGGCGAACAGCGCGGTCGTGCCTTTGCGGGCAAGCGCCAGAAGTTCGAAAAAATGGCCTTCGTTGAAGGCGGTTTTCTCCGCGGTGGCCTGGATCTCGACAATGCCGCCGCCGTCGGTCAGGACGAAGTTGGAGTCGGCGTCGGCGCTGGAGTCTTCATCATAATCCAGGTCCAGCACTGGCGTGCCGGCGGCGATGCCGCAGGACACCGCGGCAACCTGGCCGGTGAGCGGGATGGTTTTCAGCACGTTCATCGTCACCAGATGCCGGAACGCCAGCGACAACGCGACCCAGGCGCCGGTGATCGCGGCGCAGCGTGTGCCGCCGTCGGCGTTCAGCACGTCGCAGTCCAGCGTGATCGACATCTCCCCCATCGCCGCGCGGTCCACCACGGCTCGGAGCGAGCGCCCGATCAGGCGCTGGATCTCCTGCGTGCGGCCCGATTGCTTGCCTCGCGCGGCCTCGCGGTCGCCGCGGGTGTGGGTGGCGCGGGGAAGCATGCCGTATTCGGCAGTGACCCAGCCCAGGCCGGTGTTGCGCAGGAACGGCGGCACGCGGGTTTCGACGCTGGCCGCGCAAAGAACCTCGGTGTTGCCCATGTGGATCAGGGCTGATCCTTCGGCGTGGCGGGCAAAACCGGTGCTGATTGAGACTTTGCGAAGCTCATCAGCGGTGCGGCCGGATGGGCGCATGTGTCGTGGTCCTTGGGTCGGTTCGCCGCGGACCATACAGCGTCGCGGGTCCGCCGCAACCGTAACCCTACGGCGTGATCTCCGCCGCGTCGCAGGGCTGGGCAACGACGGCATCGGGTCCCGCCTTACCGGCCGCGTAAGCGTCGAGTTCGCCGCGGACCTGGCGGTATTCGGGGCTGTCGATTTGCTCGCGGCAGGTCCGTGTCATGCCCTCCAGACGCACCGGCAGACCGCCGTTGTCTTCGATCAGCTTCGCCATCACCTGGCTCGATTTCCGGCGCTGCGCCGCGGAACGGATCTGGAACCGCTTTGTGGCGTCAGGTGAAAATGGACATTGCGTCAGCTTTTCCGCCAACGCCTTCCGGTAAACGCGCCCGGCGATGCCATCGCCGCAGGCATCGAAATAATAGAACGACGCGGCGTACGCCCGATCGAAGGCATCGGTGTGCTCCAGGATCGTCGGCCTGGGCGCGTCATCCGCTTTCGCCGTTGCCAGACCTGCCGCGGTGCCAGCCAGCATCAGCAGGCAGAACCGAATTCCACGCATCGTCACGCCCTCACTTTTCCGGCGGCTCAAACGTCGCGAGATAATGCGCGACCGCGGCGATGTCGTCATCGCTCAGACCGGCGGCTGCCTCTGTCATCGCGGCAACCCCTACGCTTGGTCGCGCCGCGGAACGATAGTCGGTCAGCGCCTTGACGAGGTAATCCTCGCGCTGGTCCGCGATCGCGGCGGCGGCCCGTTCGCCGCGGAAGCTGTCCGTGTGACATCTGGCACAACCATTCCTGGCCGCGACGGTCTTACCTTCCGCGGCCAGTTCCGGGTTCGGTTTGGCGTCCACCACCTTCGTATTGTAGGGCAGGCTGTGGAAATAGGCGCCAAGATTGAGGATGTCCTCATCGCTGAGGTCGCCCATGATCGAGGCCATCAGGGGGTTCGGCCGGCGTCCCGAACGGAAGAAGACAAGCTGCCACTGGATGAACTGATCCTGCTGCCCCGCCAGCGACGGGACGCCCTTCATCGACGAGACGCCGTTTTCGCCGTGGCAAGGCGCGCAGACCTTGGCTTTTTGCCGTCCGGCCTCGATATCCGCGGCGGCCTTCGAGCGCTGTGCTGGCAACGAAATGATCGCCGCCAGCAGAAGCAGTCGGAAATTCATCCGCGACCGAAGACTCTACTTCGCGTAGCTGATGCGATAGATCGCACCGGCCCAGTCGTCCGAGATAAGCAACGATCCATCCGGCGTTTGCAGGATATCGTCCGGCCGCCCGAAGTAGTCCCGGTCGCCGGTGATCCAGCCCTCTGCGAACACCTCCTGTTTGGCGTTCTTGCCGTCCGGATCGACGATCACACGCTCGATCCGCCCGCCCTGATACTTGTGCCGGTTCCAGGAGCCGTGCTCAGCGATGAAGATGTTGTTCTGGTACTCGGCCGGAAACTGACTGCCCGTATAGAACTTCATCCCAAGCGGTGCCACGTGGGCACCGAGATTGACCACGGGTGGGGTGAACTCGCTGCATTTGTGGCCCATCGCGAATTTCGGATCAGGCAGGTCGCCCTGATGGCAATGCGGGTAACCGAAATCCTCCCCCAGCCTGGTGATGTGATTGAGTTTGTCGCTCGGCAGGTCGTCGCTGATCCAGTCCCGCGCGTTCTCGGTGAACCAGTAGTCGCCAGTGCGTGGATCGATATCGCCGCCGACGCTGTTGCGCACGCCAAGCGCAACGATTTCAGCCAGTCCGGTCTTGAGGTCGACATGCCTGATCTGCGATGTGCTCGTCGGCGGGATGCCGATGTTGAACGGCGGTCCGAATGGAATGTAAACCCAGCCGTTCTTGTCGGTGACAAGGTATTTCCAGCCGTGCGCCACGTAGGGCGGCATGTCGTCATAAACCACGACGGGCTCGGACAGATTATCGAGATTGGCCTCGGCATTGTCGTATCGCAACAGCTTGTTGATGGCGATGACGTACAGCGCGCCGTCGCGGAAGGCGATCCCCGTCGGCATGTTCAGGCCTTTGATGATGGTCTTGACCGTGCGTTTGCCGCCCTGATCGGTGATGGCATAAACATTTGTTGCGTTAAATGATCCAACAAACAATGTGCCGTTGGCTCCCCACGCCATCTGCCGAGCCTCGGGTATGCCGCTGGCGTAGACTTCGATCTTAAAGCCCGGTGGCAACTTGATCTTTTTCAGATCGTCCTGAAGCTCGGCGACCGGCGTGGGGATTGCCGGACCGACCGGCGGCGCCAGCCCTTTCTGCGCTTCGGTTTCATCGCCGAGGAACCAGTCGGGCGGCGGATGCGCCCAGAATGAGGGCTTGCTGGAATCATAGCTTTTCAGGTCCGCGGCAGATGCGCCACCCAGCGGTAGCGCCACGGCCATCATCAGTGGCAAGGCCGCGGCGAGACCCGACCGCAGTGATTTTGTTGTCATGACTTTTCCCTCCAATGGCCAGTGAAGCATCCGGGCTTCCTGGACGCAAGAATCTTGCATGCATGCCATCTGAACGATCAAGCCGCTTTGATCAGGTCAGGATAAAACCGTTTGCGGCCGGTCGCCGGGTCCAGAGCTGCTTCAAAACCGGTAGGTTGCGAACAAAACGAAGAACGTCACGGTTTTGCCGAACGCCTCCTGCACTGCTGGCCCCGAAATGAATTCCGCAGCGATGGCGCCAACCAACAGATGCCGGTCAACCCGCCAGCGCACGTCCACCGATAACTCTGTGCCTATCCGAGCGCCGCTCACTTTATTGGTGTTGGCGTATTCCACCATCCCGCTGCCATACAGACCATCGGAACTTGACGCACGCCAAAGCGAGTCCCAGCCGAGGGTGGCCGTGACATCCGGCTCCGGCCTGAAACTCAGCACCGGCCGCACGTCATAGACGTTCGCCGGCACCAGCAACGATGTCTCGGCGAAATAGGGCAGGCGGGGATACATCGCATTGAACGTGCCGATCACCGAACCATGGCTGCTGTCGCCGCTGGCGAAATTCATCTCGATGCCGATGCGCGGTTCCCACGCCAGGCCGGTGAAGGTGTAGCCGCCGATTCCGGCCAGCATATCGGCGCGGATGTCGTGGCCGCGAAAAGTGCCCTGCTGCAGCGCGACTTCGCCGTTCCAGTCGAATCCGTCGGTCGCTCCGAACAGCCGGACACCAAGCGTTTGCCGTTGCTCCACGCCGGCCAGTCCGCGGTATTTCGCTGTGTCGTTCTGATAATTCAGCTCGTAGACGTCGGCTTTCAGCACCGGACCGAGCGGCACGGTCAGATAGGCGCCCCACAAAAGCTGATATTCGTTGGTGTGATCATCGAACACACCTTCGCTCGGGTTGACCGGGCGCACCGTGAGAAAATCGATTGTCGTATCACCCCAATGGTCCGTGAAACGTACGCCATCGAAATCACGCCGCACATTGGGTCCCTCCCGTACCGCGATCAGGCGCTGAAAGCCGAACAACAGCTCCTCCCTCCCAACCCGCACCACCGGCGCGTCGCCCAGAGGCGAGGGCAGACGAACGTCGACGAAGCCCTGCGTCAGATCGAGGTGGTCGATGTCGGTGGTGCTCGTCACGCCACGGTCACCGAGCCGGTCAAACTCACCGAGCTGGGCGAAGATGCGGATGAAGTCCGTGATGTGCGCATCGATATCGAGCTGAAGGCGTTGCAGCAGGTAGGCGTCGCTTTTTGGCGCCTTGATGCCGAAATTGGGATTGAGATAGGACTCGAATCGCTCTCTCAGTTCTCCGCCGAGGCTGAGGTAACTGGGCCCGTACTGGCCGTCGCCGATCGGAATATACTTGATCGGGTCCCAGGGATCGGATGACTTCGACGGGTCCGCCAGATACGAAAAGTCGTCCTGGTAGCGCAAATTATGATAAACTGCATCGCTGGGTTCGGGACTTGCCCCCCGCGCGCCGCCTGACAGGAACAGGATAACGGCGATCGCACTCGCCAGAGCAACTGCGCGAGGCGTCGGCATTATCATTCCCCAGGCTTGAATCGTCAGCCGCATGATCCGCCCTCGATCCGCCAACGACAAGCCCGGCGACACCGGCCGGCGCGTCGCTGGTCCCGCAATCTGGACAGCGGCCGGCCCGCCGCGTAACGCTGCGGATCAACACTCAAACGGGGCCGCCATGCTGTTCGATTGCGCCAGTACCAAGACCGAGAATGTGTACAAGCTGCTGACATCCACCATCGGCCCACGGCCGATCGCGTGGGTGACGACGCAGGACACAGACGGGACCCTCAACGCGGCGCCGTTTTCGTTCTTCAACGCAATGTCGGGCAATCCGCCCGTCGTGGCGTTTGGGATCGGCGGCCGTGGGCCGGGCGACGTGAAGGACACCGGCGGCAATATCCGCCGGACCGGCGAGTTCGTGGTCAACCTGGTCAGCTTCGAACTGGCCGAACCAATGAACGTGACCGCGATCGACTTCCCAAAGCATGTGGATGAACTGAAGGAGGCCGGCCTGACGACGCTGCCGTCGCTGCATGTGAAGCCGCCACGGATCGCCGAGGCCCCGGTGTCGTTCGAGTGCGAGCGGCTGGTCATCATCGATGTAGGCATCGACCGGGCGGTGGTGCTTGGCAAGGTGCTGGCGATCTACGTGCGGGACGATTGTGTGCTCGACAAGGACCGTTGTTACATTGACACGCCGAAGCTCGACCTGATCGGGCGCATGCATGGCGGCGGGTGGTACTCGCGTGTGACGGACAGATTTGAACTGCCCCGCATTCCGGTCGACGAATGGCCGCTCCGCAAGGCGAAGGCCGCCGAGTAGGGGACACGCCCGGCGCTGTCGGATCGCAACTTCGGCGGCGCCGTCCAGGATGATCGATCGGGGTCATTCCTGGCCGCGGGCTGGTTCGCTGGGTAGCTGGTCCCATCGGCGGTTTTCGTGATAATTACCCAACCGCTCTGTCGGCTGCCGGCATATCGGACGTCCGGCGAGCACCACACCCGTCCGGGCGGCATCCCTGCAAATCGATCGGTGTTCGGCTTGATCGATGCCTCGAAGCTTCACCGCGTCGCGCGCGTTCCAGGCCGGCCAATGGTCGAAAAAACTCACATAAACTATTGTTCATGTGGAAACCTGACGATTGTCGCGGCTTTTAAGATTTTGGCGCGCTGCGCGCAAGGATGATGCCGACCTGACACGCGCTCGCCACAAAGTTCCTGACATCACGAAAAATTGCCCGCGAGGGCAACGTTAAGACACAATTCATTTCCACACTGTCGAACAGCAGCGGCTACACTGGTTGTGTGCTAAATGGGAATGGTGACAGTAATGTGCACGACGACAATCAGCACACTTACGTTGGCTGGTCTGCTACAGGACCCTCTTATCCAGATGGTGATGCGCAGCGACAATGTATCGGAATCAGATCACTCTGCGTTGCTGCACCGCGTCAAGGATTCGCTGGTCGCCCGCGCCGCCGTACCCCGGCCGGCGCTGCAGGAGAGAGTTTGAGGACGCCCAGGGCAGCCACCCCATACACGCAGCCACCCCATACGCCGCCGCCCCAGACGCCGCCGGGTCAGCGACGTCTGGAAAAACGCGCACATGCAATCGCGAAACTAGGCGACATCAACGGACCGGCTCGCCCGGATCGCCTCCCAGACCCGCAGCGGCGTTGCAGGCATATCGATATGCTTGATCCCGTGGGCGGATAACGCGTCTACCAGCGCATTCATCACCGACGGTAAAGCGCCCGCGCAGCCGGCCTCCCCACAGCCCTTTGATCCCAGCAGATTCGTCTTAGCCGGCACCGGATGGGACGCGAAACTGAACATCGGCGTGTCGTTCGCCCTGGGCAGCGCATAGTCCATATAAGATCCGGTCATCGGCTGACCGCTTTCGTCATAAACGACGTGCTCCAGGAACGCCTGCCCGATACCTTGGACGATGCCGCCATGCGCCTGCCCCTCGACCAGCATGGGGTTCACGATCACACCGAAATCGTTGACCATGTGATAGCGGACTACCTCGGCCACCCCGGTTTCGGGATCAACTTCGACCTCGGCGATGTGGCACCCGTTGGGGTAGGCGAAAGGCGGCCCCTCGGCAACGTGGGAGACCGAAAGGCTTTGCGGCACGCCATCGGGCAGCGTCACTGATCCGGAATGGATTTGCGCCGCCAGTTCCATGATGCCGATCGAGCGGTCAGTGCCGGCGATGCGGAACCGGCCGCCGCCCTGGTTCCGCCCGCTCGGCACGATCTCGAACTCGATATCCGCTTCCGCCGCCTCCAGCACGTGGGAGGCAATCTTTCGCCCCACTTCGCGCACCTTTTCCGCGCCCTCGACAATCGCGGTGCCGCTCGCCATCAGCGATTTCGACCCGCCCGTGCCGCCGCCAGCGAGCAATTCATCGGAATCCCCCTGCAGCAGGTTGATCTTCTCAAACGGGATGCCCAGGCGAGACGCCAGCACCTGCGCAAACGGCGAAGCGTGGCCCTGACCATAGTCCAGCGTGCCGGTTATGATGGTCACCGTGCCGTCCGGTTCGAAGCGGATCCCGCCCATTTCCTTGGACGGCGGCCCGGTGACCTCCAGATACTGGCCGATGCCCCGCCCGCGCAGCTTGCCGCGTTCGGCGCTGGCCTTTCTGCGCGCCGGGAATCCGTCCCAGTCGGCCGCCGCCAGCGCCTTGTCCAGGATCGTGGGGAAATCGCCGCTGTCGTATGTGGTCCCGGCCGGGGTCTTGTAGGGGAAGGCGCCGGGCTGGATGTGGTTGCGGCGGCGGATCTCGGCGGGATCGATGTTCATCTCGCGCGCGGCGGTGTCGAGCAAGCGCTCTATATAATAGTTGCCCTCCGGTCGGCCGGCGCCCCGGTACGGACCGACCGGACTGGTGTTGGTGAACATCGCCTTCACGGTCACCTCCTGCAGCGGTGTGGCATACACGCCGATGGAGTTCCGCACGATATTCCCGGTGGGCTGCAGCACGGTTCCGTTGGACAGGTAGGCGCCGATGTTGCCATACCCGGTGATGCGCAGCGCCAGAATCTTGCCGGTCGCGTCCAGCGCGATTTCCTGCTCCATATCGTGATCGCGGCCGTGGCTGTCCGACAGAAAGCTCTCGCCGCGCTCGTCTGTCCATTTCACCGGCCGGCCGAGCCGCCGCGACGCGTACAGGATGGCAGGATATTCCGGATAGCAGGACGATTTCATTCCGAACGAGCCACCGACATGCCCCGTCAAAACCCGAATCTTCTCCACCGGTGCCTTCAGCGGCCCGATCAGAAGCTGGCGCATGCCGAACACGCCCTGAGACCCGACACGAAGGGTCCAGCGTTCCGTTTCCGGGTCATATTCGCCGATCGCGGAGCGTGGCTCCATCGGGCAGACCACAACCCGGCTGTTGCGGATTTTCAGCCGGGTTACGTGCGCGGCCCTGGCGAATGCCGCCGCAACCGCCGCCGTGTCGCCATGGTGGAAATCCAGGATGACGTTCCCGGGTGTGGCGTCATGCACCAGGGGCGCGCCAGGCGCAGCCGCCGCGGCGGCATCGGTCACGGCCGGCAGGGTGTCGATGTCGACGAACACGGCCTCGGCGGCGTCCTTGGCCTGTTTGACCGTCTCGGCGACCACGATCGCAACCGGATCGCCGACGAAGCGAACTTTCTCCAGCGTCAGGATTGGCTGCTTCGGCTTCGGCATGTCGCTGCCGTCGCGCATCTTGAAAGACATACCAGCGGGCATGTCGCCCAGACCGGCGTCGATCAGGTCCTGCCCCGTCAGGACGGCGAGCACACCCGGCAACGCCTTGGCGGCAGCGGTGTCGATCGAGCGGATAAGCCCGTGCGCCGCATTCGAACGCACCATCACCGCATGAGCCTGACCGGGCAGATTGAGGTCGTCCGTGTAGCGGCCCTCACCGCGCAGCAGGACCGGATCTTCCTTGCGGGCAACCGGCTGCCCGACAGCGTATTTCGCCTCGGCGAACTGGGTCAGGTCGACTTGTGCGTTCATGCGCCAATCCTTAACAACAATATGGCCTTAACGGCATTGTGCTACGCAACATGGCCTCGGCCTCCCGGCTCGGCAAGCCGATCTCTGGCCCGCCGGCCCGGGAAATGGCAGTATGGAAACAACGGATCGGGGAGGTTTTGGATGCCGACTTATGACTACGAATGCACCGACTGCGGTCCCTTCACCGAGGTCCGCCCGCTGGCGGAGTTCGACCAGCCGCAGCCTTGCCCGGATTGCACACAGCCCGCACCTCGGCTGCTGACCGCGCCGGCGCTGGGGGGCGGAGCGCAGGAGTCGGATGCCGGAGCGACGTCTGCGCATGCGGGCGGATGCGCCTGCTGCGCACCAAGGCGTTTGTCGGCCGAGGCCGTCTAGGCGGCGCGGGCAGCACCGCTAGCGCTTTCGTTTCAGGAACGCACCCATGAGCCGTTTGGTCTCGTCCGAACCGTGCGCCGCGGCAACCGCGCGGATACCTTGCTGAATGGCATCGGCAACCGACATACGCTCCCAGTCGCGGATCAGTTCCTTCTGCGCCCGGATGGCCTCGGGTCCGGCGTTCAGGATGGCGCCCACCCAGTCGTCCACCGCCTGATCCAGCTTGTCCGCCGTCGCCACTCGCTCGACCAGATGGCTCGCCATGGCTTCGGTGCAGTCGATGTGCCGGCCGGAAAGACCAGTTCCCGGGTTTTGCCCCACCCGATCAGTTGCGGCAGCAGGCAGGCTTCCATCCCGGAGGGAAGCCCGAACAGCACTTCAGGCATACCGAAGCGGGCGTTGTCGGCCGCCGCCCGCATGTCGCAAGACGCGGCGATCTCCAGCCCCGCGCCAAGGCACCAGCCGTTGATGCGGGCGATCACCGGCACGGGCGTGCGGCGGATCGCCTCGCAGACGCGGTGGGTGAGCGCTGGACCTTCGGACGCGTCGTGGCGGATGAAGGCGGACATTTCTTTCAAGTTGGCGCCGCCGATGAAGGATTTGTCGCCCGCACCGGTCAGGATGACGACGCGCAGCCCAGCGATGGTGGAGACCCGTTCGATCGCCTCCGCCAGTTCGCGTTTGCCGGCATTGCCCAGGGCGTTGCGCTGTTCGGGATTGTTGACCGTTACGGTCGCAACAAACCGGTCGTCGATCGTCGTTTCGATCATTGACGGCGGCGAAGCACCGCATCCCTGACCAGCGGCATGCGGTCATTGCCGAAATACATGTCGTCACCGCCAACGAATATCGTTGGGGAGCCGAAGCTGCCGCGGTCGATCGCCTCCTCCGTGTTGGCGCGCAGCGAGTCCTTCACCGGCTGCTGGTCGATCGCGGCCAGCAGCTTTTCAGCATCGATGTCGAGCTTCCCGCAGATGTCCGTCAGGACAGCGATTTGCGAGATGTCCTGGTCGTCGATCCAGTACGACTTGAATGCTTCCCGGGCAAAGCGGACGAGCTTGTCTTCAGGTTCCAGCACGATGCACGCGCGCATGGCCTTCACGCTGTTCACCGGGAACACGGTCGGGCGATAAAGCGTTGGCAGACCAAGGTATCGGGCCCAGTCCTGCTGATCCTTCTTGGCGTACGCGGCTTTCGCCGGCACCGGCTGGTCGCGGGCGCTATAGATGCTGGGGTTGACCGCGTTGAACACTCCGCCCACGAGAAACGGCCGCCACTGAATGGTCACGTCGATTTCCTCCTGCATCCGCAGGAGCGATTCGAACGCGAAATACGTCCAGGGGCTGGAGCAGTCGAAGAAGCATTCGAGTTCGGCCATGAGGCGAGTCCTTCTTCATGCGCGATGGCCGGTACTTGTCCCGGCCATGCGGGTGGATGGCCCGGACGTGCTTACGCGGCAGGAACCGGACGGGCACGCTGGTTGTACATGATCCTGGCGCGGCGCTCCTGTTCCTCGGGCGACATTTTCGATGCATCTTCGGACAGGTCCGCGCCGGCCGCCATGCCGCGCTGCACCGCCGGGCGGGCAGCGAGTTCGTCCTGCCAGCGCTTGACGTATTTGAATTCCTCGATGTCCTGGCCTTGACCCTTCCAGTTCACGGTCCAAGGATAGGAGATCATGTCCGCAATGGTGTATTCGTCACCCGCGAGGTATCTGCTTTCGTATAGACGATTGTTCAAGACGCCGTACAGCCGGTTGGCTTCGTCGGTGAAACGGCGCACGGCATACGTCTGGTCGCCCTGCTTGTCACCGAGGCGGCGGAAGTGGCCGCATTCGCCCAGCTTGGGTCCCTGGTTGGCCATCTGCCAGATCAGCCACTCCGTGACTGCGTATTTTCCGCGCACATTCTGCGGATAGAACCGGCCAACTTTCTCGGCCAGATACAGCATGATCGCGCCGGATTCGAAGATTACGACCGATTCGCCGCCGCCGGGCGGGGCGTCGTCGACCATCACCGGCATGCGATGGTTGGGGTTCATCTTCAGAAACGCAGGCGTGAACTGGTCACCGCGGCCGATGTTCACGGGGACGATGTTGTAGGGGATGGCCGCTTCTTCCAGCAGGATCGTGACCTTCTTGCCGTTCGGCGTGGGCCAGTAGTGGAGGTCGATCATGGCGTTTGCGTCCTCAGAGTTGTGGTTGCGACGGATGCTAACCCAGGGCGGCGCTCGGGGCCAATGGCGACCGGCGGCCCAGCGGCAATGTGGCCAGACCCCCAAGGAGCAAATGGTTGTCCAATGGTTGTCCAATGGTTGTCCAATGGTTGGCCAATGGTCGCAGGGCCGATGGCGATTGACGGACGCGGCCCGGGCCGGTCTGATGGCGGACTGCAACCGCTTGGGTTCTGATCGTGCCGTCTTCCTCTGCTGATATCGTTCTGCTGCATAGTTCCGATCTTCATGTCGATGACGATCCGCATCAGGGTCCCTACGGAGAAGACGGCACCACCGGCCTGCGGGTCGTGCTGAATGCGGCGAGAACCCACGCCGCCGACTATGTCCTGCTGGTGGGCGATATTTTCGACAACAACCGCCAGTCACCCGCGATCATCGAGCAATGTGTTGCCCTTCTGAACGGTGTCGCCCGCCCGGTCATCGTTCTGCCGGGGAACCACGATCCGGTGACACCGGACTCGGTCTGGCGGCGCGGCGGCCTCGACAAGTTGCCCCATGTCCATATCATCGGCGTGACACATGACCAGACGGTGCATTTTCCGGAGCATGACCTGGAGGTCTGGGGACGCGCGCATCTCGATTACAGCAACATGGTGCCTCTGCGGGAGCCAAGACGGCGGACGGCTCGGTGGCATGTGACGCTGGCACACGGCCACTACGAGGATGACGGGGTGCCGCCGTTGCGGCCGTCCTGGCTGATCAGCAATGCGGAAATCGAAGCGACCCGAGCGGATTACCTGGCACTGGGGCACTGGAACCGCGCGGCTGCCGTCGGGACCGGGACGACGGTGCCGGCGTATTACTCCGGATCGCCCGATCTGGCGAAAACCGTGAACCTTGTCCGGTTGCGCGGGAATGGGACCGTCGACGTGGTCCGAGAGGGAATCGATTGGGATTATACCGACCCGCGATGACGCCGATTCTCTGTCGGCGCCCTCCTGTCATGCCGACGCCGGTCGGCATCCACGCCCTTGTCGCGACTAATCAAAGCCTTGATGCCATGGTTAAACGCAAACCGCGATCGCGGTATAACGACGGACCGTGCGGTCGGCGGCGGTTGGCAAGTTGGGCTGAATCGTGCGAATCAGGTCCTCTGGCGAATGCCTGATGCGCACCTCGACGCCTCGCCGAACGGCAGCCACCCGTCATCGAGGCGTTGACCGCACAGGCGGCGGAGACCGAACCTGATGAGCACGAGACAGCCACGCAGGCTTGCACCCGGCATGATCGCCCTCGCCCTTGTCGCCGGCCTTTTGCCGGGTTGCACGCTCGAGCAACTTCTGATCGGTCAGATTTACAACATCGATACGCCGCCGGCGGGTGGCTGTCCGCATCTCCTGTGGCACTTTGTCGTAAACCCGCAACGCTCGATCATCGGAGTCCTGTCGCAGAATGGTCAACAACCGATAGCCAACCTCTCCGGTATGCTCAACGCCGATGACAGTTTTCAGATCACGGCCACCGACGTGGCAGGCAATCGAACCGCCAACGTGACGGGACAGTTCACGTCGCAGGTGAGCACGATCGCCATCCATGGCGACGCGGCCGGAAGCGCCTGTGACGGAGTGACCTTCCGGCTGCGTCTTGGCGGTTATTTCGCCTCTCAGGGCGTTGGCCACGGCGGCGGTGGTTAGACCTCCTCTGGTCCAGCGGCACGGAACCGGTGTAGCGGATGATGTCCAGACCCAAGCTGAACCGGTCGTTGGCGTATCGATGCGACGCCGAACGGGAATGCGTCGCACAGCATCCAGATGAACGATGTGTATGTCGATGAGAACCGACTGATATAAGTTATGTTATCAGATCGGATAATCGATAACAAGTGTCAACGATCAGAGCCGGAGCGGCTCCCGATCAAGCCTGCGGACGGAGCAGTTTAATGTCGTCGGTAACAGTGGCAGGCCCCATTGCGGTATCGGGCGCAGTTGGAGACGTCCTGGGGCTTGCAGCGGTATCGGGCGCAGTTGGAGACGTGCTGGGGCTTGCAGCGCAAATCAATGCGCTTCTGGAGGCAGATCTCGCCGGATCCCCACCAACTCTTGCGGCCAGTGACGGCACTTTCTCGGGCATACCGGCCGCTCCGTTCGTTAGCCAACCAACTGTTGCGGGGCTGGCACTAAACGGTAGCGGCGGCAGCGCGGCTATCCCTGCCGGTTATTCCTATGTTGTCGTCAACGCTACCGGCGCAAATACGGTAACCGGTTCCAATCTCGCGCTGAACACCGGGACCACCGGCGGCGCATTCTACGTAACGGGCCAAAGCACCGTGGCAGCCGAGGGTGGCGATAATCTGATCGCCGACAGCGGCCTGTATCTGATCTCCACCGCTCCCGGCAACGATACGATTTCGGCGTCGGGCTTCGGCACGGTTGCTACCGATCTGGGCGCGAACCTGATTGGCGTGTCCGGCTATAATATGGTCATGTCGTTCGGCCAGGACACCATCGTCGCTGGCGCCGGCCTCACCACGGTCGACTCCTCCGGGTCCCAGAGTTTTGTGGCCGGCAGTTCCGCCGGGCAGACTTTTCTTGCGGTGTCTGTCAGCGGTTCGCAGACAACAGTGTCGGCGGCAACCAGCGACACGACTGTCACCCTTGCGGGAAGCAACGATTGGGTGTTTGGGGGCCAAACCGGCGACGGAACGCTGTCCGTCCTGGACATGGGCTCGAACGACTCAGTTGCGGGCATGAGCACCCCGACGACCGTGACAGCCGGAGGCGACAGCAACGGGCTGTACGTGTTCGGTGGCGCCGGCAACCTCTCGTTCGAAGGGTATAACCCCAGCGCTGGAACCTGGGTGACCGGCGCTGCAACCGTCTTGAGCGGAACGGGCATGAACGACATCTTCGGCGAAGGAGGCGGCCTCCTGCTCGGCGCGTACGGCAACAATGACGTCTTTGGTCAGGCGCCCGGCGCGACCATATTTGGAACCGACGGCAGCATTGTTACCTATTACACCGATAGTACTAGCGAATTTTGGTATGATGGAATAACGGTATCCCCCACCCCCGGCGATCTGACTCATGCGGCGGGATTGGGTAATGAGACACTCAACGCGGCTTACTCGTGGGGCACCGATGCGTTGTTTGCCGTCGGCCCATCGAATGCTTCGATCGCCGGTGGCTTCGGCACCAATCTGTTTGACGCAGGCGCCGGGTCGGACACCTTTACCGGTGGCACCGGCAGCAACACATACTTCTTCCTGGCAGCAAACACGGCAGGCAGCCACGATTTCGTTACGAATCTGTCGGCCAGCGATGCCGTGGGTTTGATCGGCTACAACCCAGCAACCTCCACGGTCACAGTCGCGAATGGCAGCGCGACGCTGACGTTGTCGAATAATACCGAAATCACCTTCGTCAACGTGACGAACATCACCAACAACATCCATTACGGATAGGCGTCACGATGAACCTCGCTCGGGTCGCCGGGCCGGGCCCCGCTGCATCAGGAGGGTGTCGGCCTGCTGGCGTTTGCCGCGGTGGATCAGCCAGGCCAGTACGGCGACGGGTGAGATGACGGCTGTGCGCAACATCGGTTGTCCCCGTGTCGAGAACACCGTGCTCCCGACTGCGGGTTTGGGAAATCCCACGGCTTTCCGCATATTGCTTCCCCTCCACACACCCGTTCCGGCATGAACCCCCGGGCCTGACCGCGATCATCGTGCCGCCCGGATCCGGCGTCCGTCCACCGCGGTTTTTCCCTGCTTCGGCAGCAAGACCGACCATCGTAGGGTGCGCAACCCCGTCTATTAACCGATCGGTAAGTTTTCCCTGCTAAACCTTTGGCCCAGCTTTGGAATCTGAGCATTAGGAATGAAAGGGTTCATCGACAGCATCCGCAAGCTCGGCATGGTGCGTGTCGCCATGCTCGTGGGTGTGACGCTCGGGATTCTCGGCGCTTTCGTCTGGCTGGAGCTGCAGGGACCGAGCAAAGGCCGGATGACGGTGCTGGCGTCGGACCTCGATCCGCAGAGCGCGCAGCAGATTGCGGCGGAACTGACCGGGCGGAAAATCCCCTACCGGTTGGAGGGTGGGCAGATTTTCGTCCCGGATGGCGATCTGGCCACCGCCCGGACGCTGCAGAGTGTGAACGGCGCGTCCTCCGGGGGCGTCACCGGATACGAGATTTTCGACCGTGGCAACGACCTGGCGGTGACGGATTTCGACCAGCAGGTGAAGCTGACCCGCGCGCTGGAGGGCGAACTCGCCCGCACGATCGTGTCGGTCCATGGGATCGCTCACGCCCGTGTGCATATCGTGCTGCCGAGGCGTGAGCCCTTCGCCCATGACCGCCTGCACGCCCAGGCGAGCGTTATGCTGACCGTCCCCGGACGCCAGACACTGTCGCCGGAAGCGGTACAGTCCGTGGTGGACCTCGTCGCCGCCGCTGTGCCGGGATTGCGCCCGCAGGATGTGACGGTGGTCGATTCGAACCTGCATCTGCTGTTCCAGGCCGGCGATGCAAACGATCCGCGGGCCAAGTCGGCGGGTGAGGAGGATATCCGGCAGAAGACGGAAATGCGCCTTTCACAGGCGGTCGAGATGATGCTGGAACGAAGCCTCGGACCCGGCCACGTCCATGCCGAGGCGTCGATCCGCATGAACTTCGACAAAGTCAATGAGACGCAGGAGAAATACGACCCGGATGGGTCCGTCGTGCGCAGCACGCAGAATGTGACGTCGAACAGCAAGACGACGGACAAGACAGGTCCGGTGTCGTTGCAGAACAATCTTCCCAATGCCGATGCGGGTGCATCTGCGACCGGCAGCCAGGAGGGGCGTCAGGAGGAAACGACCAATTATGAGATCGGCAAGACAGTGCGGGCGATTGTGCACGACCAGCCCCAGATCGAACGGGTCACTCTGGCGGTGATGGTGGACGGCGTCGACGATGTCGGTGCCGACGGAAAGCACACATGGAAGGCGCGCGATCAGGCGGAACTGGACCAGATCGAAAAACTGGTGAAAAGCGCGGTGGGCTTTGATGAAAAGCGAGGCGACCGGCTGGATGTCGTCAGCATGCCGTTCGTCACGACGCTGGACCCGGCGGAGGCGACGCCTTCATCGCGGCCGGCCAAGGCGAACGCCGACCTGATGACATTCCTGCAGATGGTCGCATTCGGCGTGGTCGGCTTCGGAATCGTCATCCTGACCGCGCGGTCCATCTTCGCCGCGCTGAACAAGCCGCCGGTGGGTCTGACGATTGCCGGCGGAGCGCCGGGGGAACTCGCGGATGGCACGCTCCCCGGCGGCATCCACCAGCCGGGCGGTGCGCTTGGGATCGGACATACCGGGGCCGGTGGCGGTGTCGGCGGCGCGCCGGCCGGAGCAGAGGACGACGACACTATGACAATGAGCAATATCCAGGGGCAAATGCGCGCGTCCTCGATCCGTAAGGTCACGCAGTTGGTGGATCAGCACCCGGATACGACGCTGGGAATTATTCGCGCATGGCTCGCCACGGATCACGGGTGACAGGCTGATGCGTGCTGCCACCGGGTCGTTAATCGGCCGCGTCCCGCAGCGTCACCGGACGGACGGCGATCGGGGCGTTGTACGAGCGTTGACCCGGCGGGACCACGCGGCGCTGGCTGGGCTGCCTGCGCGGAAGCTGAATGCGGGCAACGGCGAAATCCGCAACTGGATCTTCGCGGCCGGGGCGCAGCGGTCGTTGCGGATTGAACGGATCGATTACGTGCCGGGTTATCGGACGCAGACGGCAACCGGCACGGGACTCCGTTTCGCCGTGTGGCGGTGAGTTGCGGCGCCGATATATTCGCTGGGCGTGTTGACAAGACAACCAGCCAAATCAACCCTGGGCGCCATCCTTATTCTCGTCCCGCCCAAGGTGATCCATGCCATCAAGCCCCAACGTCCGGCCATTATTTTCGGCTATTGTGCTGGCTGCGGCCGTCGTGCTTTGCGCCACGGTTCCGAACCGGATATGGGCCTCGCCTCGAATCTATCCCACGGGCGTGACGGTCTATGACCCCTCACGGACATATAACAGCTTCATTTGCTTCAGCTCGCCCGACGGTAACACCCATCTGGTCGACATGGATGGCAA
>JBEKLE010000041.1:0-26608 GCA_050010355.1 Rhodopila sp. | reverse complement strand
AGGCGGAGGATTGGCTCATATGAACGGTTTGAGCCTCGATGATTGACCCTGCTTACGAACAGCGCATCCGTCGCGCGATAGTTTGGGCCATCTCGCTGTGCATCTGCGCTGTCATCCCGCCGCTGTTGTCTTTGGTGGGGCGCTTCAGGCCGCAGACAGAGTCGCCGGGCCAATGGTTCGAGCGCAGCGGCGCGGTGATGACCGTTTTTGCGGTGTTCGCGCAGTTCAAGGCGAACGGTATCGCCACGATGATTGCAGGTGGCACCTTCGCAGAATCGTGGGAGGCGTATCACAAGTATAAACGCTATCAGGCCGCCGTCGCTGCGGTATCGCTGGTGCTGGTGGTCTTCGGCACCGCAGTCTGGGGATACGGCGATTTGATATTCTCCCTTGCGCGATGACACGCACAAGCAGACGGAGCGAGCATGGCGTGGCACTCCGACCAGACTCTTCGTCGAACTCCGATCCCGTGAGAGGGCGGGAATTAATCGACGAAGGCGGCAGCTACCGCAGAGACGGCAGATGCATCTGGAAACTTCCCCATCTTGTGCAGGCCGGTAAGGATTACTTCGAACTGCTGGTATGAGCCGGAGCCTTGCTCCGCCAGGGCGGCAAGCTTTCCGATTTCTTCGGCACAAGTCTCGATATCACGTTGTCGGCCAGCTGCCTCGCTAGGCGTGAGCAGCGCGGCGCCTGACTTGGCAGAAAAGTGAGACGTGCTGGCTACGTCTTCAGCGACGGCTTTCAACGCGGCGGCGCGGTTACGAAACACGACATTTTGCCGCAATTCGCGGAGGTCAACGAGGGTCATCCAGTCGCTCTTTATCGTTGCGCTGTCGAGATCGGCTGCCAGGGTTTCGCAAGAGTAGAGGGTCCACTCGGAACCCCGGTGGAAAATCGCCAGATAACGACAGCCAGGATCGTCGTGATGATGGCTTTGCCAAACACTATCGTTGCTGACGATGGGATTCGCCGCTTCCCACGGAAGCCCAGCGTCAAGCAGGATTTTTGTCAGCCTGAACGAGCACAGAATAGCCGATGCTGAACCACGCCCTGAATTGACCGGATCGCCAGCGCAAATCCGGCCATTGCCGAACCGGCCCGATCGCCCAGATCTCTCGACGGTCCCGGAGCGGAGCACAATGCAGTCGCACCCAGCAACACCGTGATTGAAAGACACCTCCGAAATCCCAAACGTGCGCATCCCCATCAAGAAAATCCGCCGCCGACCACCTAGGAAAGGCGCCGAACTCGCTTGGCACGGCCCGCTGGCTTGCTGGAAGACGGGCATCGCTCGAACAACGAAGGAAAGGGAGACAACGTGTCGCGGAAGAATACCAGAATGAGCGATCATCGCGTTCCTCTCCAGGATAAGGCCGTCGCAAGGCTCACCACGAATTTTCGTCATGCCGATGCTGGCAAATCAGCCGCTGAAACCACCGTATACTTCCTCACAGCGGCCGATCCGGTCTTCCCAGTCATTGCGGCGAGCGTCCCGACCTTGAACGTCGCTCAGGCCGCCGTGGATTCTTACCATGTTCCGCGCGACCACCGGTCGCCGCGGTATCCGGAGTGACGGTTCATGGAGCTGATCGAAACGGATGTGCTGGTCGTCGGAGCAGGACCGTCTGGACTGACCACGTCGGCTCTTTTAGCGCGCGCCGGCGTCCGCGCGATCGGCGTAACCAAATATGGTGGCACAGCGGACTCGCCGCGCGCGCATATCACCAATCAAAGGACCGCCGAGGTCCTGCGGGATCTGGGCGTTGAGGATCTTCTGCGCCAGACGGCGATGCCCCAGCACCTGATGGGTATCCAAATCTTCGCCACGTCTTTTGCCGGCCTCGAGTTGTCACGGACAATGGCATGGGGAGCAGGTATCGACCGCAAGGCAGACTACGAGCGTGCGAGCCCGAGCCTGATGTCCAACATCTCACAGCACAAGCTCGAACCGATCATCCACGAAGCCGCGAGGCGGCACGGAGCGGAAATCCGGTTCAACTCGGAGTTGATCAGTCTGCGTCAGGATCATGACGCGGTGACAGCGGAAATCCGCGACCGAACCGCAGATCGCGTCTATGCTATTCGGTGCAAGTATCTGATTGGCGCGGATGGTGGGCGCAGCACTGTAGCGGAACAGGTCGGAGTCGATTTTGAAGGAGAGTTCAACATCGGTGAGGCGATCAGCGTCTGGCTCGATGCCGATCTCACCCGGTTCACGGCACACCGCTCAGGCGCGATCGCCTTCCTCGCGCCTCAGTCAAGCGATATCTGGATGAGCATCTGGCCGTGCGTGACGCCGTGGACGGAATGGAATCCGTTCTTTTTCCGTCACGGATGGGCACCCGTTGCGACTGAGGACCATGTGCTGGAAGCCTATATTCGCGAGTCAATCGGTGATCCTGACGTTGCGTTCAAGATCAAGAAGATTTCGCGCTGGCAGGTCAACCACGTCGTCGCCGCGACATACCGGATGGGCCGGGTTTTTCTGGCGGGCGATGCGGCGCATCGGCATTCGCCAGCCAATGGCCTTGGATCTAACACCTCGGTGCAGGATTCATACAACCTGGCTTGGAAACTCGCGCTGGTGCTGTCAGGTCGTGCGGGCGACAGCCTGCTCGACAGCTATAGCGAGGAGCGCCAGCCCGTCGGGCGCCAGGTGATCGATCGAGCCATGAAGAGCCATGTTGAGATCGAGCCCTGGTCTCAAGCCGCCGGCCTCAGGCCGGGTATGGACACGAAAGCCGCGCGCGCAAACATCGACGAGCTGTTCGGCGATTCGGAAACGGGAGAGCAGCGGCGGCAGGCGCTTCTTTCGGGACTCACGCTCATGGACTACCAGTTCAATGCCCACGGTGTTGAGTTGGGCCAGCGCTATCGAAGCCATGCCATCTCCTCGGGCGAGCCGTTTCCGCAGACCCAGCGGGATCCGGAGCTTTACTTCCAACCGGATACGGTTCCCGGTTCGCATCTTCCCCATGTCTGGCTTCAGCACGATGGACGCCAGGTTTCGACGTTGGATCTGATCGACTATGGCGGCTTCACGCTGATAACGGGTATCGGCGGGAGGGCCTGGCATGAAGCCGCCAATACTGTTGCAACAGAGCTCGGCGTCCCGATCGGAACGGCATGTATTGGCCTGCGGCAGCAATTCGACGATCTCCTGGGCGAATGGACTAAGATTCGCGATGTCTCCGACCAGGGATGCATCCTTGTGCGACCTGATCGCTTCATCGCATGGAGAAGCCAGAAGTTGCCGGCCGATCCGACAGTAGAACTTCGTAAGGTCCTACTGTCCTTGCTCGGTCGCCACGCCGAGCAAATCTAGGTGGCCAACTTTGGTTCGAATGGCTTGGACAGCGTGGGAAACGCTTCATGAAAAGTACGAAACAGGGCTCGTATCGGCTTGGCCGGCGAGCCCTCGCCCTCGGGACGGGAGCGGCAGGGCTGGCGGCTGCCGCCACTCGCGTTGCTCCAGCGCGCGCCGCGGCGGAAAATACCCAGCTTCCCGTGAAAGGAGAATCCCCGATGCCGTCGGGCAAGATCGATACGCATCAACATTTCTTTCCAAAAGCCTATGTCGATGCGATCGGGCTCGACACGCTGGCGCGCCAGATGCCCAACCGGAAGGCGCCCGAATGGTCGCCTGAGCGGGCCATCGCGATGATGGACGCGAACGGAATTAGTGAGGGCATCATTTCGGTGTCATCAGGGCCGCCCATTCCGGACGCGCCGACGTTGCTAAGAAAGTGCAACGAGGCCGCCGCCGAACTGCGCCAGAGTCACCCCGGCCGGTTCGGCTCCTTCGCCAGCCTTCCGCTTCCCGATATCGATGCTAGCCTTAAGGAGGTCGCCCACTGCCTTGACCATCTCAAGGTTGATGGCTTCATCATCTTCACCAACTACGATGGCAAGTATCTAGGTGACGAGCATTTTGTCCCGCTGCTCGAGGAGATCAACCGACGGAAGACGGTTGCTTTCATCCACCCGAACGATCCCTCCTATGCCATTCCAAACATCGCACCGGCCTCGGTGCTCGAATTCCCGTTCGACACGACGCGAACGGCGACGAGCCTTATCATGTCGGGGGCGCTCGGGCGCTTCACCGATATCCGGTTCATCCTGGCCCACGCAGGCGGCACGCTACCCTATCTCGTGCCGCGGATCTCGCTGTCCATTTCGATGATGCCGGGCTTGGCCGAGCGCGTCGGCGACGTGCGGGCGGCGTTTGCGTCTTTCTACTACGACACGGCGCTTTCGGCGGGTGTCTCAACCATCACCGCCCTGATGCAGATAGCGCGTCCGGACCGTGTGCTGTTCGGCACTGATTTTCCCATGGCGCCGCTTCCAGCCATCACCCATTTCGGGCACGAGTTGGAGACGATGTCGGTTAGCGGCTTCACGCAACAAGATGTCTACCGTGGGAATGCAGCGAAGCTGCTCGGTCGGGATGGTCACGAGCGAAGGACAAGTGCCTGAGACACGAAATCTCGCCTGCTCGCGCGGACGACGTCGTCAAGCCGAACGGGCCGAAGCGACCCGACTCGAGCTACAATGCCGTTCGCCACGATGCGCCTCCAGCGGACGGGCGCAATGGGATAGCGGATCCTTTTTCTGGCAGCCTCCTCGCGATCGCAGCGCGAAGCGGGACGTCCAATGATTTCCGGGGAGAACGGGGTCACCGTCACGCGCGAACGAAGCTGGACCGGCTTCGCCATCGCCGAGACCTCCTACGATCTCTGCTGGCGCACGGAACCCGGCTGGGTGACGTTGCAGGTCGACGAGCCGACGCTCTGCATTGTGGCGGGAGAGGTGGGCGGACGATGCGAGTTCAGGGCACGGCCCGATCAGCTGCCGAACGCCGGATACTTCGCATCGGACGCCTTGGCCTTCGTGGCGCCGGGCGCGCAGGTCGCCATCTACGCTGCCAAAATGCGGAAGGCGCGGATCGGTTGTTTCGGTGTGCGCCTGAATGACGTGGATTACCTTTCCACCCCGGAAATTACGGCCGTGGCCATGCTGCAAAGCCGGTACATGTACCACAACAAGCGGATCCGGACCTGTGCGCTGCTTTTAGACGGTGAGCGCGTCCGAGAAGGGCACACCCTGGCCTATCTCCGATCGCTTTCGAGGGCGCTGCTTGGGGCCATACTGGAGCTCACCCATGAGGCACCCGCGGCACCCGCGGGCGCGATCCTCGGCGGGGCGGGCTGGGACAGGGTTTCCCGTTACATGCGCGAGCATCTGCGGGAACCCATCACCATCGAGGCGCTGGCGCGCGTCGCACAGATGCCCCCGGAACAGTTCGGTACGGCATTCCGGCGGGCGACCGGGATGTCCCTCCGCCAGTGGCAGATGGACGAACGGGTGCGGGGCGCGCAATGGCTGATGACGGACAAACCAGGTCGGAGCCTTGCTGAGATTGCGGACGTCTGTGGCTTCTCAGATCAGAGCCACTTCTCCCGCTCGTTCTTGAAAATGGTCGGGCTGACGCCGACCGGGTGGCTGCACAGTTTGACCTGAACCCGGCCGGGGCAGGGGGCCGATACCTCAGCGGCCGGCAAACACCAATTCCGGCGGCTCGATTCCAAGATCGAAAGCCTTTGCCGTGCTCAGAAACCCACGCGTGCAATCCTCCGTGTTGAACAGGTCCATGGCAACATCGAGCATCAGGGCATCGGCGGCAGGCACGCCGCCAGCCGACCAAGCCTTCAGCAGGGTTCGGGTCGCCGCGTAGGATTGCGTCGGACCCGAAGCCATCTTCCGTGCCAATGCCATGGCCGTATGCTCGACCTGTGCCTCGGGAACGACATGCGTGGCGATGCCAAGTTCGCCGGCCAGAGCGCCGGAAATCGGTTCACCCAGCATGGCGAAGCGCGACGCCCGCCCCCGTCCAACCCGATCGGCCAGGCGCTGCAGCGCCCCCGCGATCGGCAGCATTCCCGTCGTTACCTCGACACAACGGAAGACGGCATCCTCGGCCGCCACAATGAAGTCACAATTGAGAGCCAGCTCGAGGCCGCCGCCGAAAGCGATCCCCCGGACCGCGGCGATAGTGGGGATCCGCAGCGCCTCGATCGCGCGGTAGGATAGGTTGACTTCTGCAACGAACGTGCGGAACCAGTTGATGTCTCTCCCGGGCCACTCCCGCACCTCGCCGCCCAAGCTGAAATTTGGTCCTTCGGCGTTCACGAGCAGAACCCGAATGTCGCTCTGACTAGCGTCATGGACTGCTTGCCGAAGGCATTCTGAAAACCTGAGATCCAGGTGGTTAGCTGGCGGGTTTGCAAGAACAATCCGCCCGACGGCATCGGCACGCTCGAACCGAATGGTCTGCATAGCTTAAAGTCCTTCAAAGGTTGGTCCGACTACTCAGGACTGGGAAGTGCTCGCGGGCCTGGGAATCACCGGGAGCAACAAATGCGAGGGGTGCTCAGCATCATGGTGGATGCAGTGTGTCACGGTCTCGCTTCGGCAGACATGGTACGGGATGTATTCGACATTAGTCATCGCACCCGTGCCGGTAGGAACGTCCATGGCGGTGATATCCAGGCACAAGCGGTGACCGGCCTTGAACTGGTTGGCGGTCGCCAGAATGTGGATCTGGTATTCGAGGATTTCGCCGGGCAACACTGGCCTAATGGAGGCGCGCGTGAGCTTATGAAATGGCTCGCCCGGCTTGGAGCGCACAGGGTCGAGCTCGCGATAAGACGCCTTCAGCCATCCGCGGGTCAATTCGCGCTCGGGCAAATCGCCGGGCACGGCCCGCTCTCCTTCCCTTGCCGTAACGACAGACACGTCGGGTCCGACATCCTTCAGGATTACAATCCAGTTTGTGTCTGTCTTATCGATCGACGCATGCAATGTCAGGCTGATTGGGCCAACGACGGTCAGGTCTTCGGGGAATGGATCCGTCATATAGCGGAGCCGCTGGACCATCATGGTCTTCTTCAGCGGCATCTGCGTGAAGACGTCCGGCTCGCGCGCAGCCTGCCCAGTCTGCGAGGCTGGACGAGGCGGGTTCGGTGTAAGCCGCTCCCAGTCGCTCAAATAAAGCTTGAGCCACTGGGTCTCCGGCAACGGCCAGTTGTCGCCGGTCCGCCACACATTCGCACCCATCAGCCAGTACCGCACCGGCGGTTCGGCCATGATGCCGGTGTCGACGCCTTTCAGCCAGTGATCGTACCAGCGAATGATTTCATCGTGGTAATCATGGAACGGCCGCTCAAGATGCGCGGGGCCTGTGAAGACGAGCTTGCGCGGGGCCTTCACGTTCTCGAAGTAGTGCTGCGCCCCGAGCCAGTGCAACTTGTATGTATAGGCGTAAGCTCCTGACCCCGTGTAAAATGGAATCTTGATGTTCCTGAATGTTTCTTCCGCCGCTTCAACGGCTCCATCGGGTTCCCACGGGGCCACCATTGAGCGATACATGATGAATGTGCGCTGCCCTTTCTGCGTCAAAATATTGTACAGATTGGCGTACATCTTGAAGTCCGGATTCGCCATCGCGGCGCGGAAAAGCTCGTCCTCTTCAGGCGGCAGCTCTCCGGGGACATCGCGATGCTCGTGCACGGTGCTGAACACATCCAACAAATAGGGAAAGGTATGCAGCACGCCGCCTGGATAGAAATCGCGGAAGCCGAACATGCCACCGTAGGCGCTACAGGCGTCGTAAGGAAAAATCGCCTTGAGAGCAGGGTGACCTTGAGCGGCAGCGCGCCATTGTTCTCCGGCATATCCAGAGATTCCGACCATGCCAACGTTCCGGTTGCACCACGATTGTCGGCTGATCCAATCGATCACGTCGTAGTGGTCCGTGTTCTCATGACCGTAGTCGCCCTCGGACTTAGCGGACCCGCGCGGCTGCGCGATCACTTGGCCGTAGCCGTGGGCGATGAATCGTCGCGTGTCCCCAGCCTCGAGTGGACCAAACCAAAGCGGGACGTTGGCAGGCTGGGGCGGCAGTACGTCGGCCATGTCGGGGCCTTGCATGTCCTTGTTGTGCAAAGCAGCCGCATAGAGCACCGGAAAAGGTCCGGGACCGTCAGGTCGATAGACGTCGATTGCAAGATGAATCCCATCTCGCATGCGGATCCGGAGGTCGCGCTCCTCAATCATCCTGGAAACTCCCGGTTCATCCATTGGTCGGACGCGCGGGAGTTTACTAACCCAACTCCGGCCGGGGAGGATTGATGCTTCTCGCTGCAATTGGAACCTTGGCTGGGGCTCGGATCAGTTCGTCAGCTCTGGCGACGCCAGGCGCCGGGCGAGACGCCGACAGCCGCGTGGAAAGCGCGCGTGAAGTGGCTCTGTTCAGAAAACCCGGTATCCAGTGCGATGTTAACCAGGGTGTTGCGGCGGTCAGCAAGCAATCGCTTGGCACGCTCGATTCGGGCCTCCATATGCCATCGATGCGGCGTAGTGCCGGTCGATGTCTTGAAGGCCCGGCCGAACTGGGATGGAGAAAGGTCCGCCAGGGCCGCCAGTTCGGAGAGCTGTATCGGCTGGTCAAGATTTTCGCGGATGAAATCGGTGATTGTGGCGAGTTGGCGGACGCTCAGGCCCAAACGACGATGCTTCTGGTTTGGCCGCGGATCCAGGCCGCATAAGCGGGCGATCATCGCGGCGACGACGCTGTCGCCAAAGAGTGGGGACCCGTGATACATCTCGTCGGTAGTCGCCAGGAGCCGGGCCAGTGCCTGAAGGCTCTCGTCGATGAAAACCAGGCGTGGCTCGTCGAGCTGCGCCAATGAAAATTCTTCGGCCAGGATTTCCTTTACGCGGTCTACATCCAAGATGAGCCGGACCTCATCAACCTGCGCGACGCCGTCAGAATAGCCCCAGACCGACAGCTTCGCGGGGATCAGGCTTATATGACCGATCGGATGTTGCCGGCCTGAGCGCCGCGGCGATTTGTCCCTGCTCAACGAGAGTCGTGCCTCGCATTGACCGCCCAGTTCGTTGACGACAACCGATAAAACAGGGTGGTCGCAAGCGAGTTGGTGCCACGCGGGTCCCGGCAACACCTCCATCTGGATGGCATGTACGGCAATCCCGCTCCACGAGCGGCTGACCACCCGGGCGGTGCCGAGATTGTGCGCGTCCCTCGACGGAACGTCGGTCATATTCGTTGCCTCCCTGCCCGGGCACTCAACCGCCAAGGAGCAGAACGCCACGCTCGTCGACGATCCCGTGGTCGGGTTCCTGTACTGGACTGTGTCAGGCTAGCTTTGTCGGTACGGATGCGTCAACGTGCCCGGTCGTGGTGTCTTTCGTTGTGTCGCCCGGGTCGTGGTCAGCAGTTCTCGTTGTGACCGGGTGAAACTGTCTTTGTCATGGCCGAGTCAGGCTCACCGCGACGGAACGCAATTCGGGTCCGCTCAATATGAGGATCGCTTGATCGCGGTGCCGGCCGCGACGTGGATCGGCTTTGCTCCGATCAATCCCAAAGACGCGCATCGGAATCAAGAACCTGTTCGGCCAAACTAGTAACGATGGGGCAGTGAATGAGCGCCGGAAGTCTGGCACGCGACCCAAAATGATGAAGGACTCAGCTACCTGAAGATGCCCAAATAACCATCCGCCTGCGATACAGTAAAACGAAATGACAACGCGCGGCCCGAGAGGAACAAAGAAGTGTCGATGACATAAGGAGCAATGGTCGATGACACGGGGAGGAATATCGGAAGGCAAGCAGAAGCGGCAGCGAGGCGTACGGAAGCACCTCAGCCGATGTGGTAGTGTCGCGTTGACGTTAGTGTTCCCGCTCGTCGCCGCTTACGTCGCGGGGCCGACCAGCGCGTTCGCGGGGGGCGGCTCCGGAACCGAGGGGTCCGCCGTCTCCGATACGACTGCTACCGCGCCAGATGTTGCACCGACGGCGTCAGCGCCGGTGGGATCTAATGGTGCAGCTCCTGCCGGAGCTAATTCCGCGCCGAACGTGGCGCAACCGTCCAATTCGCTGCCTTCGGCAGCATCCGGCCCGCCCCCCGATCCGTATGCCAATTACCGGTGGAAGGGCATCAACATCAACCTGCCGCTGCCGGGCAACACCATCGACGGTCAACTCGGTGGCGCTCGTCAGGAACTCGCCGACAAGTACGGCATCGGCTACATCGCTTTCTCGATAAACACGTTCAACGACAATATGCTGAATCACGCACATTCTATCGGCGGGCAGCAGACCTATGTCGGACAGAGGCCCACCTTTATCACCCAGGACCTCATCGCTTTAACCTTCGACCTCAGCCGATATGGGATTCCTGACGGCCAAATCGTTGCCGTGGGCTACGGGCAATGGACGACCTGGCAGCCACTAGGACCGAACACCATCAATCTCGGTACGCTTAGCTATTATCAAACACTCTTCGATAAGCGTGTGGAAATTAAGTTCGGCATCCTGTCGACCAATACCGAATTCGCCGGAACGTATGTCGGGGGCAGTCTCCAGGGGGGCATATTTGGCCCGACGGCCTCGCTTTTTTACGAGAATGGGTTTGGTGCGACCCCGTACCCCGTTCCCGGCTTCAACGTTACGGGCCACATCACCGAGCACATCTACGACAAGTTCGGGATTGCGCGCGCGACCGATCCAGACGGCCTCATCGCCGAGCATAACGACAATCCTACTGGCATTTCGAAGTTCACCACGCCCAACGCCGGCCCCCTGCTCATTAATGAGCTGGGCTACTTGAGGCCCGCTGCGCCTGAACAGCCGCAGACCTGGGTGCGGGCCGGAGCGATGCTTGATAAGTCCCGCTTCCTGGAGCTGGATCACCCGGGGCAGCGCTCGAATAACCAGTATGGACTTTACATTCTCGGCGACCGCCAGCTCACTCAGATCTCCTCGCGGCCAGGCGAAGCCTACCGCGGTCTGTATGCTGGCTTCTCGGCGGAGCATGCGCCGCCGGGCTACAACAGGTTTTCCCAATACTATGAGGCGCGACTCTACAGCCTTGGACTTCTTCCCGGGCGGCCGTTTGATCAGGCAAACCTTGTACTTACGGAAACTGTCTTTAGCGATATCGCGGTCGAGGCGGCCCGCGCCGCTCACCACCTCGCGCATGACGACAGTAAAGCAATCACGCTGTCGTACAGCGCTCGGGTAATACCCGGAGTGTACGCAAATATTGGACTACAGTACGCTAATAACCCCTCGCCTATTATCTACACAGGCAACACCGGCAGTGCGCTTAACATCATCCTGGGCACCTCGCTGTTCTTTTAGCAGGACCCAATGCCGATCCAACAAACCGTCCGGAAAGTTCGGGCTTGGTCAGATGTTTTCAACATCAGGCGTCGCAAGGCGCGGCCTCTGGGACCCAGTATCGTCGAAAGGCTTCCTGGGGAAAGATAGCCGGACAGTATCGCTTACCTAATTTCCGGCTATCGACCTCACCACGCACCCAAGGCCTCACTGGTGCACTGGCGGCGCGTAGCGAGACGTTTTTCTTCGGCAATCAACCGAAGGTACACCCATGCACCAACGCTTTCCTGCGCGGAGGAACGCGCCGATTCCAATCATGCGCGTCCGTATCAAGAGCGGCGGAAACGCAAAGGATATGCTGCACACCTCTTCAGACGCGGAGTCTGCTCGTGGACGCCCTCAGCTATCGGCACTGCAAGGTCGGGCCGCTGCTTATTGGGGCAACGATCGGTGTCTCCCTCAACAGCGTCGTACCCCGGATGAGCATCCATGCGACCCGCAAGGTCCGACAATTTGTTGTCGGCGAAGCAGTGGTCGAGGAACCGCCGGCGGCGGCAGGCGCGTCATGACCGCACTCGACTTCACTTACGAACCCCTGCCAACGCGTGTTGTGTTTGCTCCCGGCGGCCTGGCCCGGCTTGAAGCGGAGGCCGCGCGCCTCGATCTCCAGCGCGTGCTTGTCATCAGCACGCCAGAGCAGGGCCGGGATGCCGAGCGGGCCGCAGCGGCACTTGCGATGCGTCTCGCTGGCATCTTCACACGCGCAGCCATGCACACGCCCGTGAAGGTGACGGACCAAGCCATGGAGTTGCTCCGCGAGAAGCAGGTAGATGGGTTGGCCGCCATCGGGGGCGGTTCGGCAATTGGGCTTTCCAAGGCCCTCGCGCTGCGGACCGACCTGCCTCAGATCGTCATCCCGACGACCTACGCCGGGTCCGAAGCAACACCCATACTGGGCGAGACGGAGGACGGGCTCAAGACAACGCAGCGCTCGTCCCGGGTGTCGCCCGAAGTCATTCTCTACGACGCCGAGCTGACGCTCAGTCTTCCGGTCGGCTTGTCGGTCAATTCCGGGCTGAACGCTGTCGCCCATGCCGCGGAGGCTCTGTACGCCCAGGAGTTTAATCCCCTCATCAACACCATGGCCCAGGAGGCGGTGCGGGCAATGGTTGCCTCGTTGCCGCGGATTCACGCGAACCCGGACGACCTGGAGGCACGGGGCGAGGCTCTCTACGGCGCCTGGCTCTGCGGGACATGCCTGGCGGCGTCAGAAATGGGGCTGCATCACAAGATCTGCCACACCCTCGGCGGTGCCTTCGGTCTGCCGCACGCCGAAACCCACGCGGTCATGTTGCCACACGTCCTGGCCTACAACCTTCCCTTCGCGCCAGAGGCTCGGAGGCGGCTGGCCCGCGCATTGAACTGCCAGGATCCAGCCTTGGAACTAAATCGCCTCGCGCGCGGGCTCGGTGCACCCAGAGCGCTGCGCGACCTTGGCATGGCGCAAGGCGATCTCGATCAGGCAGCGGACCTGGCAGTCCGGAATGCCTATGCCAACCCCAGGTCCATCGAGCGATCCGGCGTGTTGGCGATGCTGACGCGGGCTTGGTCTGGCGATCTGCCCAGTGAAGTTTGATCTGAATCAGGCGGAGCCCGGTAAGGAGGAGTGGGCATGCGGGAATACGGTGAGGCGACCATCACGGATGCGGTGCTTGATCGGGTTGCCAACGCCCCCGATTCGAGGGTGCGACAAATTAGCGAGGCGCTGGTCAGGCATCTGCATGCGTTCATCCGAGAGGTCGAGCCAACCGAGGCGGAGTGGGAGTGGGGCATCCGTTTTTTGACCGAGACCGGACGCATGTGCTCAGAGACGCGGCAGGAGTTCATCCTGTTGTCGGACACGCTCGGCGTGTCGATGCTGGTAGATGCGATCAATCATCGCTTTCCGTCGGGCGCGACCGAGACGACCGTGTTTGGGCCGTTCTACGCAGCCGCCGCTCCCGACTTCGAGTCAGGCGCCGATATAAGGGGCCATCTCAAAGGGCGGCCGATGTATGTGGAGGGACGGGTCACCGACGTAAACGGTCTGCCTCTCGCTGGGGCGGTGGTGGACGTGTGGCACTCCGACGAGGAGGGGTTTTACGACCTCCAGAGGCTGGACCAGGGCACCGGCCTCGCCGGCCGTGGCCGCTTCCTGAGCGGAGCCGACGGACGGTTTCACTTCTGGACGGTTCGCCCGTCTCCCTACCCGATCCCCGACGATGGGCCGGTGGGCAGGATGCTCAAGGCCCAGGGGCGGCACCCGTTCCGCCCGGAGCACATCCATTTCATGATCGTCGCCCCCGGCCATCGGAAACTGGTGACACATATCTTCGCCGCCGGCGACAACTACCTCGATTCCGACGTGGTATTCGGCGTGAAGAAATCACTGGTCGAGGAGTACCAGGCGCGTCACGGCGGCCACGCGCCCGACGGCCGCGTTATGGACGGCGACTGGTTCAGTCTGGAATATGAATTTCGGCTCGCGCCCGCGAGCTGATCGAAGCACCTGGTCCATCGTGACGTTAATCGAACCCGCCCCTTTGCATATGTCGGGCGCAGGTTCGGTGCGCCAACCAGCCCGCGGAACAGCGCGAATCCGGGCAATTGGCGGCGAACGCCAGACGTCGCCCGAGCGTACGTTTACGCGGTGGCATGGGCCTGCGACCGCTAGCAGAAAACGCGAAAGGACGCCGCCGGCGCGATCCTGTTCGTGGCGAGAAGGCGACCTGGATGGCGTTGGAGGCGATCCAGGCGCTGGGCGGCAATGGCTACATCATCGAATACCCGCCAGGGCGCCGGCACCAGCGAAATCCGCCGTATGCCGATCGGCCGCGAGCTGTTCAGCGAAACCGTCTGAGAAACAACCCATGCCAGCAACAGGAGAGTCCAAGCGGTATGTCAACAATCGAATCAGCACTCGACCTGCGTTCCCCCGACGCCAGTGCCAATGCCGAAGCCATGCGCGGGCTGGTCGCCAACCTTCGTGACACCGTCGAACGCGCACGTCTCGGCGGCGGGCAGTCGGTGCGCGAGCGGCATCTGTCGCGCGGCAAGCTGTTGCCTCGTGACCGCATCCGCGCCCTGATCGACCCGGTGTCGCCGTTCCTGGAGATCGGGCAGCTCGCCGCGCACAACATGTATAGCGGCGAGGTGGCCTCGGCCGGGATCATCACCGGGATAGGTCGCGTCTCGGGACGTGAGTGCATGATCGTCGCCAACGACGCGACGGTGAAGGGCGGAACGTATTTCCCGATGACGGTGCAGAAACATCTGCGGGCACAGGAGATCGCGCAGCAGAACCGATTGCCCTGCATCTATCTGGTGGACAGCGGTGGCGCCAACCTGCCCAACCAGGATGAGGTCTTCCCCGGCCGCGACCATTTCGGGCGGATCTTCTACAATCAGGCAAATATGTCGGCGCAGGGCATCGCCCAGATCGCCGTGGTGATGGGTTCCTGCACTGCCGGCGGCGCCTATGTGCCGGCGATGTGCGACGAGAGCATCATCGTCCGCAACCAGGGCACCATCTTCCTCGCCGGGCCGCCGCTGGTGAAGGCCGCAACCGGCGAGGTGGTCACCGCCGAGGAACTGGGCGGGGCCGATGTCCACAGCCGCACCTCCGGTGTCACGGACCACTACGCCGAGAATGACGCCCATGCGCTCGGCATCGCCCGCCGTGTCGTGGCGAGCCTGAACGACGTGAAGCGTCCCCAGGTCGAGCTGCGCCAACCCGTAGCGCCGCACTACGCCCCAGAGGAACTCTATTCCATCGTGCCGGCCAACCTGCGCACACCGTACGATGTGCACGAGGTGATCGCCCGTCTCGTCGATGGCAGCGAGTTCGATGAGTTCAAGCGACTCTACGGCACGACCCTGGTCTGCGGCTTCGCGCATGTATGGGGCTATCCGGTGGGGATCGTCGCCAACAACGGCATCCTCTTTTCGGAGAGCGCGCAAAAGGGCGCACACTTCATCGAGCTTTGTTCCCAGCGCGGTGTGCCGCTCGTCTTTCTGCAAAACATCACCGGCTTCATGGTGGGCAGGAAGTACGAGGCCGGCGGTATCGCGAAGGACGGCGCCAAGATGGTCACCGCGGTCGCGACGACCTCGGTCCCGAAGTTCACGGTCGTCATCGGCGGCAGTTTCGGGGCCGGCAACTACGGCATGTGCGGCCGCGCCTACTCGCCGCGCTTCCTTTGGATGTGGCCAAACGCGCGCATCGGCGTGATGGGCGGCGAGCAGGCCGCCTCGGTCCTGGCGACGGTCCGGCGCGACGGTATCGAGGCGCGCGGCGGCACCTGGTCAGCCGAAGAGGAGGAGGTGTTCAAGGCGCCGATCCGCGAGCAGTATGAGGTTCAGGGCCACCCCTACTACGCCAGCGCTCGGCTTTGGGATGACGGGGTGATCGACCCGGCCGACACCAGGCGCGTGCTCGCCCTCGGTCTCTCGGCCAGCCTCAACGCACCCATTCCGCAAACCCGCTTCGGCCTGTTCCGCATGTAGGAGCCAGACGATGAGCAGCACACTCCTGGAGACAGTGGACGACCGTGGCATCGCCACCCTCACCCTCAACCGCCCCGACCGCCACAATGCCTTTGACGACGTGCTGATCGCTGAACTCACGGCGGCGCTTCGTCGCCTGGGCGACGATCCCGATGTAAGGGCCATGGTCCTGGCCAGCGGCGGCCGCAGCTTCTCCGCCGGTGCCGATCTCGACTGGATGCGCCGGATCGCCGACCACTCGTTTGACGCCAACCTGGCCGACGCCGCCGGTCTCGCGGGGCTGATGCACACGCTCGACCGGCTGCCGAAGCCGACCATCGCCCTGGTGCAGGGGCCGGCCTATGGGGGCGGCGTCGGGCTGGTCTCATGCTGCGATGTGGCCATCGCCTCGGAACGGGCGCGCTTCTGCCTGAGCGAGGTGAAGCTCGGTCTGACCCCGGCGACCATCAGCCCCTACGTGGTCAACGCCATCGGCGCACGTTGGGCACGCCGTTACTTCCAGACGGCCGAGGTCTTCACCGCCGCGCGGGCCCGGGAAATCGGGCTCGTGCACGAGGTCGTGCACGCGGATGGACTGATCGCGGCGGGCGAGGACGTGCTGGGCGCCATCATGCAAGGCGCGCCCGGCGCGCAGGCCGACGCCAAGGACCTGGTCTTCCTGTGCGAGGGGCAGCCGGTGGATGCCGCCCTCGGCGAAGAGACAGGACGGCGCATCGCACTGCGTCGCGCCTCGGCCGAAGGCCGGGGAGGAATCGCTGCCTTTCTTGGCAAACGCCCACCCGCCTGGCGGCGGCAGGGCTGAGAGGGGTCACCATGTTTCGCAAGATCCTCATCGCCAACCGTGGCGAGATAGCCTGCCGTGTGATCGCCACCGCACGCCGCCTCGGCATTGCGACCGTCGCCGTCTATTCCGAGGCGGATGCCGGTGCCCGACATACGCGGCTCGCGAACGAGGCGTGGCCGATCGGGCCGGCGCCGGCCCGCCAGAGTTATCTCGTCGCCGAGAAAATCCTCGACGTCGCTCGCCGCACGGGCGCGGAGGCGATCCACCCCGGCTATGGCTTCCTGTCCGAGAACGCCGAGTTCGCCGCCGCCTGCGCCGAGGCTGGCGTGGTGTTCATCGGCCCGCCGCCGGCGGCGATCCGCGCCATGGGCTCAAAGGCCGAGTCCAAGACGTTGATGGAGCGCTCCGGCGTGCCGCTGGTGCCAGGTTACCACGGCGAGGCCCAGGATCTGCTCGTGCTGAAGGAGGCCGCTGCTCGCATCGGCTACCCCGTGCTGATCAAGGCCTCAGCCGGGGGTGGCGGAAAGGGCATGCGCATCGTCGACTCGGCCAACGAGATCGAGGAGCAGATCGCAGGCGCCAAGCGCGAGGCGCTGGCTTCCTTTGGCGACGACCGTGTGCTGGTCGAGAAATACCTGACCCGCCCGCGGCACATCGAGATCCAGGTCTTCGCCGATACGCAGGGCAATACTGTCTCGTTGTTCGAGCGGGACTGCTCGATCCAGCGGCGGCACCAAAAGGTGCTGGAGGAGTCTCCGGCGCCCGGCATGGACCCGTCGCGCCGCACGGCGATGGGGGAGGCGGCCGTCGCCGCGGCCCGCGCGGTGGGCTACGTCGGCGCCGGCACCGTGGAGTTCATTGTTGAGGGCGACGCCTTCTACTTCATGGAGATGAACACCCGCCTGCAGGTCGAGCATCCGGTGACGGAGATGGTGACCGGCCTCGACCTGGTGGAGTGGCAGCTTCGCGTGGCGGCCGGCGAGCAACTGCCTTTGGGCGAAGACCGGCTTGGCCAGCACGGCCACGCCATCGAGGCACGGGTCTATGCCGAGGACCCGGCGCGCGACTTCCTGCCCGCGGTCGGCGTGCTATCCCACCTGCGCCAGCCGGAGGAGGTTTCCGGGCGGGTGCGCGTGGACACCGGCGTTGTGCAGGGCGATCAGATCACCTCGAACTACGACCCGATGATCGCCAAGCTGATCGTGTGGGGCGAGGACCGCGCTGCGGCCGTACGGCGGATGGTGGCGGCGTTGGCGGAGTATGAGGTGGTCGGCTTGACGACCAACCTCGGCCTGCTGCGTGCCATCGCGGACCATCCGGCCTTCGCGGCGGCCGAACTGGACACCGGCTTTATCGCCCGGCACGCGGCGGAATTGATGCCCGCCGCGCAGTCCGGGGCGGCGGCCGAGGCTGCCGATGCCCCGGTCCTCGCCGCTGCCGCCTTGACCGCCGTGCGCGAGCAGCGCGCCGATATCGAAGCGCGTGCGCGCGCCACCGGCGACCCGTGGTCGCCCTGGGTTGCGGTGGACGCCTGGCGGATGAATGGCGACGGCTACCAGGACCTGCGCTTCCGCCTGGGTGATGCGCCACCGGTTACGCTGCGCACCCACCCGCTGGGGGATGGGAGCTTGCGCCTCGATCTGCCGAATGGCCCGGTCCACGCGGCGCTCACCGAGGACGAGGCGGGGCCGCTGCTTTTGCTCGACGGCGTCTCGCGGCGCTTGCGGGTGATCCGCACGGGTGCCGAACTGACGGTGATCCTCGCCGGTCGCAACTATGTGCTGGTGCAGGAGGACCCACTCGCGCCCCCGCGCACCGAGACGGCCGGGAATGAGCGTGTCACCGCGCCGGTACCGGGCTGTGTCGCGCGTGTGCTGGTGCGGCCTGGTGACGCGGTAGAGAAGAACGCCGCCCTGGTGGTGATCGAGGCGATGAAGACGGAGTTCACGCTTCGGGCGCCGCTCGGCGGCACGGTCGCGCTGGTCCGATATGCGGTCGGCGACATGGTCGAGGAAGGCGCCGAACTCGTCACCTTCGTGAAGGAGGACCGCACATGACTTACCCGAAACATGTTCGCGTCGTCGAAGTCGGTCCGCGCGACGGATTGCAGAACGAGCCTTCGACGGTCCCAACCGGGGTCAAGATCGCGCTGATCGAGGCACTTGCCGACGCCGGACTGACCAACATCGAGGCCGGTAGCTTCGTGTCGCCCAAGTGGGTGCCGCAAATGGCCGACACCGCGGAAGTGCTGGCGCGTCTGCGCGTTCGCCCGGGCGTCAGCTACCCCGTGCTGGTGCCGAACCTGCAGGGTCTGGATCAAGCCCTCGCCTGCGGGGTGCGTGAGGTCGCGGTATTCGGCGCCGCATCGGAGAGCTTCTCCAAGCGCAACATCAACTGCACGATCGAGGAGAGCCTCGGCCGCTTCGCGCCGGTCGTAGAGAAGGCGCGGAAGGCGGGACTCCGGGTGCGCGGCTACGTTTCCTGCGTGCTAGGCTGTCCTTACGAGGGCGAGGTCTCACCGGACTCCGTAGCCGGGGTTGCCGCCACGCTGTTCACCATGGGCTGCTACGAGATCTCGCTTGGCGACACGATTGGCACGGGCACTCCGCTCAAGGCACGCCAGTTGATCGAACATGTGGCGACGGTGATCCCGATCGACCGCATCGGCGTGCACTTCCACGACACCTACGGCCAGGCGCTGGCGAATATTCTCGCCTGCCTCGAAGTCGGTGTTTCGGTCGTGGACAGCGCGATTGCGGGCCTTGGTGGCTGCCCCTACGCGCGCGGTGCGACCGGCAACGTCGCGACCGAGGACGTCGTTTACATGCTGAACGGCATGGGCATCGAGACGGGCGTCGACCTGCACGGGCTCGCGGCCGCGGGGCGGTTCATTTCAGGGCATCTGAACCGGGAGCCGGCCTCGAAAGTCGCGTGTGCGATGACCGCTCGGCAGCAAGCTTTCTCCTGAGCAGGCAGAGACCTCCGCAGTCCGTGGACCGCCCAAAGAAGGAATGATGCGATGACAAAACAGACGCCAGCCCATGTTCCTGGCCGTATCCCAAGCTATGCCCATGGGGTGGCCGACGAGCCGCTGCTCGCCCAGACCGTCGGTCAGGCGCTGGACAGCGTCGCCGCCGCCCGTGGCGACGGATTTGCTCTGGTTGCGCGCGCCCAGGGCATCCGATGGACCTGGCGCGAAGTCAGGGACCGCGCGGATGCTTTCGCCTCCGGCCTGCTCGCGCTTGGGCTCCGGCGCGGGGACCGGATCGGTATCTGGTCGCTCAACCGCGCGGAATGGGCGCTGACCCAGTTCGCCGCTGCCAAGGCGGGACAGATCCTGGTAACCATTAACCCGGCCTATCGCTTGTCGGAGGTGGAGTTCGCCCTCAACAAGGTGGGCTGCGTGGCTTTGGTGACGGCTTCCGCGTTCAAGACCAGCGACTACATCGGAATGGTGAATGCCCTGGCGCCAGAGCTTGCCGCCTCGGTGCCGGGTCAGCTCTCTGCCGCGCGGCTGCCGCACCTTCGTACCGTGATCCAGATCGGCGGACCGGCCGTTCCTGGGGCAATCCCCTTCGACGAGGTCGCGGCTCGGGGCGGCGCGGCCGAACGGGCGGCGCTGCGCGAGGCCGCTGATCAGATCCAGTTCGACGACGCGGTGAACATCCAGTTCACCAGCGGCACGACCGGGTCGCCAAAAGGCGTCACGCTGACGCACCACAATATTCTCAACAATGGTTACTTCGTTGGCCGCGCGATGCGCCTGACCGCGGACGACCGGATCTGCATTCCCGTGCCGTTGTACCATTGCTTTGGCATGGTCATGGGAAACCTCGCCGCACTGACGCACGGCTGCGCCATGGTATATCCCGGCGAGGGCTTCGACCCGCTGGCGACCCTGGAGACGGTGCAGGCCGAACGTTGCACCGCGCTGTATGGCGTGCCCACCATGTTCATCGCCGAGTTGGACCATCCTGTGTTCGCGCGCTTCGACCTGACCAGCCTGCGCACCGGAATCATGGCGGGCGCACCCTGCCCGATCGAGTTGATGCGACGGGTGGTGGAGCGGATGCACATGCACGAGGTCACGATTGCCTATGGCATGACCGAGACCAGCCCGGTGAGCTTCCAAAGCGCTGTCGACGACCCGCATGAGCGGCGCGTCACCACGGTTGGCCGCATCCACCCGCATCTGGAAGTGAAGGTGGTGAACAGCGAGGGCCAAGTGGTTCCGCGCGGCCAGACCGGAGAGCTCTGCACGCGCGGTTACTCTGTCATGCTCGGCTACTGGGGCGACGCCGAGAAGACGGCGGAAGTCATAGACGCCGGACGTTGGATGCACACCGGCGATCTCGCCACACTGGATAATGAAGGCTACTGCAACATCGTCGGCCGTATTAAAGACATGGTGATTCGCGGCGGCGAGAACCTCTATCCGCGTGAGATCGAGGAATTTCTGTTCCGGCACCCGAAAATCCTGGAGGTTCATGTCTTCGGCGTGGCGGACACGAAGTACGGTGAAGAACTCTGCGCCTGGATCAAGCTGCGAGCGGACGAAACGATGACTGAGGAGGAGGTGCGAGCCTTCTGCCAGGAGCAGATCGCGTACCAGAAGGTTCCACGCTACGTCCGGTTCGTGGAGGAGTTCCCCATGACCGTCACCGGCAAGGTGCAGAAGTTTATTATGCGCCAGATGGCCGAGGAGCAACTTGGGCTGAAGCGCACCGTGACCGCTTAGTGGTCCGATCCTGACGTATGGCTCCCAAACATCCCGAGAATCAGCTAGCCAAATCAACGGTTAGTCGTCGAATCCGAACGCGGCGACGAGCCGAACTACATCGGAGGGATGTGACGTGGATCCGAACGATCGGAAATTTCGGCCAAGCAGTCCGGACACCCATGCGGGCCATCAGATCTGGAGCGGGCCGCGTCGCATCGCAAGGAGGCAACCATGAGCAAGGTCCCGTGTGGCTGTTCTGCGTATAGCCGCCTTCTGGACGGCGTGCGCCGCTTTCGCGCTCAGGTCTATCCGAAACGCCAGGAACTGTTTGACAGCCTCGCCAACGGCCAATCCCCGCACACCTTGTTCATTACCTGTGCCGACAGCCGCATCTCACCGGAAATGATCACTCAGAGCGATCCTGGCGAGCTGTTTGTGTGCCGTAACATCGGCAATGTCGTCCCGGCGTATGGCGAGATGTTGGGCGGCGTGTCCGCTGTGGTGGAATATGCCTGTGAGGGGCTCGGCGTCAGCGACATCGTCATCTGCGGACACTCTGACTGCGGCGCAATGAAGGCTCTCCTGACGCCTGACGCCGACATCTTGCGGCGCATGCCGACCGTGTCGTCTTGGCTGCGCAATGCGGAGGCGGCGCGGAGCGTCGTGGAAATGACCCAATCCGACCTCGACGCGCCCGGCAAGCTATCGGCGCTGGTTGAGCAAAACGTGCGCGTGCAACTGGCGAACCTGCGCACCCATCCCTCTGTCGCGGCGCGTCTTGCGGCGGGGACACTGGCGCTGCACGGCTGGGTGTTTGGCATTGACCGCGGCACGATCAGCGTGTTCGACGAGCGCGAGCAGAGACTGCTGCCGATCGAGCCGGTAAAGGTCGGGGCAGCGGTTCCCCCAACCCTGCCAACCCGGTCTACATAGTGACGGCCAGCGAGCAGGGAGCCAAGGAGCAGACAATGACACTTCCCATGCAACGGTCTGCGCACGATGATCTCACCTCGCGAGAACTTGCCGATCGTCTTGCCATTCGCGAGCTTGTCGATGCGTATGCTGACTGCGCAGACCGCCGGGACGTCGAGGGCCAGATGTCCCTCTTCACCGCCGACACCGAGTTCCTTGTTTACATGGATAACCGTGCCACAGTCCCCACTCAGGAAATCCGAGGTCGCGACAGCCTTCGCCCCGTGTTTGAGAATCTGAGCACGTACGAGGCGACAACGCACTTCAACGGTCAGAGCACCGTGACTTTGGAACGGGACTCCGCAACAGGGATTTCATACTGCATCGCGCACCATGTAAACCGCCCGCTGGGCACCGGCTAGGGGCCACGATCAACACGACCCTCGGTTGAAGACTGTCAGCGGCAGCCGAACGGCACTGTCATCTCCGTAATAATCGCGAGCACCGGAATCGATGATCGCGATTTATCGGGACGCATGATCAGGATCGAACGGATCGGATGATCAGTGATCACGATCGATCGGTTTTCGCATCCGGGGGACAAGGCTCTTCGCGGGTGTCGGGTCCCAGGCGGGGGCGAGCCCCGGTGGATCAACGATACGGCTGTCGGTCTCGGCCAGATCGCGGATGGCCGCCATCTCCGAAGGCGACAGCGCGAAATCGAACACCTGCCTATTGCTGGCAATCCGATCCGGATTGACGCTGCGCGACAGGGCGATCACGCGGTCCTGTTGCAGAAGCCAGCGCAACACGACCTGCGCCACCGTCTTGCGATGGGCCGCGGCGATGCCCTTCAGCAGAGGCTCGTCGAACACTCGGCCAACGGCCATTCCGCAATAAGCTGTCACCGCGACGCCAAGCCGGCGGCAAGCGTCTATCAGCGGTCCCTGGTTCAAGTAGGGGTGGTACTCAAACTGGTTGGTGACGATCGGCGCGGCCGACAGCTTCACTGCCTCGGTCATCTGCGCCCGATTGAAGTTGCTGACGCCGATATGGCGGACTTTGCCGGCCTGAACGGCGGCGTTTAACCCCCCGACCTGCTCGGCGATCGGCGCGGCCTCGCTCGGCCAGTGCAGCAGCAGGAGGTCGATATAGTCGGTGCGCAGCTTGCGGAGGCTGTCGTCCACGGATTGGGCGAAGACGCGTTCGGGATAGTTGGCAACCCAGACCTTCGTGATGAGGAACACCTCTTCCCGCCGCAGGCCGGACACCGCAACGCATTCGCCGACTTCCGCCTCGTTTCGATAGATCTGCGCAGTGTCGATATGGCGGAAGCCGGCCTTCAGCGCCGCCGGGATCATCTGCAGCATATTCGGCCGGGCCATGCCGTAGGTTCCAAACCCGAGCGCCGGAATGGTGGCACCGCCCGCGGTGACGAATTGCATGGAGGTCTCTCCAAGATGAGGGGCGCTCAAAGGCGCGCCTGCTCGACGAGGCGATGACGGATGGACTGGATCTGGGCTTCGCCGGCCTGCAGAGCCTGGGCCGAGGTGTGGACAGAGTAATATCCGAGCACCAGATCGTGCGGGTGAGGGACGGCCGAGCCGATTACGAACGCGGTGTCCTCCAAAGCCGCGAACGCCACGGGGGCTTCTCCGGGTTCAAAGACGACAATCTCGCCTTGCTCCAACACCTCCGGTGCGGAGACGCGTCCTTTGCCCATGGCCAGCCACAAGACCGAGTGGCCCTCGGGCGGCTGGTAGCGCCAGTGTTCGCCTGCCTTCAACGCGACCGCCAGGTAGTTGATCGGCGACGGCGCCGCGATCGCGCTTTTGGCGCCATCGTATTCGCCGAGCAGCACCCGGGCCGGGCCAGCCTTGGGAATATCGGCCGCGCCCTGATAGGCGCTCTCCGATGGACCAAGCTCAAGATGGGGCGGTAGCGCGACCCACAGCTGAAAGCCGCGCGTGCGGCCCGGATCGCCGGCGCCGCCGGCATGCCAGACTCCCTTGCCGGCGCACATCCATTCCACCCCACCGGCGCGGAGCACGCCGGTTGCGCCGTTGGTGTCCTCGTAGGCGACGCTGCCTTCGGCCACATAGGTCAACGTCGCCAGTCCCGAATGAGGATGCAGGCCGAAGGTCGGGAAGACCTCTCCCCGATTGTCGAAGAGGTCGAGGAAGACGAAGGGTTTCAGAACTTCGCCGAGGTCGCTCGGGCTCATCAGGCGGGTAATGTAGCCATGACGCTGACCGCGGGAGCGGTGAACGATGACGCGGAACGGTTCAGGCGCAAGGGCTGCGGCGATGGGCATGGGAACTCTCGCTAAGGCTGGGAGGGACGGAAGGGCCAGGCGCGGCTGGGCAGCGCCTGGCGGACCGGATGAAGCAAGATCATTGCGCGGCGAGGCGAGTGTCCGAGGGCGGCTCCGTCCGGCCGACGAGGCGATCGAGCACGAACCGGCCGCCGCCGAAGGCCGCGACCTGAATCAGCCCGCCTGTGATGGCGATGTTCTTGAAGAAGTGGATCATCTGGTTCTGGTCAGCGAAGTTCCGATGGAAGAACACCGCCGTCAGCAGCGTGAAGACGGCCATGGCGACCGCGACGGCGCGGATCCGAAAGCCGACGATCAGTAGCACGCTGCCGATCAGTTCCACGGCCATCGAGCCGTAGTATGCGAGTACCGGCGCAGGAAGGCCCATCGCGGAGATGTAGGCCTGGGTGGCGGCGGGCGCGGCGAGCTTGCCGAGGCCGCTCAGGAGGAACAGCACGGCGATGAAAATCCGCCCTATCAGAGCGATGGTGTCGGTTTGCTTGGTCATGGGACGGATCCTGAAGCTTGGCCGTCGGATCGTCTGTTCCGCGGCTTGGTTGCGATCGGGGTCCGCAGCGGCGCTGTTCAACCCCGGGATTGAAGATAGATTTTCATATCCATCAGAAAACTCGTAAAGTACCGGAGAAAACGTTCAGGATATTTGAAGTGTCCGAACCTGGCTTCCCCAGCATCGATCAGCTGAGAGTGTTCCTGACTGTCGTCGAGACGGGCAGCTTCACGGCAGCAGCCAGGAGGCTTGGCCGCGCGGTCTCGGCGGTGAGCTACACCATCGCTAATCTTGAGCAGCAGCTCGGCGTCTCGTTGTTCGACCGGGATCAGACGCGCACCCCGAAGCTAACCGAGGCGGGTGCCGCCATCCATGCCAAGGCGAAAGTCGTGGCCATCGGCGTCAACGACCTGCGCGCGAGCGCGCGTTCCCTGCTGAAGGGCGTCGAGGCGGAGGTGACGCTCGTGGTCGACGTCATGCTGCCGACCGCGCGCCTGGTCGACGCTGTGCAGGCCTTCGAGGCGACGTTTCCAACGGTGACGCTGCGGCTGCATGTGGAGGCGCTGAGCGCCGTTCCTCAACTGGTGCGCCAGGGCGGGGCCATGATCGGCGTCGGGGGCGGGCTGCTCGATGTTGAGCCGGACCTGGCCCTGATTCATGTGGGCGAGGTGAGGATGATCCCGGTGGCCGCGCCTCATCATCCGCTTGCCCGCGGCCCGGTCGCGCCGAGCGCCGCAGGCTACCACCGACAGCTGATCCTGACGGTGCGCACGCCCTTCTCGGAGGGGCCCGACGTCGGCGTCTTCTCGGCCGGAAGCTGGCGGCTTGCCGATCTTGGTGCCAAGCACGCTCTGCTCCTGGCCGGGGTCGGCTGGGGCAACATGCCTGAACCAAGCGTGGAGGCGGATCTCGCTGCCGGTCGGCTCGTGCGGCTGGAACTTCCCGAGGCCCGGAGCGGCATCTATGCCTTCCATGCCATGTATCGCACCGATCAGCCGCCCGGACCAGCTGCCTCCTGGTTGGTCCAGCGCTTCATGGATCAGGCTTGCTAAATGAGAGTGACGACCTGAATCGAAAAGCAAGCGTCAATCCCGGACACACCCGCCGCGAACACGGTGCGTGCCCGGGTGCGCCAGGTGCGCGCTGGATAGGGCGGCGCGGGCCCGTGAACGTAGCGGTAGCGCCGCCGCTCGCCGGCTGACGCCAGTGGTTGGACAGACGCCGCCGCCGGCAAAGCCAATGGCGGTCTTGCAGGTCGATCACACGCCGGTGGAGCCTTTCAAGCCGAGGCAGCATGAAAACCCAGACATACGTGCTCTCCTGGACGGCCACTGCCAGCCGTTTGAGCGCCCGGTGCTGCGCATCAGAGCGGTACAGCGAACTGTACCCACAGCCGATCGCCTTTCGGTCGCCTCTCTCGGCGCCTGAAGCGCCTCGTCGCCGAGGACATGAGCGTCTGACCTCTACAAACAGCCTCTTAACTGCTACGATTGGCCACATCGAATTCATGCTGCCATTTCGCCGCTATAGCGCCGCTTGGCCAGTCCCATCGAATCTGCGGTCCGATAGCCGCAGCTTGGCCCTGGTAGCCCCCCTTATACTGCACGCCGTTTACCGTA
>JBEKLE010000040.1:0-28457 GCA_050010355.1 Rhodopila sp. | reverse complement strand
CGCGACCTGCTGGAGATCGTCGAGGACCGCTACGAGAAGGGATCGCTGCTGGTGACCAGCCAGATCCCCGTGAAACGCTGGCATGAACTCATTGCTGATCCAACGATCGGGGATGCGATTCTGGACCGCGTCGTTCATCGCGCCCACCGCATCGAGTTGAAAGGTCCCAGCCTGCGCAAGAACCACGGCATTGATGCGCCAGCCGAGGGCGACAGCGGCGTGGCGCCCGGAGGATGAGCACCCAGCCATTCCCATTGAATAGCGTTACGTAACGGAGGTCATACATGCCACGAGGCCGACAACCCGAAGGTGAGCACCCGCTCAGCAACGCCGAACGCCAGGCGCGCTATCGCGCGCGCCGCGAGGACCAACAACCAGCCCCTGTAGTCCGCTATCGGCGGCCAGCCGACCGGCGCACCCGCGCACAGCGCTGGCACGACACAGTCGCCGGGCTTGTCGCCCTGCAAGCCGAATACGCCGCCTGGTATGACGTCTTGCCGGACAATCTGCGTGACACCGCCACCGGCGCCGCTTTGCAGGCCATCGTCGATCTCGATCTCGACGACCTCATCAGCATCGAGCCGCCACGCGGCTTCGGCCGAGATTGAATGGGTCATGAAAAGCGAAGTTCATCCACCCGTGTCGGTAAAATTGCCCCGAAAGGCAAAGACTAAGGCTTGACGGGCGCCCGGGAAGGATGAGACGGAACAACCGTCAGTGGTGACAAGCAGACGCCGTGCTGTGCCGCCCGCCAAGCACTCCTCAGGTTGGGCAAGCAGCATGATCACGATCACCGGTGCAGGTGATCACGATCAGCCGGATTGGCTGATCACGATGACCGGAATCCGCACATGCAGAGAAGGACATGCGCCCGCACCCGATCCTCAAGCCAGTGGTAGATCGGTCGGACATTCAGATGCGGCCCCGGTCTCGGTGGGGAATTAGTTGAACCGACTCGACTTCGTATTCGTTCCGACACAATTCCGAATCGGCCACTCAGAGGCTGCCCGTTTGTGCCGAGACCTCATCCGGAGACGAAGTCGAACAGGGACACGTTCCCAGTACCGTCGGTGACGGCAATTGCCGAACCGCTGTCATCCATTGTTACGGCAGTGTTCTGCATGAACATGACCGCTATCTGCTCACCGGACGCCGTGCTCCACAAGCGGACGGAGTTATCATCTCCTCCGGACACCGCGAGGCGGCCGTCCCCCGTGATCGCGCAGTCGGTCACCTCGCCGTTGTGTCCCCGAAGGACCGTGGACCGACCAGCATGCAAGCCGCTCCAGACCCTGAGAGTCCCGTCCCAGGATCCCGACAATGCCAAGGCGCCGTCCAGGCTGACTGCGCAACAGCTCAACTGGTGCTCATGCCCGCTAAAGACCGCTGGAGGGTCTGCGGAGCAGGGGGACCAGACGAGGAGGTCATGGCCCGTGGTGGCGACGACAACGACCCGAAGATCTTCGGAGACGGCGCAGCCAGTGATCGTTCGGCCAAGGCGCAGTTCGGGCATGATAAGATCGCCGGTCGCAGTGTCGCTGAGGCGCACGGTTTCATCATGCCCCGCCGACAGCACAACACGCCCGGCAAGAGCGAACTTGCTGGCGGTGACACGGCCAGAGTGCGTCGCAACGACGCGCGAACCGTCGGCTGTCCAAACGCGTACGGAGTTGTCCCGTGAGCCGGATACCGCAGCGCTGCCGTCGCCCGTTATGCCGCATGCAACAACCCAGTTAGTGTGCCCTTCGAGCACACGCGTCACCGATCCAGTGACACCGTCCCAGAGCCGCAACGTGTTGTCGAGCGGCCGCCCCGTGTCCCCTCAAGATGGAACGGCAGCGGCCAGTCTCGATGTCCCATATGCGGACCGAGTTGTCCTCGGACGCTGGGACGGCCGTGCGCCTGTCAGCCGAAAGCGCACAGGAGTGCACCCAGAAGTCGTGCTCATCGATCATCTTGCGGTGCTGGCCGTCCGCGAGTTCCCAGACCCAAACCGTCGTGTCGTTGCTTCCGGAGATGACGAGCTTTTCGTCGGCGGACAGCACACAGGCTGTAACATCGTCCTTGTGGCCTTCGAGAGTCTGGACCAGGGTTCTTGTTCTGAGGTTCCAGACCTTGAGAGTTTGATCCGACGAGCCGGTGACTGCCAAACTCCCGTCTGCGTTCAACGCGCAGCAGCGGACCGCGTCCTCGTGCGCATGAAACGAGAACGATGGCGTTTCACAGCGCAGGTTCCATACCGTCAGTGCGCCATTCGGCGACCCTGCAACCGCCGTGCTCCCGTCCGCAGAGACAGCGCAAGTGATAACGGTGTCTGCGGCGCCACACAGACTGGATCGTAACGCTTCCTCCTCCAGGTCCCAAAGCCTGAGATCAGCCGGATGGCTGGACGTCAGAGCCAGCGTGCCGTCCGGGGTAATGGAAGCTGCCAGGATGCGGCTTTCGTGCCTCCCAAGGATCGGGCCGGGAACACAAGCGCGCAAATCCCAGATGCGGGCCGTGCCGTCCTGACCACAGGTGACCGCCCGATAGCCCTCGGCGTCGGCGACGATGTAAGCGATCGGTCCATCTGGCACCAGGCAGATGCGGACAAGCGCCGGATCGGTTCTCTCCGAAGTCCACCGGAGTCGGAGCCAGGGTTTTCTCACCCTTGAGCGCGCGGCTGCGAGCCGAGAGGCAAGATGGTCCAGTCCAATAAGCCTGGCGCGGCGATGAAGCTGCGCCAACGGGTCGGACGAGTGCGGGACGATAATGTCGGCCTCGAGCCCAAGCAGCCTTTCGAGATCCCGAACGGCCTTCACACCGGGCGGGTCGTCGTGCACTTGTTCCTCAAGGACGGGCAGTTGCGCCAGCAGTCCTGCAAAGTCGGAGCTTTTAGCCTGGACCAGCAACTCAGGCTTCTCGATCTGAGAGAGGAAAGCTGCAACCACCGAACGTCCGAATCCATGCGGCGCGACGCCGAGGGCGTGCTCCCGGATAAGCGGGTGCAGTCGAAATGAGCCCGCCTCCGGCATCTCGACCAGATTGCGGTCCGCAAGCGTCGCGGCGGCGCGGGTTAGAGGATCTACTGGGTCGCTCAGCGGCTGACGACCCAACGGTGCAAGCACACGCATCAGCCAGTGACCCACAATCCGGCTCTCCGGAAAAATAGCAAGCGTCCAAATGAAACACTGGGCCAGGCTGTCTTCCGCCGGGATTGCCTCCCAGCTCTCCTGAAGGACCTTGTCGATGGTCTTCGAATAGTCCGCAGGCGTGGGGAGGCGCCCGGCCCGAAACAGGTCGACGACCCCGCGTTTGCGCAGCAGATCGAGCAAATCTCTCGGGCCGGATGAAGCTAACCGCGCCAGTGACCCGGCCAGTTTGATTGCGAGCGGAAGACGTCCCAGCCGATTGCAGATTGCGGCGATCCGCCGTCGGTCCAAATCCACCCGCGTCCATCGGCACTCCTCCACCAGGAGAGCAGCAGCGTCCGGTGCGGGCAGCACGTCCAACGGGATGGCTTCGCAGCCCTCCAGGCGTCGGTGCCGACTGGTAACGAGCGACCGGCCCGGTAATCCCGACAGTGTCTCCGTGTCCAGACCGGGAACCCGCCGTGTGAGGAAATCCGGCACCTGGACATTGTCGATGATGACCAGGGTGGCTGTGTGGCGGCGGAGGTAAGCAACCCAACGAAGCGCAAGCTGCCGACGATACTCTCCGGTGTCCGGCACGGGACCTGTCGGCTCGACACCCAACTGCGCCGCGTAATCGGCGAACTGCGGCAGGAGTGGCGAGGCCGCGTGAATCCAGAATATCCCATCCCGATAAATGGCGGCTCTGGAGTCGTAGGCGTAGGCGACAGCCAGTTGCGTCTTTCCGATTCCTCCCATACCGCTCAAAGCTGGAATGATCGCTGCCGGTCCGTTGAACAGCGCCCGGTGGATCCGATCGAGATCGGTCCCGCGGCCCACCAGGGATGGGCGACGGAACGGAACGAAGCGACGAGCAGTGTCGACCGAGGTAGCATCTGAACACGGAAGCGCCTGCCCAAGCTCATCCGGTGACGACAAGGCACCCGAACCTCTGCACTCATCGTATGCCGCGCCACCACCCTGTCCTGATGGACGTTTCGGTCGGCCAACGCGGTCATCTTCCGCCCACGCCTGCTGAAGCGCCGAATCGCGTCTCTCCGCAACGTGCTGGAGCCCGTAGAACACCGCCAGGATGGGCTTGCGAAAGCGGGCCTGGATGCGCCTCTCCCCGTTAATCCAGCGCGCCAAAGTCTTCGGGTCTTCCGGAAATGGCGAAGAGGATGCCGCGTCAGCCTGAATTTTCGGACGTGCCTCCTCGTAGCTTCGCCTGAAGTCTGACCAGGTCCAGGCCTTTGATGCCCCCGGCTTATGGATCCGCCCAGCGCCGCTGTCGAACAGGTCCCGGAAAACGGCCCCAGACGTCCAGGCCATCATGCCCGTCCGGGCAATCTGGGAATTCCGGAATTGCCAAATGCTCTCACGAGATTTCCACGGCCAATGGCTGGGGTGTTCAACCCCGGAGGCCCCAATGATGCAATTCCTGAAGTATGCCATCAAGTCCTGGTCGACCGCCGCCATCGTGACATCAATCGCCGCGTCCATTTTCGCGATGCGCCTGGGCCTCACCCAGGAGACAGTCAGCGCGGGTCTGACGATTCTCTCCGGCCTGACCTGGGCCGTTTCGGCTGCGCTGCCGATTCGTGAGCGGCAACTCTCGGCGTCCTTGAACTTCCTTGCCGCGTGTTGGGCGGCCCTCAGCGGTGCCTTCCTGTTCTCATGAGGCTCCGCCTGTGCGGCTAAAGAATGGGTTCAACCAAATGGTGCCGGGCCACGCAAGGCCGTTGTCCTTAACCGTGAGGCGAGATGAGGCTGCGACCAAGGCCATGCGAGTCAGGATCGATCGGCCCTGTCACTTAAATGACGAGCTCAACGAGCCTCGCAGGTGTAGACCATTCGTTTCGCGGTTCGAATTTCCCGCTTCCGCCCGGAATTCAGGAGACGTGCCACTTTCGTGAAGACCCAGTTCGGCACCGACCGACGGCCGAGGCCTTCGAGGCTGGTAACGTGACCTTTCGCAGGAACTCGATGCCATCGACTGCCGGGACGCTGATTCCACCCGAAACTGCCGCCGCCCATTGGATCAGCCAAACGGCGCGTACGTGCAGGAGGTGTCCAAGCTCACCTCGGGCTGCGTCAGGTCAGCTTGCACGGGTCGTGGCTCGTAACAAAGCGGCGCAGTCACCCGGTGCCCGTTGGCATCGCGGCGGCGAGGGATTCAGCTTAGCAACTGGACAGCCGCCCGGGGCCGTTGCAGGAATCCGACGCGGTCCTTGTCGGAGTTGTTTCGTGGAATATACGCATCCAGTTCGGCCTTAACGCGCTGATCAGAATCAGAAATCGTTTCAGTCTGGATTGGCCGCGAATCCTGGCCGTCGATGCCCGTGATTAATGGTCGTCCCCGCCCGCTGATTGACTTCGGGTAAGCACTACAAATGCTTTGAACATGGATCCGGTCGGCCGCGGATTGTCGGTGTCGCGGATGTTGGCCGATGGCACCAGCACCGCCGCTTGCGCCGGAACGACCGCTGTGACGGCCTGGGTAAAAAACCTCAAATCGGCCCGGGTTCATCACTTGAAACCGTCCAATCCCTTGGCTCGTGGGTCAATGAAGGGGGCTGTGTTTCCGCGAGGAGATTTAAACTGGCGGTCGGCATGCCGTCGCGTGCGCGCTGCAAGACTATAGTGTAGGCTGCGCTGCCAACGTATTGTGGCATGGCAATCGCTTAGACTGTGCGTAAGGAACATACGTGCGAATTAGGGAGTCATGCTGATGACCGCTAGCCCGGCCCGAATCGTGTGGACAGAACAATGCGGGGCGGCGACGGCCATCAAGGAGAGATTCGGCCTCCAGTCGGCCTTCGATTACCTCGTGGCTGAGAAACTCATGAACTTTGCCTAGGCCGCCTGGGAACACCCCGATTTCGCGCGCGAACTGCCCGGCTTTGTTGCCGAAGTGAGGCGCATATTCGATTTGCAGGAACTCCAGGCGCACCTCATGAGGATGGAGCGCGAGCGGGAACTGGACGATGCTGACCGGGCCGAAGCCATTGAGGAAGGTGAACCGGACGATGACTTTTCCAACCCGCCTGACCTCGTCGCGGCACGCAGGGAGAGATTCGGCACCCTGAAGGCGATGCTGCTCGAGGCATATCTTGGAACCTCATAGGAGCACGGGCGACCAGCGTGGGAGTGCCTGCGTCCCGGTTGGAAAAACTGACCTCGACCGCAGAGGGACAGACCGCGCGTGCCGCACTTCGAAATACCGACGAGCTTAACCATGCCTCGTCTTATACCATAATGAGTTCGTGCAGTATCTGCGTGTGGCTGGTCCAGCATGGCGGCAGCGCGATGCGATAGTCTTGCCGCCGCGTGTTAGGCAAGCCACGCCAAGGATTTGGTCCGCAATAACGGTTCGTACATATATCCGATCCTTATGTCGCCACGTCCGAGATGATTGTGGGATGGGCGGTCGGATCGCGGCGCCATAGGTCGGCGACGATTGTTGCAACACAACGCCACGGGTGCCTGCCGAATGCTGTTCGGCCCCGATGTCCTTCTGCTCGCGGCTAAGCTGCTGCACGACCCTGCTGCCAAACGCGACAAAGAGGCGACGCCGAATGTTCCGACGAACGAGGCGGGTGCTGCGGTCGGCGTTCAGCTTCGCCCCGCCGCGCTCGCGGCCTGGCATGAGATCGCGCGTCGCGGCCAGGGCATCGAAATGGCCCGTTTCCAGATGGACCATTCGGGCGTCACGCGGTAGCGCCTTCGCCAGGACGGGTTCATCGAGATTGAACTTGGCCTCGGCGATCAAAAGCAGGCCGCGCGCGTCATTCCCGCCGAGCAACTGCGGCGAGAACAGGCCAAGGTCCGCGCCCACCTGCCGCTTGGTCGGTAGTCAGAGCCAGCCGGGGGCAGCGTGTCCCCACCTACGGCCAGCGGGATTGACCGCGCCGGAAGCATTAGTTGCGCGTCTTCACCAAGACTCGGCTACCTCATCAACTCTGCCGAGAACATCCCGCCGCCGACCTTCGGTCACGCGGAGCTTCGGAGTGTCCGCTGTTCCGGAACCGACAGATAGACCTCACTTTCGGCGGCGTGCGCCTGGTTTTTTCGCCCAAACGGCGCATTCCACAATGGACCAGGTCAGGCTCATTCTGTCATCAGCCGTCGACCCTTGAAGCCGATAGGTGCCGTCAGCGTTCGGCATCGTTGCAGCAACCCGCAACCCACTCGGCACCGAGCTCGACCAGGTGAGCGTTCGTTCCAGTCAATTGGAGCGGCATACGTCCAAGTCTGGCGTAGGTTTGCTGGATACCTCCTCGTGCAGCGAAGATGGTGCAAGCACATGCTCTGGATCGGTCTACCCGTCAGCCCAGCCGAAACGGATGACGCGCGCCGAGAGGTCTGACCACGATCTGGCGAAAGACGTCCCGTGAGGCACCGACAACGATCAAGGTCATGAGCGATCAACCATTCCTATTCTGCACCTTCTGCGCCCGACCACAAACTGATGTAGGGATACTGGTCACGGCACCCGACGGATCAGCAGCAATATGTGATGACTGCCTCGACCTTGCTATCGACGTCGTGCGCGTGACGAAAGAGGATCGCGCGGCCGCGGCGACGCGGGCAGCCGAAGAGGCTTCGTGGCTCAAAAGAGAGGCAAACCCGGAGTGGCAAAAAGGCCTGCATAAATTCGTGGAGCCTTATGAAGACACCAACTCGTCCGACCTTTAACCTGGGGCAGCTTTGCTCAAACACACATGTCTGATTGTCCTGTTGATGAATTCGTACCGCCGTATGGCCGCTTCGTCGGTCTCGTGACCCAGGCCGCACTCTCGTCAGAGGCGGTTGATTACTACGATCTTAAAAGCGAAGATCCGGCGCATATCGCAGCCTGGACCTGGTTGTTGAATGAGCAACGCTCCGCGTTCCTCGCCTTGGCGAGATACATGCAGGCCCACGGTGATAAGATCATAGAAGGCATCATCGCCGATCCGCCGACCGATGTGCCATGCGAGCCGCCGCCTAAGCTCTTGCGCCGCGCGGATCTGTCTCGGGCACGATTCGTCTTTATGTGCCGTTATGTGATGCAGGCGGAACAGGCGGCAGCGGTCATCGATCAGACGGCCGAAGATGACCTTCTGGCTCGGCGGCTGGCCTTTGAGCGGCGACCGCCGGAATCCCTGCATCTCAATGAACGACAGATCTGGCGCGCTGGCACCGAAGAATGGCGCGGGACGATGCGGCGTGAGGCAAGGCGCCTGCGTGACGCCCTGATACATCGACTGGCCATAGATACAAAAGGAAACAATGCTCCGGATTGATGCATCCACCGCTACCGCGATGCTATCACCCTGAACCGCAGGCTTATAGGTGTCGCGCCACCCAATACGTGAGCCGCCCGTCTCGGTGTGCGCCAAATCCCGCACTTCAAGGCTCCGTCACCGTCCGCGTGCCCGGCCTCCTCAATGAACGGCAAAAGATGAGTTACGAAGAAAATGAACCACCACCCGTTGATTGGAGTCAATGTGACCTCGTGCGGTCGCATCCAGGCTTCCTGGGCGGCGCGTGGTGTCTGAAATCCGCCCCCCGGATGCCTGCGGATGCGATCGTGCAGAACTGGGATGCCGGTCACTCGGTTGAAGAGCTGTCCGGGATGTGGGACGGGATAACCCGCGAGCAGATAGAGGGCATTTTGAAGTTTGCCCGTGGTGATGGAAGTCCCTGATGGCCAATCGATGTCCCCTTTGCGGCCGCCCGCTTTCGTCGACCACTTGGGCTGACCTGGGTGCCCGCGAGCAGACGACGGGTGAACCGATTGACACGCCATTGGATACTGACTGCGGCGGCGATTGTTGGGGCTGCCTGCGGGAGATTGAAACCGGCGAGCCCGATCCGCGTCCGCCCGCCAGTCCGATTATCGACCGGAAGAAATAGCAGCTCACGCTTTGGCGATCGAAATAGGGGTGGGTTCAGTGCCGCAGTTAGTCGAGACGATAGACCAGATCATGGATCACGAAAAACGCGATATGTACTTTATCCAGTTTGGCAGGGATCCTTTCGACTTCGCGGAGAAGCGTTATGTGACCACGGTCAGGCGACATCTCAAATGGTTCGAAAAAATGAAACTATCACATGCAGTTGCCGCCCCCCGAGGCTGGCTATGGGGCGATCCAGGATGCCGCGTGGTCTATTTTGATGGTCCCGATGATCCACGGGTTGCGGCGTATTCAGGCGAGTTCGAGGACGAGACGGGCAGAAGCCTGAGTCCGAACAAGTATCAGATGGTATTGATGTCATACCAGTCGTGGCTCGAGGGAGGCGGTCCACGTCGCCTGGCCGATGACCTTGCCGACAACGGCGACTGGCTGTGAGCCGCTGCTCGCAATTCGAGGTGCCGTCTTGGAATGCCTTCGTCGTTTACGACAGCAGGTTGTCGGATCGGATCGGGACGTGCCATTCGCCGCGATGGAAGCTGGACTGATTGCGAACGAGGTGCCGTCCTGGAACGCCTTCGTGAGAACGCCCCTCATCAACGGGTGGTCAGATGGGCGAAAGCCCGCCCCCAGCCGGGATAAAATCCGGCGGCGTATCCCCTCGGGCGAACACAGACTTGGGATCGTCTTACCACCACGACAAAAGACCTTATCTGCGGAGTCTGTCCGGTACCGTCTTGATTATGCTGTTTTTCGAAAGATCACTATGATTCCGATATGGCATACAACGAACGATGTGATGGTGTGGGTGCGTGATCGCTTCGTGGCGGTCCACATCGAGTGCGGCGCGACACAAGAACAGGCGGCGGCCGCATGGGAGAGGGTCATCAGCCGACCTTGCTCGTTTACATGGCCCACACGCGAACAACTGGACGCGCTACCACCGATGACCCCTGACGAACAACGTGCCTTCAAGGAATGGCGGACCACCGGATTTGCACGGGAAAAACAGGCGCGACGCGACAGGCTAAAGGCGTTTTATGCGGGATTGAACCGCGAGCAGCCGCCAGCAATACCAATTGCGCTCGAAAAACCTTCTTGATCCGAACGTTGACTTTTCTCCCATACGTGCGTCGGACGCCGCTGCCAGTTGGAGCAAATGATAGTGGAGCAAACAATGCCCGAAGCTAAAGTTGGAGATATGGTGATTCTGGCCACGCTGCCCCCCGGCTTGCTTCAGGGGCTGCCCGAGGAGGATCAGGCTGCAATCCGGTCAATAATTGGGCGACCGGTGAGGCTAGCCAGCTACAGCTTTGGTCAGGCAGAGCTTGAATTCGTCGATGGTGCGGGAGATGAGCATAGCATCTGGGTTGAGCCATCTCTCCTCCGAACCGCTTAATCGAACGCCGCTTCGTTTTGTTGGCCCTTGCCACATTATGGCGATTTCGTTCCTACAGTAGGCTTGTCAACCCAACAGACGGCTGAGAGATGTTTCGGGATCACGCATGAACCGGTTCATGTCGCGCCAGTGCGGGATATCAACCAGAGGCCGCCGGTTAATGCCGTCCTCATCGACCCACAGAAGATCGCATTCCGGATGGCTCATGAGGATCGGCGAGTGCGTCGCCACCAGCGCCTGAGACCGACCATCCCGATGGAGCTCATCCAGCAGACACAGCAGAGCCATCTGCCGCTGTGGCGACAACCCGGTTTCCGGCTCGTCGAGCAGGTAAAGCATACCCTCGCTGCCGTCCACCCTGGCGGTCAGCAGGGATAGCACGCCCTCGCCCCGGCTCTGCTCATCTGCCAGCCGCCACTCCCCGGTCGTGGCCATGGGAATGCGTCCCGCCCGCGTCATCATCTCGGCGAATCGGTCAGCCCGCAGGAACAAGCCCTTTTGCCGACGTCCGGGGAATTGCACGGTGACCGCTTCGGAAATCGCCGTCGACTCGCCATCCTCGGTTTCCGCGTAGCTCTGGCCGCCACCGGGTCGAATGGCGCAGCGTGCGGCGATGGCCTCCAGCAGGGTCGTTTTGCCGGATCCGTTCTCGCCAATCAGGAAGGTTAATGGGCATCGCAACCGGATCTCGACCGGTCCATGGGACAGGAACGGCAGGCGTTCGATCCGCTCGCCACCCAATCTCGGATCGATCCGGAAGCCACCCAGCAACAGCCCCCGACTTGCTGTATCCGTTTCTGTGGTCTTTCTCCGCCTGGCCATTCGTTCACGCCTTTCGGATCGGCCGCGTAAGCTTGGTTTCGGATGTCGGCTGAGACCCCCGAAGCTCGCCGAAACAGCGATCGGCCACCACTGATTTCGGCAATCTCCTGAGTTCAGCGGATAGATCAAGCCGCACAGTTCGCTTGAACCAGCGTGCATGCATGCTGTGGAGGAAGGCGGCCGCGATCGAACAGCCCTTGGATGACAGGACCGCATCAATGCCGCAGTGCGGACATAACGCGGTCGAATCGTGATGCACCCACATAACCACTTCACTCGCATCAAACGTCTTGAGGCAGTAGAAGCAACCACACGCCCCACCGTTCTCGATGAGTGGACGATTGCGGAATGACTGATCGTGCGCCGCCTCTAAAGTAGGTTTAACTCCAGCAATCCGTTGCAACGGCTGCACCCTCCCATGGCCCGCATTCATGCGCGTGAACTCGTTCTAAAGTCAGGAGGACAGTAAACCTCATTCAATTCGCCGCGCTTTCGGTTCTGGCAAATCAATTTCTTCATTCTGCGCTTCTTCCCATGCCTCCATCTCTTCAATGGGAACGCCGCTGATTACACCAGATACCACAGGAATTTTCGCGGTCTGAGGTCGAAACTGCCTCTTCTTTTCCCGATATTGGGTTATCATCCAACGGCTTTCAGCAATTACTGTATCGGCATCAACGATGCGTCCATTCCTTACATCATCAAGCCCCCGCAAAAATTCCTGGGCAACCTCTGATGGCACACCTGGAAGGAGCGATGGGGCTCCAGGGTCTTCGTTGACCTGCTCGAGTGCTTCGTTCACGTGTAGCCTCCTTACTCGATTCGATCTCGCTCCAACGCACGCCATACTGATGCGGACCATCGACTGGCGGCCCCACGGCCCCGTCCCAAGTCAAAGCCTCGGGTCGAGAGGTTCGCTCTCAAGTGCGAGGACCCCAAAAACGCACTCATGCACCCGCCGCAACGGTTCGGCGGCGACAAATCTGGTCAGGGCCTCCAGACCAAGCGCAAATTCCCGGGCCGCAAGACGCCGTTTGCCGTTGAGAGACCGTTCGCGTAGCCGCTCCAGCTTGCCCGGCAGCGTATATTCCGGGCCGTAGATCAGCCGAAGATATTCCCGCCCGCGAACCTTCAGCGCCGGTTGAACCAAGCCCTTCAATCCGTGCGTAACGAAGCTGGCGGGCTTCACGACAACGCCTTCACCGCCCTTCCGAGTCAACTCCTCCCACCACGCAACCGACCGAGCCACTGCCTCATCGTCGGCGAGGTGAACCTCGTGCCAGTCCGTCGCCCGCAAGATTGCAGTATCGTGTTCGCAGATGCCGGTCAGCACACGCATGTGCCACGCGTGGTCCTTGTCATGATGGACCGCACCCTCGGTCGCGAGGAGGTGGAACGGCGCGACTTTCAGGTCCTCAATACTGTCAACGGGCCAGGCGTATCGGCGCCAGGCCGCATCGTAGTCCTGTGCCGCGTTGCGCCGCGCCTCGAACCGATCCTGGAGGGATCCAACATCCTGGCCGCGTGCACGGGCGCTTGCAAGAATATCGACGGCGGCGCCAAGGCCGCTGATGGCCGCCGCGCCGACTGGGGCATACTGCTCGTCGATCAACGATCCCGCCTTGGCCGACCAGGGCATCAGCTCCACGTCCAGGCATGCCCAGCCGGTGCCGAAGCGATCCCAGAAGCCAGCCGCCGTCATGGCGCGTGCCAGGAGGTCGAGCACCCTTTGCTCGGTTGCGGTGTCGGTGAAAAAAGCGCGGCCGGTGCGGGTGTAGATGACGCCACGCTGCGTTCCGTGAACACGAAACCGGGCGACGGCGACAGCGGCATCGCGACAGATAACCACAATCGCCCGCGACCCCATGTGCTTTTCTTCCACGACAACCTGACGCACGCCTGCCTTGCGGTAGTAAGCAAACGCCTCGTCGGGATGCTCCAGCATCCCGTCCCGCTTGCTTGTTTCCGACGGCGACATGGTTGGCGGCAGGTAGATGAGCCAGCGCGGATCAATGCAGAACCGGCTCATGACCTCGATGGCGACGGCCGCGTTCTCCTCTCGCACGACAATGGAAGGCATCAGGGTGGTGGTGATGATGCGCTTACCCAACACGTCCTCGATGTCGAGCAAATTGTAGGCTTCTGCCGCCGGGGCCGCGGTTGGGGGCCGCGCAGGTTCTGCGTACATCTGATCGGCCCGAATGGAGACCAGTTCGCGTTCCGGGTACCGCAGGGCCATGAGCTTGCCGCCAAACACGCAGCCGGTGTCGATGCAAATCGTCCGGTTGATCCATTCGGGATTCAGCACCGGGGTGTGGCCGTAGACGACCATGGCTGCGCCTCGGTAGTCTCGGGCCCACTCATATCGAACCGGCAGGCCGAATTCATCCGTCTCCCCGGTCGTCTCGCCGTAGAGCGCAAAATTGCGGACCGCACCGGAGCCACGGCCATGCATTTTCGCCTTCAGTCCCGCATGGGCAACGACGAGTTTCCCGCCGTCCAGCCAGTAGTGGCTGCGCAACCCATCGAGGAAGTTACGGCTTTCCGCAATGAACGGCACGCGGACAGCCTCTGGCAGCGCCTCCAGTTGGGACAGTGTCTCGGCTAATCCGTGCGTCACCTGCACGTCCCGCCCCGAGAGTTTGCGGAACAGCCTCACGTCGTGGTTTCCCTGAACGGCCAGAGCGGCGCCGGTTGCAACCATGTCCATGACCAGGCGCAGCACCCCGGGGCTGTCAGGCCCGCGATCCACCAGGTCGCCGAGGAAGATCGCCCGTCGCCCGCCAGGATGGCGCCACGCAACGTCGCTTCGGAGATAACCGAGGTGTTCCAGCAACCGGGTGAGTTCGCTCAGGCAGCCATGGACGTCGCCGATGATGTCGAACGGGCCGGTGTCGGTCCGCCGGTCGGTGAACAGCGGTTCCCTCGCGACCTCGGTGCCGCCGACCGCCTCGACAGAGGACAGGGTGTGGACGATCCGGAAGCCCTCCCGCTGGAGGCCTCGCAGCGAACGCCGGAGCAGTTGAACCTGGTTTCGGATCACGTGCGCGCCAAACGCCCGGTCGGGTCGATCGCGATTGCGCCCGGCGCAAATCGCTTCCGGGACGTCCAGCGCGAACACGACCGGCAGAGCGTGATACCGCCGCGCCAATTCGATCGCGTGCTTACGATCCTCCGCGCGCAGGTTCGTCGCATCGATCACTGTCAACCGCCGCGCAGCCAACCGCTTCGCTGCAATGTAGTAAAGCACGTCGAATGCATCGCCGGTGGCCGACTGATCGGCCTCGTCATCGGCCACCATGCCTCGGCAACGGTCGGAGGACAGGATCTCGCTCGGCTGAAAGTGCCGCGCCGCGAATGTCGACTTGCCCGACCCGGAAGCGCCCATCATCAGCACGAGCGAGAAATCAGGAATGGTCAGAGGCACCGGAACACCGCCATCTGCGTGGGACAGCCCAGTCCAGGGTGCGGTTCGCCGATGCCGTTCAGGTGAGCCTCATAGCCGAACGCCGCGGCGACTTTCGCGGTCCATCCAGCGAACTCGGCGCGTGTCCACTCGAAGCGGTGGTCACGATGGCGCAGCCTGCCATCGGCAAGCGCCGGGATCGTCGCGTTCCAGTCGCGGTTCGGGGTAGTCAGGACGACTGTGACGGGCCGGGCGTGACCGAAAACGGCCCCCTCGAAGGCTGGCAGACGCCGGGGATCGAGGTGCTCGACAACCTCCACCAGCGCCGCGGCATCAAAACCGGCAAGGCGCCGATCGCGGTAGGTCAGCGCGGATTGCAGCAGGCTCAGGCGGTCCCGCTGCCGGTCAGGCATTCGCTCCAGGTTCAGCCACTCACGCGCGGCATCCAGGGTGGGCATCGACACGTCCACCCCAACGATTTTTTCGAAGCGCTTGTCTGCCAGCAGCAGGCGCAGCAGTCGCCCCTCGCCGCACCCCAGATCAAGCACACTGGTGGCGCCGCTGTCCTGGATCGCTCGCAGGACGATCTGGTGCCGAAGGTTGTTCAGGGTCGACGGCTCTTCACCCACCGATGCCGTGAGGCCCGAACCCGTTTCGGTCTGCATGGCGTCGCCTTCGGTGTCCAGTGCGGCCAGCCGGTCGAGCGCCTTGCGGGCGAGCCTCGGCCCGCGCCACAGATAGCGCCGGGTGATGAACTTCCGCTCCGGATGTCCGGCGAGCCAGCCTTCCCCGTGACGCAGCAGCTTCTCGATCTCGTCGTCGGACACCCAGTAGTGCTTGTCGTCGTCCATCACCGGGATGAGGACATAGAGGTGCGAGAGAAGTGTTTGCAGCCGGATGGTTGCCGATACGGTGAGCATCCAGTGACGCGGAGCGCATCCGGTGCTGGCGACCGGCTCGGCGGTGACCTGGTACCCGAGCGGAAGGAACAACCGCTCGATCACCGCCACCCCGCCGCGAACCCGGATCGGGCCAACGGTGGCGCTGAGGGGCAGATCAGCGGTGACGAGGTCTGACGCCGTTGTCGCACGGCCGCCAAGTGCGGACCCGAGCACTTTGGCGATCGCGACGCTGAGGAAGGACGAGGCCACGTAGGGTCGGTCATTTACATAGTTCGCGAGCGGTCCTGCGCCGACCTCCGCATCACTTCCGGCCGCCGGGCGTCCCCGAACCAGCGAGACCGGATCAAGATCGAGGATGAGCACCGCAGTGCATCGGCTGTCCGACGCTTCCGGATACACGATGTGCGCCTCGCCGAAACCCAGCGTGAAGGTCTGCAACCGGTCCGGATGCTTGGCCAGCAGGTATCCGAGGTCCGTCGCGGGACGATGCGTCGTGGTGATGGACAGCAGCATGCCGTCTATCAATCCGGTTTTGTCTGCGATGGCGAGGGAAAAACCCGGTTTTGGTTTGAATGGACGAAAGCGCCCGCGCGTCGGGGCGGTGTCGTCGGCGACACGACGGGGCCGACAGCCTCGCTAAAGTCTCGATCGAAGGACGTCGACAGCCGGGTATTGTCTCGATCCAAGGTAGGAGGCTTTCGTTCGAAGGGTGCGCTCATGTCAAATACTCCGGTCCAGCATCTGACGAATATACGCTCGGGACGTCAGGATTGGACGGATCACCGGGGTATTCGGATCGTCTACAATGCCTGGGTTCCGGAGCCTGAGGCAGAACACAATCCGCCAGCTCCCGAACACGCGGGCGTCAAATGGTTCACTCCGAAGGTGTGTGGAATGCTACTTTTACGCTGCCTGCTGCCGCTGGGTCTGGATGGTTTCCTCCGCAGCGAACATCGACGGATTGGCAATGGCTTTGCAGTGGAGTTGCCCGATGTTCGCTGATCGGTGGATCTATGCCCACCTCAATCGCGCCCATGGCTCGACCTGCTGCGTATGGCGTATCCCGTCGAATGTGCAGGGGACCGTGACAGCACCGCCTGTCACCGGCACCACGCGCGCCATCCTCACGGCCGACGATCTGTTTATCTGGCGGGATCAAACTTTCACGCACGCGAGGTTTGTGCATCTGATCGGCCTCGACGGTTTGCGATTGCGGCTGGCACATGGTGCTGTCGTCGTCCATCAGGATGCGACGGCGTTTCCTGAGCATTTTCCATTTGTTTACCGCGATCCCGAAGCAGGGAGCCAGCAGGACCTCGACGCTCGGCGTTGCGTTGTCGAGCGGTGGCTGAAGTGCAACGCGCACCTCCGCATGTTCTGTTCGGAAGAATTTGCGGTCCAGTGGTATATGTGATCCGCGGCTCCGCTGGATTCATGAAAACAGGGCCATCCCTGCCGATGCAATGCGGCCTCCGCGAATGACTGATATGAACCTGGATCGTCCTCGCCGCTTCGTACCCGGCCCGGCAATGCCGCACCCACATGGCCTGGTTGAGATGCTCCGCGCTGGTAACACCTCCTCGTCCAGAATGTGCGTCCAATTCTGACGTGGGCGCGCGATATATCCTTCCCATGAACATTCCGGACAATCGATATGGTGCCCCGAACGCGGCAAGCGCCTTGGTTCAGCGCGGCCTATGATCTACCACTCTCAGGCCGCGGGCACCGCAAGGCGTCAGTCTTTCCGCATGAGATCGTCTGGCTTGACCGACCTATGCCGGGCTGCCCCGACTGAAAGCAGGAGCCAGTAATGAATGCGTCCAACATCGTCGTGCTGACCGGTGCAGGTATCAGTCGCGAATCCGGCCTGCCGACATTCCGCGACAAGGATGGTCTCTGGTCGGCGCAGCGCTTGATGGACCTTGCGCGGCCCGCTGCATTTCGGCACGACCCGGAGGCGGTGCACGGATTCTACAACGCGCGGCGGGCACAGGCGAACAGCCCGGCCGTGCAGCCCAATCCGGCACATCTCGCACTTGCCCGGCTCGAACAACGGTGGGCGGGCAATGTGGTCGTGGTGACGCAGAACGTCGACGATCTGCACGAGCGTGCCGGATCCTCCAGGGTCCTGCATATGCACGGCCGCCTGAACCAAGTCAGATGCACGGCATGCAACGCGCGCCACGCCTGGACCGGCGATGTTTCCGTCGATACGCCGTGTCCGGCGTGTGGCGCGGCCAAGCTGCGCCCGGACATTGTCTGGTTCGGGGAAGTGCCCTTTCATCTTGAGGAAATCGATGCTCTGCTGGGACAGTGCGACGTGTTTGTCTCTATCGGCACCTCCGGGTCGGTCTATCCGGCGGCCGATTTCGTGCAAATGGTAAAGCGAAGCGCCCACACGGTTGAACTCAATCTGGAGCCGTCGGCAGGGGCCTCGCGGTTCGACGAGACGCACTACGGCCTTGCCAGTGAGATCGTACCGGCCTTCGTAGACAACCTGCTCACACCGGATGGCTGACCGGCGAGCGTAACCGCAAACGAGATACGATGATCAAAAAGCGCGATGATTCGCTGGAAGCCCGTTGCCGCGAGATGGCGATGGAAGCGGGCATGGATCCTGATGGACGCATCGCCAAGCCAGGCAGCGATCGGGGCATGCCAGCTTGGTGCACGTTCCGCGATGCCGCCAGGGCGGAGGTCATGGCGCGTCAGGCCGCCGATCTGCAACTGCCGCCGCAGGAAGCCGCGTATCAAAACAGCCCGTTGACCATCATCGGGGACCATTCGGAAGCCACGATCGCGCAGATGCGCAGTTGCATGGCTGTCGGAAATGCCGTCGCCGGGGTCGTTTGCGCGGACGGGCATGTCGGCTACGCCCAGCCGGTCGGCGGGGTCATCGCCTCGAGAAGCAAATCAGCATCAGCGGCGTGGGCTTCGACATCGGCTGCGGCAACATGGCGGTCCGGCTGGATGTGCCGTTCGAAGCAGTCCAGAATCGGGTCGCAGCCATCAGCCGCGACGTGGCGCGCGTCGTTTCGTTCGGCGTCGGCCGAGCCAATGCCGAACGTGCCGAGCACGCGCTGTTCGATGACGCCGACGCATGGCGCGAGAGCGACATGAGCGCATATCGTCAGAAAGCCGAAGCCCAGCTTGGCACGGTGGGGGCCGGTAACCACTACGTGGATCTGCTGCGCGACGAGGCGGGCTTTGTCTGGATCGGCGTTCATTTCGGCAGTCGCGGCCTTGGGCACACCAGCGCCACGCGCTACCTGAAGGCGGCTGGCGGCAAGGAGGGCATGAATGTTCCTCCCGCCGTCGTCGGCGAGGATACGGAAATCGGCCGTCGCTACATCGCCGCCATGCAACTTGCGGGGCGTTACTCGTATGCCGGGCGCGAATGGGTGGTGGAGCGCGTGCGCCAGATCATTGGCGGTGCCGTGACCGACCTGGTTCACAACCACCACAATTACGCGTGGCGGGAAAATCACGACGGCCGTGACCTGTGGGTGGTCCGCAAGGGTGCGACGCCAGCCTTTCCCGGCCAGCGCGGTTTCGTCGGCGGCAGCATGGGGGATGACGCCGTGATCCTCGAGGGCGTGGAGAGTCCGCAGGCGCGCGCGGCGCTTTACTCCACCGTGCACGGCGCCGGACGGCTGTTTGGACGCCAGCAGGCCCGGCGCAGTTTCACCTGGGCGCAGATGGATGCCTGGCTGCGGGACCGTGGCGTGACGCTGATCGGCGCCGATCTGGATGAGAGCCCGATGGCCTACCGGCGACTCCCCGACGTGTTGTCGTGGCATCGGGAATCTGTGCGCGTGCTGCACACGTTGCGTCCGTTCGCCGTGGTGATGGCTGGGGTCGGGGAATTCGACCCATTCAAGGACTGAAGAAGCGAAGCTGGCCTGACCTGCGGCGGCGTCTGCGGTTGAAAGGATTTTGGTTGGGGATGTGTAAGACAGCATGGATTGATTGGAGCGAATGCACGCTGGTGGAATCCGTGCGGGACAAAATGGGCGGTGTGCCCGTCCTCAAAGGGAGCGAGATGCCAGTGCAAAGTCTCGTGGACGATATCGACGAAGGCATTACCGTTGAAGCCGTGGCGAACGAGTATGGATTGAATCCTGCTGATGTGAAGGCCGTTTACGAATACTGCGAAATGGCGCGGGCGGTGGGTAAAGTCCTGCCCCGCGTTCACAGCGAACCACGGGTGGTAACGGGGCCGATTTGGGGCATCCCAGGAAATGAGGTGGTCGCATGGATCGCCTCATGGAACTCCAATACGCCGTTGCCTAGCCCAAAAGCCAGGTGGATCCAAATCATCTAAGGGAGGCTAAGATGGAGACCGAGACAAAGCCCAAGCCATACGATCAGTACGTTCGACGCTTGGCCGAGGTCCAAGCTGCTGACGCGTACGCATTGTCTGATGAAGCGCTGCGGGCCAAAACCGAAGATCTTCGCAAGCGGATGATCGAAGCAAAGAAACGGAAAAGCGGCTGAGAGCTAACCCTGTGTCCAATGTCACCGATACATGGCCCCTGATAACCGTTAAAACGCAAGGGCAGCCCGCTGAAGACGTCGTTACCACTCCGGCCGAGTCACCATTCCGCTATCGGCTGATCGAATACGGCTCGCTGGCAATTGCATGGGATCTCCTAAACGGGCACTTTGTCCGCCGTCCGCCGTTGCATCGCATGCCGCCGCCGAAATTTGAGAGCAAGCAGCACGAGCGGCTGGATGGCCTCAGTGCCTGGATGTGGCGGGCACAGGCCAGCAAGCTGCACCAGCGTCTGAGAGAGCAACGGAAAAATCGCCTCCGGTCCGAGCGGGAGCGCGAGTATTGGTGGGGGGTTTACGCCAGGATGCGCATTCCCGCACGGAAGGGGATGGCGGCGCTTAATCGACGAGCGGGGTTTTCAGTGGAGCCGTTTATCCAGTGGAAGCCAAGGGTATAGATCAATGACAAGATGTTACGACCCGGCGTTGGTCGCCTATAATTCAGCGGCCTTTCACGATGGCTTCCAAGAAGGACAGGCGCGTAGGCCCCGACTGGACGAGCCACCCGATCGGGCGATCCCGGACGTCGAGTGGCCAGCTATTGCGAGGGCTGGCTCATGGGGTGGTCGGAACCCGTCTGGACTCCGGGGACACTGGCACTTCATGGCATATTGGACAATGGAGAGATCGGCGGGCGCATCAGCGCGGGCGACGGGAGGCGTCCCAGTTTGAGAACGGGACAAAAGGTCACGGCCCGCATCGACCCAGGAACTTTCCCTTGCCGATCCCGTTGAAGCGCCAAAGGCGACGATCTTGGGGGTCGAGAGGGCCCCATGGCCCCCGGTGGCGCGCCCCCCGGCGGCACATGCCTTTGTGGTATCTTCTGGATGCTCGAAACAACAACGGTTTCAAAAGACGAGTGTTGCCCACACATAGTTTCTTCGACTCAGATCATATCCTGACGCGGCATGATCTCACCACCGTCGATCAACGGTTCAAACCGTATGATTTTTCAACCGCGCCAAACACCACACATCGCTACAAATATCACGATTATTCAACAGCCCCAAACCGGAACACTGCCGGGTGACGCAGGTGGCGACGCTTGAGATGGTGGCTTGCGAGCCCGGCGTTGCCTTCTGTGAATCTCGGCAACGGACGCAGAAAGAAGCTTAATAGCGCCACCTGATTGCTTGCACATCCGTGCCCGTATCAAAACAGACGAGAAAATACAATGTGTTCCAAAGAAATCGCCGGGGATAACCCACCAGGTCAAAAAAATACACAACCGGCTGCCCATCCCCATGACTTGGTGGGTAGGAATGAGGAAAAGATCATCACAAGGGCGAAGGCACCCTTTAAGGGGAAGCAATTCCATACGCTCGCCGATCAGGATGCCTATATTCGCGGGATACTCTCGCAATGAACGATCTGCGACGTCCTACTGATGAAGCGCTGTGGTATTGGCGTTTTGGCGTTTGCTACATAATACCGAAAGCCCAAGTCGCGAAGTCTGCGACACGGTGGTTGAGCCGGTATCACTCACTAAGTCGGTTCCCCTATCAGGGAACGCCAGCCCAACCGACCCAGCAATACCCGCGACCGAAAAATGGACACGATGGGGTGATCGGGTTGCAGCCAAGATCGCCGAACAAAAAGCCATTTCCGCCGCCCGCAAGACCGGAAAGGATCAGACCACCCCTGTCCGCCAACCGGATGCCACGGAATGATCCGGAGAACCCACCGCTCACGGGCAAAGAAGTGTGGAGTTCCGGTCACGTATAACTTCTGAAACGGATCGCAGCACATAAAGCCAAATGTGCGGTGTCGCAAGACCATGGTTCGGAAGAGACGCCAAAACAAACCCGCGTCTGTCTCGACTGCCTTTGTGTCGTCGGCAGCCGCGAGATACCTTGTCACGAAATGACGGAGCCTGAAAAATGTCTGACACCGGCAACACGCCCACTGAAGAAAACCTAAAGATTTTCGTTGATTGTCGGTTTTCTCAGCTTGAAAATGAGAATTGGCTATGTTCACATCCGTCTTCGTTCGTGCAGCCATCGCGTAGTCGGGTGACCGGCATCCTGCCACCACCGCACCAATTGCCGTGTTGGCGGGCCCGCTTGACCGAACCACCCGGACACGAGCGTCGCTGCGGCGCAAAAGGGCGCTTTTGGGAGGCACGATGAAAATTACTGCACATGAGCGTGAACCCAAACGACCTTGACGGGATTCTGAGCGGAAAACCCGTCGACGCAATGGAAGCCGCGAAACGGATCATCCAGCAGTATCCGATCGATCCCACTATCTTCATCTCTTTGGCGACGAACAAGCGGATGCGATTGTGGACGCGCACCGCGGCGATCTGGCTGCTTGGTTTCGTCGACGATCAAGGAGTTTCCCAACCTGAATTAGAGCGCATTGTCCAAGACCCGAGTGAAGCTGAACAGATCAGGGATCATGCAGCCGAAGCAATAGGGCATATCAAACCCTTGTCCGGGTGAATCCGCTGGGGAGCCGCGACGTCGCAGGTTACGAGCGCCCCTTGTTTGACACTCACCGACCCCACCAACGTTACTATACGTCTTTTTCTGTCGTATTGAGCTGATATCAAGCGTTCTCCGAAACGGCGGCATTCCCGCACGAAACCTATGGAGACCACACAAGTGACGGAGCGCGTAAGTCCGGCGGCCTCGACGATTCCGACTGGAGCCTATTCATCGGATGCGGAATCGCTGGAATATGCGCTCGCGCGCACGGCCTTCCTCGGATCGTTGGCAGATGGCTGCGTGACGTTCGGGATTCAGCGCTCTCTACGTGATACCTTCGCTCACGTAATCGATATGATTGGTGACGTAATCACGGAAGTGGTCGGTGAGCGTCCACACATCTGGACGCTGAGTAGAAGTCTGGCTTACCTGAAAATTGATGGCACAATTTTTGTGAAAGTTCAGGACTACAGCCCCACATCGCGCGACATGTGGACCGTCGTGGATAGGAATATTTATGTAAACGGGTATGGCCAGGAGAAGCAGATCAAAGCCCTCCGGAAAAAACTGGCGGAGATTGCCAACCAGGACTTCCGTGTCCCGAAAATAATCTGGCACTACATCACGAGAGGGCATCGGTCCAGCGCGACGATACAGCTTAGCCAACCGAAGCCCATCCGGAACGAGTACTATCCGTGGATCACGCCGGGCATTTCCGACTACTATGACAGATTCATGCAGAGCGAAGAGAATATCCTCGTACTGCTCGGGGAAACCGGTACAGGAAAAACGTCATTCATTCGGAATCTGATCTGGTACTCCAAATGGGACGCGGCGTTCACCTATGATGAGCAGCTTCTCTCCGCTGATGACCTGTTTGTCGATTTTCTCACCAACGACGTGGTGCTCATGATCATCGAGGATGCCGACCTCTTCCTCACGAACCGTGAGCATGACGGCAACAAGATGATGGCCCGATTTCTCAACATCGGTGACGGACCGTTCAAGAGCGAGCGCACGAAGAAAATCATCTTCACGGCCAACCTGACGCAGCCCGATCGCATCGACAACGCGTTGCTGCGGGAAGGGCGCTGCTTTGATTGCATGATGTTCCGCCCGCTGTCCTGGGACGAGGCAACACGAGCCGCGACGGTTGCTGAGATATCATTGCCCACTGAAGGCGGCCGCACCTACACGCTTGCGCAGCTTTTTGCGAAGCGGCGGCGAATTGTGCCGACGTTCGGATTCCGCTAGGCAGGCGGCAGTGCAGTTTTGGTGCATCTGTCATCTTCCGCGCTTCACGATCCCGATACGAAGCGCATACTTGAGCAACAACAGCCTTACTGCCCAGGGCAAGCCGCATCGGACACAACCCGGCACAACTCTATATCCATCTTGAGGAGGAAACGTGCCGCAGGATCCGACGGTATGCTGTTCATTCTGTGGGAAACGGCAGCACGAGGTAAACCATCTCATCGCGGGACCCACGGTCTTCATCTGCGATGAGTGCATCGAGCTTTGCGTAACGATAATTCGAGAGAAGCGAAACGAGAATACATCCGTGTCGCGGGATCAATCCGATGCGTGAGTCCCTCTCGTCCATCCTTCGTTCGCACCATCGACGTCTTTACGTGAGGCACCTCGATACGCAACCCTGGCCATTCCGCCTATTTGGTTTTCAGACCCATGATGGCTGGTTCGGACTCATCGATGCCCTGTCCGCTGTTGTTGCGTCCAGGGTTGTTGAGCGTGACCTCCGTTTCTCCATAATTCAGGTCAAGGAGAAATTCGGCACCCTGCGCTACTATGCCGATGGCATGGATGACTTTTGCCGCGGTGCGAAGTGGTTTGCCGAGGCGATGTCGGGGCGACTGTCTGAACGCAGCGGGCACACCGGACTGCCTTCACGGATCAACCACTACATGTGCACACTGGCACCGGGCGAGGATCCCGCGGCGGAAATCAATCCCGGCCTTGAGCCGACCGAACGATTTGTCGCCAGTTGCGGCCCGGCGAACGCCCTGGCGTTGGTCCAAGCCGCATGGCCAATGACGCATATCGATGTCCCGGCGGGTCTTGCCGATCTCGCCGATGTTCTGGTTGGCTTTCTAACCGCAAGCGAAACCACTGGACCGCCGCCATCTGCTATTGTCATTTGCCTGGGTAGAGGCAATGAGAGGCGCCTAACGGTGGATATGTCGGACCTTGACGACTGGCACCTCGGTGGGATCGCGGTTGCGGCACGCCTCGCCTCGGTCTGGATTGATCCGCTGACGGGCAATACCGGCTCAGTCGATGATCTCGGCCGTCCGGTGTGGGCGGCTGCATAGGACACTGCGCGCCCGGCCAATCATCCGGAACAGCCGAATCCGGCATTGAAATCACGGCCTGGTTTCGTGTGGTCCCTCCAGCAACGGCGGATTGCCGCGCGCCGCCTCTTGCAGCATGTCGCCATAGAGTTTCCGCAGTGCTCGAGGGCGGACGACATTCACTGCCGGTCCCCACGTGAACAGATGCCGTGCCATTTCGAGCAACCCACCGGCGGTGAAACGCACTTCGAGTGATCCGTCCGGCAAATCCCGCTTTTTCTCCGTTGCATGGAAATGATGCTCGCGCGCATCCGTCGCAGCCGCCGCCGAGAATACCCAGACTGCCTCGACCGGCGCTTCCTGGAAGACCCCAAACGAACCTGCGGCATACTTGCGCAGGTCGAAGTCCTGGCGACGCGTGAAGAACGCACCGGTCGGCATGGCCGATTCCACATTCGAGAGCGCATACAGCTTGGGGACGGCCGCGACGCCCCCAGCCTGGAAAGCCACAAGATAATGGCGCTGTCCGAACAGGAGGCCGTGTGGCTCAAGATCAACAGCCGTCTGCTGGCGCGTCGTCCTCTTGCGGTATTGCAGGCGAACCACTGCACATCCCAGCAGGGCCTGGCGCAACGTCTTCATAAGGTCATCGGCAATGACCGGACGGGGGCCAGTTCGCATCGCATGGCCCTCTGCTTCCAGCAGGGCCTCGAGGTCTGGACCAACGCGCGCGCTCGCGTTTGCCGACATCAGTCCCTTTAGCTTGACCAGCAGTCCATCGATCGTCTTTGCCCGTGGGCCAAGCCCATCAGCGCGCAGGCGCTCCGCCGCCAGCTCGAGTTCCGCCAACTCGTCGGCTTCGAACGTCACCAGTCTGGCCAGCACCCCGGCCGGTATGTACCACCGCTTGAACGAATCGCTCGCGGGTGCCTCTTCAGCCTGAGGGAACACGCGCAGAACCGCGTCACGCAGGCGCTCCGCCGTCCGGCGCCCGATACCAAACGCGGACTCAATATCCGCGAGCGAGACGCCCGCGCGCGTGCCCTGCATCATGAAGGCAAGATGCAGTAAGCGTTCCGCATTGGCGTACATCGGATAAGTGCCCTTTGGACAGGAATCGTCCTGGATGAGCCCGATGCTAGCACGGCGTGCTGAGCCGATGCGTCAATTTCTGACGTCGTCGCCTGATATTCGCACGCTTCGCCGTAGCCGCGAGGTGTGAACCAGACGGATGGATGGGGTCGGGCCTGGTCTGCTCAGGCCCCAATCATGGCTCACTCAGCGCCAAACAGCGAAAGGCGGATTTTAGCCTCGAATGCAATGATGTTCTGCGACCAGCCTCCTCCTGCGCTGTCGGCCAGTCCTGGCCGACTCAGCGACACCATCACCGGCCCGAATATGACACTCCCACAAGGAAGACCGCTGCCGTGATTCGAGAAAGACACGAACTTGGCTGGTACCTCTACAACGCCTTGAACAGCGGATGCGGCGATCTGTTGGTTGGTGCGATAGAGCGGTTTGCCCCCTCGTTGCATGGGGGCGCCATCAAGCCGGACCGGCCTTGGGCACCCCCCAACCGTCGGCGTAAGATGAAGCAGCCGGATGGCCTGGAAGCGATCGCCCCGCGCGAAGAGCTTGCAAAGCTGGTGGCGGACTTCGCCTCCAAGCCATCGATCGGCGATGACGTTGTTCTGACAAACACGTTGCATGCGGCAAATGCCCTGGGCCTCGATGTTCTGGAGCAGGATCTGCTGCTGTTGATCGCACGGGGCAGTGCACACCAACGCCCGATGCGAACGTTCCTCGACGCGGCCTGGAACGCAGTCGGGGAACTGCCGCGTCTTGCCGCGGCACTGCTCGGTGTCGAGGTGTTCGACGTTACGTTGCGCCTGGAAAAGAACGCGCGGCTGGTTGCCTGTGGTTTAATCACTGTCGACCTGGAACCCTTCGGCGACTTCAGTTCGGCCGCCAGCCTGCTGCCCCGCGTTGCCCGGCTAATGCATAACCCGTTCAGCACCACGGATGCATGGGTCCAGGGGTTGCTCGGGATGCGCGTGGAAACGCCCTTGCGCTGGGCGGATTTTGCGCATGTCCATGCGTCCGCGGAGATGGCGGCGCGATTGCTGCGCCGAGCAGCCCTTGACGGAGAGATCGGCGTCCATGTCCTGCTGGTCGGACCGCCTGGAACCGGGAAGACCGAACTTGCCAAGGCGCTTGCGACCCGCGCCCGCATGCAGCTCTTCGCCACAGGCGAATCCACGGGGAGTGACGATGAGGGTTACGACGGAGTGAAGGAGCCGTCTCGCAGCCAGCGCTTCGGCGCATTGCGACTGGCCTGCACCTTGCTGTCCAAAACACGCGACGGCGCCGTGCTGCTTGATGAGGCCGAGGATGTCCTGGAAGCGCCACACAGCTACGGCAACCTGCGCGACTCGTTGTCCAAGGCTTTTCTGCACCGAACCCTGGAAACCTTGCCGGTGCCGGTGATTTGGACCTGTAACGACCTGTCCCTGATGGATCCCGCCACATTGCGGCGCATGACCATGGTCATCGAGGTTCCGGTGCCGGACGTGACGACGCGTGCGCGGATTTGGCGCCGAGTCATTGCGAAGGAGCACCTGCGCCTGCCCGCCGATACACCTGAGCGCCTGGCACAGGACTGGGAAGCCTCGGCCGGGGTCGCAGCCGGAGCAGCGCGCGCCGCGCGACTGACCGATGGTAACGAGCGGGCGCTTACCCAGGCATTGCGCGGCGTGATGGGTGCCATGGGGCATCGTGAGGTCTCCACAAGACCGGACGTCGGTTTCGATCTCGACCTGGTGAACTGTGCGCAGGATCTGACCATCCTATGCGATCGGCTGGCACAGCCCGCGACGTCGCGCGCCTGGTCGCTTTGCCTTTCCGGCCCTCCCGGCACCGGGAAGAGCGAGTTCGCACGTCACATGGCCCGCCATATGGCGTTGCCGATGCTGCAAAAGCGGGCCTCAGACCTGCTCTCGATGTTCGTCGGCGGCAGCGAGAAGGCCATCGCGAACGCTTTCCGCGAATCACGGGACTGCGGCGCGCTGCTGCTCATAGACGAGGCCGAGGCTCTGCTGTTCGATCGGAGCGCCGCGGTCCGGAGTTGGGAAATGAGCCAGGTGAACGAAATGCTGACCTGGATGGAGAGCCACTCGCTGCCCTTCGTGTGCACAACGAATCTGCCCGAACGTATGGACCATGCCGTCCCGCGGCGCTTCACCCTGAAGCTGCATTTCGGAGCCATGGATCCACCGCGGGCCGCGCTGGCGTTCAGACGGCTGTTGCATGCCGAGCCGCCCGGGGCGCTGCCTGAGGGGCTGACGCCGGGCGATTTCGCAGTAGTCCGCCAAAAGGCGGCATTGTTTGGCGAGCGCGACCCGCACGCAATGCTCGTCTGGTTGCAGGAGGAAGCCGATGCAAAAACCGGCCGCCGCGCCGAGATTGGCTTCAGAGGGCGCCGACAGAGTGCGGAGCCTGCTGTAGCCACGCGGCCATATCCACGGGCGGCATGAATGTCAAATCGCTTCCAATTCCGACCCCCTTTTCGCGTCCAATCGCGACCCCTCATTGGGCGCTGGTTAGGGCTTATCCCCGTCATGCATAGG
>JBEKLE010000039.1:0-26790 GCA_050010355.1 Rhodopila sp. | reverse complement strand
GCCTTCGACTGGCTCGATGCGCCGCCGGTCCGCGTCCATGGCGTCGATGTGCCGCTGCCCTATGCGGCAAACCTGGAGAAACTCGCGCTGCCGCAACCCGGCTGGGTCGTGGAAGCCGTCAAGAAGATCGTCTGACCAGGAGCGTTACCGATGGCCACCAACATCCTGATGCCGGCGCTGAGCCCCACGATGACCGAGGGAACGCTCGCCCGCTGGCTCAAGAAGGAAGGCGACAAAATCAAGGCCGGCGATGTGATCGCCGAAATCGAGACTGACAAGGCAACGATGGAGGTCGAGGCGGTCGACGAAGGCGTGCTGGGCAAAATCCTGGTCCAGGACGGCGCCGCAAACGTCAAGGTGAACGAACCGATCGCAGTGCTGGTCGAGGCCGGAGAGACAATACCCAGCGAGGCAGCGCCCGCTCCGAAGCCGCAGGCAGCCGCCCCCTCCGCACAGCCCCAGGCAGCGTCTCCGCCGCCGGCGGCCCCCTCCTCATTGCCGCCGTCTCCGTCGCCGCCTTCGGCCCCGCCTGCTTCGGCCTCATCGCCCGCACCGATAGCCAACGGCCACGCCGGCGCCGGTGACCGGGTCTTCGCCTCGCCGCTGGCGCGCCGCATGGCCGCGCAGGCCGGGATCGACCTGTCCGCCTTGAAGGGCAGCGGTCCGAACGGGCGGATCGTACGGGCCGACATCGAAGCCGCGCGGGAAGGCGGCTCAGCCCCCGCCGCATCGGCCCTGGCACCTGGCGCCGCGGCATCGTCCCCGACGCCCGAAGTCGCACCGCCCCCCGCCGCCCCCGTGGGCAAGGCTACCGCGCCGGCCATCACCGCCCCGCATACGGTCATCGCCCATTCCACCGTGCGAAAAGTCATCGCTCGCCGCTTGACCGAGGCGAAGTCGACGATCCCGCATTTCTACGTCTCGATGGACATCGAGATCGACGCCATGGTCGGCCTGCTCGGCCAGTTGAACGCGAAGGCGCCCGCAAAGGACACACCCGGCACCTATCTGATCACAATCAACGACATGGTGATCAAAGCCGCGGCCGCGACGTTGCGGAAAGTCCCGACCGTCAACGCAAGCTGGACCGATGACGGCATGGTTTTCTACAACGACGTCGACATCAGCGTGGCCGTCTCTATCCCCGACGGGCTGATCACCCCGATCATCCGGCAGGCGGACACCAAAGGCCTCGCCACGATCAGCCGCGAGATGAAAGACCTCGCCGCCCGCGCGCGGTCCGGCAAGCTGAAGCCCGAGGAATTCCAGGGCGGCGGATTCTCCATCTCCAACATGGGGATGTTCGGAGTCTCGGAGTTCTCCGCCATCATCAACCCGCCCCAGGCCGCGATCCTGGCCGTCGCGGCGGGCCGCAAGCGCCCGGTGGTCAACAGGGACGGCGAACTCGCGGTCGCCACGGTCATGACCTGCACCCTGTCGGTCGACCACCGGGTGATCGACGGCGCATTAGGCGCAACCTGGCTCCGCGCCTTCAAGCAGGTGGTCGAAGACCCGCTAAGCCTGCTGCTTTAGAGGTCCGCATCTGGTGTCGTCACACCCCGTGTCGTCACACCCCGTGTCGTCACACCCCGTGTCGTCACACCCCGTGTCGTCACACCCCGTGTCATGGTCCTCCGCGTCACAGCCCCCCGTGTCGTGGCCTCCCGTGTCGCATCCCCCCGTGTCATGGCCGGGCTTGGCCCGGCCACCCACGTCTTTGCTTGTGCCAACCCCGCACCCGGCCCGACCCACGACTTTACATCAGCCCGACCGACAGATCCTCCCAGTCAGGATTCCCAGCCACTATCAAGCGAACTTTCCACGCCCTGGGCCAGCGCTTAAGGCTGGTCTCGCGCTGAATCGCACTCCGCATATCACCATGGGGCTCAGAGTACACCAAGCGGTAGAGCTTATACCGTCTGGTAAACGCCGACCCGGTGCCGTCCTGGTGCGCCCTCACCCGAACCGTCAAATTGCTCGTCACGCCCAAATACAGCGTTCCATTTGGACGGTTGGTCATGATGTAGATCCAGCCGGCGGGCATAGCCTCGATTGTGCCCAGCTAGCCTTAAGAAACCGTTTACGCGCGCGGGGTTCCAGCCATCGTTACGCCCATGCCCAATAACCTCATCCGTCCCGCCCGTCCGGTCGACATCCCCGCCATCCTGCGCCTCATCCGCGGCCTCGCCGACTACGAACGCATGCTGCACGAGGTCACCATCACCGAATCCGAGCTCCGGGAAGCGCTCTTCGGCGCTACGCCCCGCATCACCGCCGTCCTCGCCGAAGCCCGCGGAGCCACCATCGGTCTCGCCCTCTTCTACTATACATTCAACACCTTCAAGGCACGGCCGAACATCTTCCTTGAAGACCTTTTCGTCGAACCCCAACACCGAGGCAACGGCGTCGGTCTCGCCCTGATGCGTCATCTCGCTCGGCTTGCCGTCTCGCAGAACTGCGGCCGCATCGAATGGCGCGTCCTGAACTGGAACCAGCCCGCAATCGATTTCTATCACCGCCTCGGTGCCAAACCGATTCGAAACTGGCACACACTGGTATTGGCTGGCGACGCGCTCGTCTCCCTCGCCGAAGGAAACCCCCATGGCTGAACAGGCTTTCGACCTCATTGTCCTTGGCGGCGGCCCTGGCGGCTACGTCGCCGCCATCCGCGCCGCGCAACTCAAAATGAAAACCGCTGTCATCGAACGCGAGCATCTCGGCGGCATCTGCCTGAACTGGGGCTGCATCCCAACCAAGGCGCTGCTGCGCACCAGCGAAATCAATCATCTGTTGCACCATCTTCCCGATTTCGGTTTCGACGCCGTCGAGCCCCATTTCAACATCGACAAGGTCGTCAAACGCTCCCGCGGCGTGGCGAAACAGCTTTCCTCCGGCGTCGCCCATCTGCTCCGCAAGAACAAGGTCACCGTCATCGACGGCGCCGGCAAACTGGCCGGCAAACAGACCGTTTCAGTAACGAAAGACGGCAAGGACATTGCCACGGTAAAGGCGCCGCACATCATCCTGGCAACCGGCGCCCGGGCCCGCCAACTCCCCGGACTTGAATCGGACGGCAAGCTGATCTGGTCCTACAAGGAGGCCATGGTCCCGCCAAAGTTCCCGAAATCGCTGCTGGTGATTGGCTCCGGCGCGATCGGCATCGAATTCGCCAGTTTCTACCTCAATATGGGCGCGCAGGTTACCGTGGTGGAGGTCTTGCCGCGCATTCTTCCCGTCGAGGACGAAGAGATTTCCGCCTTCGCCCACAAGGCGTTCGAGAAGCAGGGGATGAAAATCCTCACCAGTGCCAGTGTCACAAGCGCGAAGAAGGCCGCCGACAACGTTATAGTAACGGTCGAGGCCGGCGGCAAAACCCAGGATATCACCGTCGATCGCGTCATCTCCGCCGTCGGCATCGTCGGCAACGTCGAGGGCATCGGCCTCGAAGGCACCGGCGTGAAGGTCGACCGCGGCCACGTCGTGATCGACGAATACTGCCGCACCGGCGAACCCGGCATCTATGCCATAGGCGACCTCGCCGGCCCGCCATGGCTCGCCCACAAAGCCAGCCATGAAGGCGTGATCTGCGTCGAAAAGATCGCCGGCCTCAACGACGTCCATCCGATGGACGTCCTCAACATCCCCGGCTGCACCTATTGCCGCCCCCAGGTCGCCTCGGTCGGCCTGACGGAGGCGAAAGCCAAGGAACTGGGGCACGAGGTCAAAGTCGGAAAATTCCCGTTCATCGGCAACGGCAAGGCCATCGCCATGGGCGAGCCCGAGGGCATGGTCAAGACCGTATTCGACGGCAGGACCGGCGAACTTCTGGGCGCACACATGATCGGCGCCGAAGTCACCGAAATGATCCAGGGCTACACAATCGCCCGAACCCTGGAGACAACGGAAACCGAACTGATACACACGGTGTTCCCGCATCCGACGGTCAGCGAGACCATGCACGAAGCGGTGCTGGACGCCTACAAGCGGGCCATCCATTTCTGACATGGCCCAAGCCCAAGCCCAAGCCTACCTGCCATCAGGTGAACCGGTCACACTCGCGACCCAGGCATCCAAGGTGACCGAAATCATACGATCTGCTCTTAACCTGCCCTTAACCAGATTGATCTAAGCCGGCTGCTTCCAACGGGCGGTCCCGCAGTGGGCGAAGGATTCCGATCATGGCCGGCGGCATGAGACGTGCGGGTAAATTGGCCCTGCGATGGTCGGTCAGCGCCAAGTTGCTGCTGCCGATCCTGCTGAGTGTCGGCTTCGGCCTCATACTGCTGACCGCCTTCGTCTCGCATGAGAGCGCCAGTATCGTCGAGACCCTCTCCAGCAACGCTGGCGACGAGTTGGCGGGCCGCATTGCCGCCCAGATCGAAATCGATCTCACCCGACCGTTGCAAATCGCACATACCCTGCGCGACACGTTCGTGCGCATGCAGCGCTCCGGCATTCGCGACCGCGGCGTGTATCTGGCGTTACTGAACGACGTGGTGGCCGCCAACCGGGATTATGTCGGTGGCTGGACCGTCTGGGACGCGCACGGCTTTGGTGCCTCGGTTCCAGATACGGCGTCGTCGGTCAAGGGCACCAATCCCGATGGCAGTTTCAGTCCTTACGCCGTCAACCATGCGAACGGCACCGAAGTAGAGGTGCTGGATGACTACGATCAGCCCGGCCGTGGCGACTATTACCGGGTGTCACATGAGAGCGGCCGCGATGCCGTTCTCGAGCCATATCATTATGGGGTTGACGGAAAAACCTATCTGATCACTTCGATCTCGGTGCCCATCATCGTCGATGGCAAAACCCTCGGCGTGCTCGGTCTCGATGTCGCTCTGGACGGGCTAAGCGAGCGGTTTGGCAGCCTGCACCCATATCTGACCGGCAATGTCATCATTCTGTCCAATGGCGGTCTGGTCGTGGCGTCGGCGGGGGCAGCCAGACTTGGCGATCCGGCTCAGGCGCTCGCAGCCTCCCTGACCGAGGCCAAATCGCGCATCGCCTCCGGTGAGGCGTTCCGCCGGTCTGGCTGGTCGGACGTGATCGGTGCGGACGCGATCGAGATCTACGTACCCATGAAACTCGGCGAGGCCTCCGGGTCCTGGTCAGTTGTCGTCAGCCTGCCGAAGGTCGCCCTTCTCGCGCCGGCCACACGTATCGCGCGCTATTCGGCAACCGCCGGTGCCCTGCTTCTGGCGATGTTGGCATTGTTGGTGATTGTCGTCGTCCGCCACGTGATCACCCGGCCGATGGGGCGTCTGGCGGCGTCGATCCAGCTTGTCGCGCAGGGCGACACCGCGTCGTCCGTGGGCGGCATCGATCGCCAGGACGAACTTGGGGTGATGGCGCGCGCGATTGAACTGTCGCGACGCAATCTGCTCGAGGTTGCCGACCTGCGCGAGCGTCAGGAGGCTGCCAAGCAGGCGGCTGACCTGGACAAGCGGCGCACCCTGGCGGCACTGGCGGAGCAATTCGAGGGCACCGTTCGCGGCGTGGTCGATGCGGTGTCCGCCACCGCCACGACGCTCGCGAGCAATGCCCGCGCCCTTGCCGGCAATGCCCAGACCAGCATGCAGGAGGCAAACGCGGTCGCCCAACTGACGTCCAGCGCGGCGCGGAACGTGGCCGACGTCGCGGCCGCGGCAGAGCATCTGACAACGTCGATCCAGGAGATCAGCCGTCAGATCGTCGAGGGCACCGCGTCGATGCGGACGGCGACCTCACAGGTAGAGCATATCGGGACGATCGCGGGGACATTGGCCGGTGCCGCTGAGCGCATTGGCGGTGTCGTCCAGATGATCAGTTCCATCGCGAGCCAGACCAATCTGCTTGCGCTGAACGCCACGATCGAATCGGCGCGGGCGGGTGAGGCTGGGAAGGGATTTGCCGTGGTGGCTCAGGAGGTGAAGTCGCTGGCCAACCAGACCGCGCGGGCGACCGAAAGCATTTCGCAGCAGATTGCGGAAATGCAGAGCGTGACCCAGACGGTTGTCGACGCGATCGGGGCGATCGGGGTCGCGATCCTGCACACCAGTGATATTACAATCGCCGTCTCGGGGGCCGTTGAGCGGCAAGCTGGGGCGACCGGAGACATTACCTTGGATTCACAGCGTGCGGCCGTCGGCACCGAACAGGTCGCGGCGAAAATCGGTGGCGTCACGCACGCGGCGGCAGAGGCGGGTGAAGCGGCCGACACGGTTCTCGCGCTGGCCAGGCGATTATCGGCGGACAGTGACCGGCTCGACCAGCAGATCGGCGGCTTTTTGAGGACTCTTCAGGCGGCATGATCGTGCCACCGGAAATGCAATCGCGGCAGCGGGCGCGCACCGGGTGCGGGGATGCGAGGCACGCTCCAGGTCGCTGAAGCGCTCCCCGTTTATATGCTTTTACTATGGCTCAGCCCTCGGAATGCCTTCGATTCTATATCCGTTACTGCGTAACTTGCTCAATCAGGCCGGATGAAGATCCGGCTCTTTGCTGATTGACAGAAGGTAGCGCATAGACATGCTAGACCTGATATACCTCGCCACCGGCGCAGGGTTCCTCTACGTTTGCGTCCTCTACGCATTCGCCTGCGATCACCTGTAGGACCACGCCAATGACGCTGGACTACATCCTGGGCGGCCTCGTGACCGTCTTTCTTCTGGCCTACCTTGTCGTCGCGCTGATCAAGCCCGAACGCTTCTAGGCATTTTCCGGTAAGGCCTCCTTGCGAGGAAAACAACTTCCATGACAGTCAATGGCTGGCTGCAGATCGCAGTCTACTGCGTTCTGCTCACGCTCCTCGTCAAACCGCTGGGGGGCTACATGACGCGCGTGTTCGCCGGCGAGCGAACCCCCCTTTCGATCGTGCTCAGACCCCTCGAACGCGGCCTCTATCGCCTCTCCGGCGTGCATGAGGATGACGAACAGCACTGGGTCACCTACGCCATCGCCATGCTGGCGTTCACCTTCGCAGGCTTCGTCGTGCTCTATGCGCTGCAACGGCTGCAGGCCGTGCTCCCGCTGAACCCGCAGAAGCTGGAGGCCGTGTCACCGGACCTGGCATTCAACACTTCGGTCAGTTTCATTACCAACACGAACTGGCAGTCCTACGTGCCGGAAACGACCATGAGCTACCTGGTCGAGATGGCCGGCCTGACCGTGCACAACTTCCTCAGCGCTGCCACCGGAATCGCCCTCGCCCTCGCCTTGATCCGCGGCTTCACCCGTCGCTCCGCCAGGACGGTCGGGAATTTCTGGGTCGATATGACCCGCTGCACGCTATACATTCTTCTGCCGATCTGCATCATCATCAGCCTTGTCATGGTCTGGCAGGGCGTGCCGGAAAACCTGTCCGCCTACACCGACGTCACCACGCTCGAGGGCGGCAAGCAACTGATCGCGCAAGGCCCCGTCGCCTCGCAGGAAGTGATAAAGATGCTCGGTACTAACGGCGGCGGCTTCTTCAACGCCAACTCCGCGCATCCGTTCGAGAACCCGACCGCGCTGACCAACCTGATCCAGATCCTGCTGATCTTCTCGATCGGCGCATCCCTCACAAACGTGTTCGGCCGCATGGTCGGCGACCAGCGCCAGGGCTGGGCGATCTTCGCCGTCATGGGCCTGCTGTTCCTCGCCGGAACCGGGGTGGTCTACTGGTCCGAAGCCGCCGGCAACCCGCTGTTCGCGCACCTGCCGGTCGATCACTTCGCCGGCAACATGGAGGGCAAGGAAGTCCGCTTCGGCATCGCCAACTCGTCCTTGTTCACCACCATCACCACCGACGCGTCCTGCGGCGCCGTCAACAACATGCATGACAGCCTCACCCCGCTCGGCGGCATGATCCCAATGATCAACATCATGCTTGGAGAAATCATCTTCGGTGGCGTAGGCTCCGGTCTCTACGGCATGCTGCTGTTCGTCATCGTGGCGATGTTCGTCGCCGGGCTGATGGTCGGCCGCACACCGGAATACCTCGGCAAGAAACTCGAGGCAAAGGAAGTCAAGATGGCCATGCTCGGCATCCTGATCCTGCCGCTGTCGATGCTTGGGTTCACCGCGGTCGCGGTCGTGATCCAGCCAGGTCTGACCGCATTGTCCAACGCCGGCCCGCACGGCTTCTCCGAGGCGCTTTACGCCTACGTCTCGGCCACCGGCAACAACGGCAGCGCCTTCGCCGGCCTGTCCGCCAACGTGCCGTTCTGGAACTCGACGCTGGGCCTCGCAATGTTCATCGGCCGCTTCCTGATGATCATCCCGATGCTTGCCATCGCCGGCTCGCTCGCCGCCAAGAAGATCGTGCCGATCTCCGCCGGCACCTTCCCCACCGACGGCGGCCTGTTCGTCGGCCTGGTTGTTGGCGTGATCCTCATCACCGGCGGCCTGACCTTCCTCCCCTCACTCGCCCTTGGGCCGATCGTCGAGCATCTCTCGATGCACGCCGGCACCACTTTCTGAGGCATCCTGACATGGAAACCAGAACCCGCTCCCGCGACGCGAAATCGAGCCTGCTGGACCCGTCGATCCTGGTCCCCGCCATCGGCCAGGCCTTCGGCAAGCTCGATCCCCGGCTGATGATCAAAAGCCCGGTGATGTTCGTGGTGGAGGTCGTCGCGACCCTGACCACCGTCATCTTCGTGAAAGACCTGTTCACCGGCGCCGCCAACCTCGGCTTCACCCTCCAGATCATCCTGTGGCTGTGGATCACGGTCCTGTTCGCCAACTTCGCCGAGGCTGTCGCCGAGGGCCGCGGCAAGGCCCAGGCCGCCTCGCTCCGCCGCGCCCGCACCGACACCATGGCCAACCGCATCACCGCAACCGGCACCGAGACCGTCGCCGCACCGGAACTGCGCCAGAACGACATCGTCCTGGTCGCCGCCGGCGAGCTGATCCCCAGCGACGGCGAGGTCATCGAAGGCATCGCCTCGATCGACGAATCCGCCATCACCGGCGAGTCCGCCCCGGTGATCCGCGAAAGCGGCGGCGACCGATCCGCCGTCACCGGCGGCACCCGCGTCCTCTCCGACTGGATCAAGGTCCGCATTACCGCCGCCCAGGGCTCGACCTTTCTCGACCGCATGATTGCGCTGGTCGAGGGCGCCGAACGCCAGAAAACGCCGAACGAGATCGCGCTGAACATCCTGCTCGCCGGCCTCACCATCATCTTCGTCTTCGCCGTCGCCACCATCCCCAGCTTCGTGACCTACGCCGGCGGCGCGATCTCCGTCGTCATCCTGGTCGCACTGTTCGTCGCCCTGATCCCGACCACCATCGGCGCCCTGCTCTCAGCCATCGGCATCGCCGGCATGGACCGCCTCGTCCGCTTCAACGTCCTGGCAATGTCCGGCCGAGCGGTGGAGGCCGCCGGCGACGTCGACACCCTGCTGCTCGACAAGACCGGCACGATCACCCTCGGCAACCGCCAAGCCACCGAGTTCTTTCCTCTGACCGGCGTCAGCGCCCGCGACCTCGCCGACGCCGCGCAGTTGTCATCGCTGCCCGACGAAACCCCGGAAGGCCGCTCCATCGTCGTGCTGGCCAAGGAGAAATACGGCATCCGCGGCCGCGACATGGCCCCATTGGACGCGCATTTCGTGGCGTTCTCCGCACAGACCCGCCTGTCGGGCATCGACTTCGACGGATCGTCCATCCGCAAGGGCGCGGTCGACGCCGTGCTCAACTGGGTCAGCGTCCCGCGCGGCACGGCCGCCAGTGGCGGGGGCAGCACTGGCGGCGTCGTCACCGCCGTCCGCTCCGACGCCTCGGTGAAGGAACTCACGGCCAGAGCGGAAGACGTCGCCAAGGCCGGCGGCACCCCCCTGGCCGTCGCCAGGGACGGCAAGCTGCTGGGCGTGATCTACCTGAAGGACATCGTCAAGGGCGGTATCCGCGAGCGTTTCTCCGAACTCCGCCGCATGGGCATCCGCACCGTGATGATCACCGGCGACAACCCGCTCACCGCCGCCGCGATCGCCGCCGAGGCCGGCGTCGACGACTTCCTCGCCCAGGCAACGCCGGAAGCCAAACTGAAACTGATCCGCGAAGAGCAGGCCCAGGGCAAACTGGTCGCCATGTGCGGCGACGGCACCAACGACGCCCCTGCCCTCGCCCAGGCCGACGTCGGTGTCGCGATGAACACCGGCACGATGGCTGCCCGTGAGGCCGGCAACATGGTCGATCTCGACAGCGATCCCACCAAACTCATCGAGATCGTCGAGATCGGCAAACAGTTGCTGATGACACGAGGCGCACTGACCACATTCAGCATCGCCAACGACGTGGCGAAATACTTCGCCATGATCCCGGCCATGTTCATCGCCTTCTACCCGCAGCTGCAGGCCCTGAACATCATGCGCCTCGGCAACCCCCAGAGCGCGATCCTCTCCGCGATCATCTTCAACGCCCTGATCATCGTGGCCCTGATCCCGCTCGCGCTGAAAGGCATCCCCTACCGCCCCATCGGCGCCGCCGCCCTGCTCCGCCGCAACCTGCTGATCTACGGCCTCGGCGGCATCGCCGCGCCCTTCATCGGGATCAAGCTGATCGACATGGTCGTAACCACACTCGGACTGGCCTGACACCCCGCGTCGTAGCCCCCGTGTCATGGCCCGTTCTCACCCCGCGTCATGGCCCGTTCTCACCCCGCGTCATGGCCCGTTCTCACCCCGTGTCATGGCCCGTTCTCACCCCGTGTCATGGCCCGTTCTCACCCCGTGTCATGGCCCGTTCTCACCCCGTGTCATGGCCGGGCTTGGCCCGGCCACCCACGACTTTCCTGGCCGGCGACTCTTTCAGGTAAAGCCGGCGAAACCGCTTTTAGGGTCACCACGACAATGCTCCAGCAAATCCGCCCCGCCATCGTGATGATCGTCTGCATGACGATCCTCACCGGCCTCGCCTACCCCCTGGCGATGACCGGCATCGCCCAGGCGATCTTCCCCTACCAGGCCAACGGCAGCCTGATCGAGCGCGACGGCAAGGTCATCGGCTCCGCCCTGATCGGCCAGAATTTCGCCACTGCGGCCTACTTCCGCGGACGCCCCTCCGCGACCACCGACACCGACCCGAACGACGCCACCAAGACCATCCCGGCCCCTTACAATGCCGATAACTCCGGCGGTTCGAACCTCGGCCCAACCTCCAAGGCGCTCCTCGACCGCGTCACCGAGGACGCCAACAAGCTCGCCGCCGAAAACCCCGGCACGCCGGTCCCCATGGACCTCGTGACGACATCAGCGAGCGGACTGGACCCCGACATCTCCCCGGCCGCCGCCCTGTTCCAGGTGCCGCGTGTCGCCAAGGCCCGCAGCCTGCCCGAAGACAAGGTTCGCCAACTGGTGCTGGATCACACCTCTGGCCGCGTAGCCGGGATCATCGGCGAACCGCACGTCAATGTGCTAGGATTGAACCTGGCACTGGATGCCCTGGGTCATTCCTGAACCGACCCCGGGCCTGAACGAACCCAGGGCCTGAACCGACCTATGGCCTGAACCGACCCCGGGGCCTGAACGGAAAATGAATGGGAGAAAGCGCGAATACCGATCGCCGGCCCTCACCTGACGCGCTGCTGCGGGAAGCGCAGAAGTCGAACCGCGGCCGGCTGAAGATCTTCCTCGGCGCCGCGCCGGGCGTCGGTAAGACCTACGAGATGCTGTCCGCCGCTCAGACACGGCGGCGGGAAAAGGTCGATGTCGTCATCGGCATCGTCGAAACCCACGGACGCGCGGAAACCGAGGCGCTGACGGCAGGCCTGGAAACCATCCCCCGCCGCAGCATCACCTACCGCGAACGCACGATGACGGAGATGGACCTCGATGCCATCCTCGCCCGCAGCCCCCGCCTCGTGCTCGTCGATGAACTGGCCCATACCAACGTCCCCGGCAGCCGCCACCCCAAGCGCTACCTCGATGTCGAGGAACTGCTCGCCGCCGGAATCGACGTCTACACCACGCTGAACATCCAGCACGTCGAGAGCCTGAACGACGTCGTTGCCAAGATCACCCGCATCCGCGTCCGCGAAACCGTGCCGGACTCGGTGATCGAGCGGGCCGACGACATCGAACTGATCGACCTGACCCCCGAGGACCTGATCCAGCGCCTGAAGGATGGCAAGGTCTACGTCCCGGCCCAGGCCGAACGCGCGGTCCGCCACTACTTCGCCCCCGGCAACCTGACCGCCCTGCGCGAACTCGCCCTGCGGCGCACCGCCCAGCGTGTGGACAACCAGATGGTTGACTACATGCGCAGCCACGCCATCGAAGGCCCATGGCCCGCCGGAGAACGGGTTCTGGTCTGTGTCCAGGCCGGCCCCAAGGCTACGGCCACGGTCCGCCACGCCAAGCGCCTTGCAGACCAGCTTCGTGCGCCATGGACCGCGATCAACATCGAAACCACCGGCTCGTCCCGAACCACCGCCGCCGAACAGGACAGCGTCGTGGCCGCGCTGCGGCTGGCACAGCGGCTGGGCGCCGAACCGGTGCTGATCCCCGGCCAGGACGTCGCGGATTCGGTCATCGATTACGCCCGCGCCAACAACGTCACCCATCTGATCGTCGGCAAGTGCCACCGGTCCGGCTGGCGGCGGTTCTTTTCCGGCTCGATCACCCAGCGCCTCATCAGCCGCGCCGGCGGCATTAACATCCACGTGATCGAGGTGCCAGCCGAAAAAACCGAGGCCGCACCGCCCCCGCCGGTCGCCGAACCAAAGCCACCGTTCAATCCGCAGCCCTACGTGATCGCCCCGCTGCTGGTTCTGCTGGCGATACCCGTCGCCATCGCACTCCATGAACTGCTCGGCGTCACCAATGTGGCACTGGTGTTCCTTACCGCGATTCTGATCGGCGCTGTGCTGGAGGGCCTCGGACCGTCGCTGTTCGCCTGCTTCGTCGCCATGCTGGCGTACAACTTCTTCTTCCTGCCCCCGCTCTATACCTTCACCATCGCCGACCCCGAAAACGTCGTCGCGCTCTTCTTCTTCGCCGTCGTCGCCGTCATCGCCAGCAACCTCGCCGCCCGCGTCCGCGGCCAGGCACTTTCGGCCCGGCTGCGCGCCCGCCAGACCGATGACCTTTACCAGTTCAGCCGCAAGCTCGCCGTCGCCGTCACCCTGGACGACCTGCTCTGGGCCACCGCGCACCAGATCGCGATGATGCTCAAGGTGCGCGTCGTGCTGCTGCTGCCCCACGGCGACGACGCTCACGGCAGTGTCTCCGTCCGGGCGGGCTTCCCGCCGGAGGACATGCTGGATGAGGCGGACCTGGCCGCCGCCAAATGGTCGTGGGAGAAGAACCACATCGCCGGCCGCGGGTCGGATACGCTGCCCGGCGGCAAATGGCTGTTCCAGCCGCTGCGGACCGGCCGCGGCCCGCTGGGCGTGGTCGGCATCATCCGCGACGACCCCGGCCTGCTGCTGACCCCCGACCAGCAGCGTCTGCTGGACGCTCTGGCCGATCAGGCCGCGCTGGCGATCGAGCGCGTGAACCTCGCCCGTGACCTGCACCTGGCACGCCTGGAGGTCGAGACGGACCGCCTGCGCTCCGCCCTGCTGACCTCCATCTCCCACGATCTGCGCACCCCCCTGGCCTCGATCCTGGGATCAGCCACCAGCCTGCGGTCCCAGCATGCCGTCCTCGACCAGTCCACCAAGGAGACCTTGCTCGGCACCATCATCGAGGAATCCGACCGGCTGAACCGCTTCATCGGGAACCTGCTGGACATGACCCGGCTGGAATCCGGCGCCTTGAAGCCGCGCACCAGCCTGAACGAGCTGTCGGACGTCATCGGTGCCGCCCTGCGGCGCGTGTCGAAGATTCTTGCGGCCCACCGGATCGAGGTCGACCTCCCCGCCAACCTGCCGCTGCTGGCCCTCGACATGGTCCTGTTCGAGCAGGTCCTGTTCAATCTGCTGGACAACGCCGCCAAGCACGCCCCCGCCGGCAGCCTGATCACGATCGCGGCCAGCAACAACGGCGAAACCGTGACGCTCTGCATCATGGACGAGGGCGAAGGCATCCCGGCCGGCGATGTCGACCGCATATTCGAAAAATTCTATCGGGCGGGCGACCGCAGGCGGGTCGGCACCGGATTGGGCCTTGCGATTTGCCGCGGATTCGTGGAAGCCATGGACGGGACGATATCGGCCGCCAACCGCCTCGACCGCCCAGGTGCGATGTTCATCATCACCCTGCCGGTTCCGATCCATGCGGCGCTTCCCGAGGAGGAGACGACATCATGACCACCGGAGCCGGCCCGCTAAGGGTTCTGGTGGTGGATGACGAGCCGGCAATCAGGCGCTTCCTGCGCGCCGGACTGTCCAGCCAGGGCTATGTCGTCAGCGAACTCGAGGAGGGTTTGCCGGCGGTGGATATCGCCCGGCGCAAGGGCACCGACCTCATCGTCCTCGACCTTGGCCTGCCCGATATCGACGGGACCGAGGTGATCGTTCGGATCCGGGCCGCCGGCTCCTCGGTGCCAATCATCGTGCTGTCCAGCCGCAGCGATGAGGCGGCGAAGGTCGAGGCGCTCGATCGGGGCGCCGACGACTTCGTGACAAAACCGTTCGGCATCGACGAGCTTCTCGCCAGGATCAGGGCGGCGCAGCGTCATCGTTTGCAGCAGGAGGGCGAAATACCGGTCTTCCGCAGCGGCGATCTGACCGTCGATCTCGTGCGAAGGATCGTCACCGTTCGCGGGGAGGAGGTGAAATTTTCGCCCCGCGAATACGCCGTCTTGCGGCTGTTGGTGCAGCATGCCGGAAAGGTGCTCACCCACAAGATGATCCTGCGGGAGGTCTGGGGCGGCGATACTGACGTGCAGTACCTGCGCATCTACGTGCGTGCGCTGCGTCAGAAAATCGAACCCGACCCGGAGCGGCCGGTTCACATCCTGACCGAAACCGGCGTCGGTTACCGGTTGAGGATCAACGATTAGGGCTGCCGATCCGGATGGAAATCGTCGACTTCCTCACACCTGAGCGGGTTCTCCTCGATGTCCGGGGACGCGACAAAGGCCAGTTGATCGGAGACATCGCGCGACATTTCGGACGCCTGGTGCCAACTTTGAAACCGGAGACAGTCGAAACCGCCCTGCTGGCCCGGGAGCAGCTCGGATCCACCGGCCTCGGAGCCGGCTTCGCCCTCCCCCATGCCCGGATCGAGGACCTGCGCGCTTACCTCGGCATGTTCGTTCGCCTGGCGAAGCCGATCGATTTCGACGCAATCGACGGCAAACCGGTCCAGTTGGTGTTCGTGCTGCTGATCCCCTCGGACACAGTCACGCCCCATGTCGCGGCGCTGGCAGCCATTTCCCGCCGCTTTCGTGATTCCATTCGTGTAACGAATCTGCTTAAATCTAAAACTCCAGCCGAAGCCTACGGTTTTCTGACAGATATTTAATGCGGCATCGCACCATATTGTGAGCGCGCCACGCTGCCACAATGCCTATTTGGAGCGTTTGAATCCAATGAAGTGCGCGACGATATCAATCGGGATGTTCTACGCCCTGCCGGCTCGGCATGCCACAGGGGCAGCTTCGTCATGCCGGCCGACGCCCGCCCATCCCGCCTCGACATGCCGGCCACGGTCGCTTCGTCATGCCGGCGAAGCCTCCCATGCCGCTTCGCCATGCTGGCGAGGCCAACCCGCTTCGTCATGCCGACGGAGGTTGGCATCCACGCCTTCACTTTGCCCAATAATGGGCAACGGCCGGTGCTCATCAGTCGATCTCGTTGCTTGTATGCATTGAACAAATAGCTAGTTCCGATCTGGCTTGATTGCCAGCCCCCGAAGGCTCCGGCTTTGAAATACTCTGGAGGTGAACAATGGATGGATCGATCACCCGGCGCGGGGTCATGGCGGGGTGGCCGGCGGAGTCGCGCTGTCGGGAAGTGGCGCATGGGCCGATGATTCCACCCCCGCGCAAGTCCCTCATCAGCAGCCAGCGGAAACCGTTCCTGTAACATTGCATGTGAACGGCGAGACACTCAATCTGGTCATCGATCAGCGGACGTCGCTGCTGGACGCCTTGCGCGAATACGCCGGCCTCACGGGGACCAAGAAGGGCTGTGACCGCGGCGCCTGTGGCGCTTGCACCGTCCACCTGGACGGGCGCCGGATCGTGTCCTGCCTGGCCCTGGCGTCACGCTGCCAGGGCAAACCGGTCACCACGATCGAGGGCTTGGCCGCCGGCGGCCAACTGCATCCCGTGCAAGCCGCATTCATCGACCATGACGGCCTGCAATGCGGGTACTGTACGCCCGGGCAGATCATGTCCGCGGTGGCCCTGATAAAGGAAGGCCACGCCGGCACCGATTCCGACATTCGCGAGTGGATGAGCGGCAATATCTGCCGCTGCGGCGCCTACCCGAACATTGTCGCCGCCGTGCGCCAGGCCGCGCGGGAGGGCTGAACCATGCAGGCGTTCACCCTGACCCATCCCGCGGACATCAACGCGGCCATAACCGCCGGATCCGCGACCAGCGCGAAATATATCGCCGGCGGCACAGACCTTTTGCAGCTCGCCAAGGACAACGTCGAGACCCCGACCCGGCTCGTCGATCTCGAACCGCTCGGTATGGCGGGCATTCGCACCAGCACCGCCGGCCTTCACCTCGAACCGCTGGCTCGGATGAGTGACGTCGCGGCTCATCCGGAGGTGATCAAAGGCTGGCCGGTGTTGTCGCAGGCCCTGCTGGCCTCCGCATCGCCGCAGATCCGCAACATGGCGACGATGGGCGGCAACCTGCTGCAGCGCACCCGCTGCGGCTATTTCCGAGACACTGGTTTCGTATGTAACAAGCGCATCCCGGGCTCCGGCTGTCCCGCGATCAACGGCGAGAACCGTCAGCATGCGATTCTTGGTGTCAGCGACAAGTGTATCGCAACCTACCCAGGCGACATGGCAGTCGCTTTGACCGTGCTGGATGCGGAAGTGCAACTGACCAGTCAGGACGGCATGCGCACGGTCCCGATCGGCGACTTTCACACGGTTCCAGGCGATACACCGCACGTTGAAACGGTGTTGCAGCCCGGCGAGATGATAACCGGAATAACGATCCCCGCCTCACCTGCCGCGATGCGCTCCCACTACCTGAAGGTTCGCGACCGGGCGAGTTTCGAGTTCGCCCTCGTCTCTGCCGCCGTCGCCCTGGAAATTGATGGCAGCACCATCCGTTCGGCCCGCGTCGCCGCCGGCGGGGTCGGCACCAAACCCTGGCGCCTGCCGGAGGTGGAGGCCGCGCTCACCGGAAAACCAGCCAACACCGCGACCCTGAAAGCCGCGGCTGATCTCGCCGGCGCAGGGGCTAAAACAACCTCGATGAACGCTTTCAAACTCGTTCTGCTGCGACGCACTGTCCTGCGCGCACTGCAAACCGTTTCGGCCTGAGAGTTTGAAAAAGATGCCCTGCCGCACCGGAGTCAACAAAGAAACGTCAATGACTTGCAAGTCCGGTTGATTTTCACGCTCTGAGGAACCAGTCCATGGCAATGATTGGAAAGCCCATTGACCGCATCGACAGCCGCCTGAAAGTCACCGGCGCGGCCAGATATGCGGCGGAGTTCCGTGTCCCCAACGCCGTCCATGCCGTCCTCGTGCAAAGCACCATCGCCGCGGGATCGATCACCGCCTTCGATCTGAACGAAGCCCAGGGCATGCCGGGTGTGCTGGTGATCATCACACCCGACAACGCCGGCAAACTTTTGCATCCCGCGAACGTGCCCCAGGCGGTGGCAGGACCGTTGTTGCAGAACAACGACATTCTGTTCAACGGCCAGCACGTTGCGGTCGTCGTCGCCGAAACCCTGGAGCAGGTCCAGGCAGCCGCCGCTTCCGTACGCGTCACCTACAGCCACGGTGAAGCCGCCACCTCCATGGACGCCATGCTCGGCCAGGCCTACACGCCAAAACATTTCCGTAATGGTCAGCGTTCGCCGGATTCAAGTCGTGGCGACCCGGACGGCACTTTCAACAGCGGCACGGTGAAGCTCGACGCCACCTACATCACACCGATCGAGCACCACAACCCGATGGAGCCGCACGCCACCATCGCCGCCTGGAACGGAAACAAACTGACAGTTTGGACCGCAACACAGGGGATTTCTGCCGCACAGGCGACGCTGGCCGGCCAGTTCGGCATCGACAAGGCCAACGTTCGTGTCATTTGCCCGTACCTGGGCGCGGGATTCGGCTCCAAAGGCAACACATGGCCGCCCGCGACGTTAGCAGCAATGGCCGCGCGCGTCGTCCAAGGTCCCGTCAAATTGGTACTGACCCGCGCGCAGATGTACACCTCGAACGGCTATCGGCCCCGCACCGTGCAGAAGCTGAAAATAGCGTCGGACATCAACGGCTCGCTGATCTCGGTCCGGCACGACGGTTTTAGCTGTCGCAGCCGTCACTGGGCGAGTTCACTGAATCCGTGGCACTCGCGACCGAGATGCTTTACGCCTGCCCCAATCTTGCGGTCACCCATCGGCTGGTGGCGCTGAACGCCGCGTTGCCGACCTACATGCGCGCACCCGGTGAGGCGTCAGGTGTCTACGCCCTGGAATCGGCGATGGATGAGATGGCCGCCGCACTGAAGATGGACCCGATCGAGTTCCGCCTGCGTAACTATGCCGAAACGGACCCGCACGAGAACAAGCCGTTCGCCAGTAAGGCCCTCCGGGCGTGCTATGCACAGGGTGCGCGGGCCTTCGGCTGGGACAGGCGGTCGGCCGAACCACGCTCGATGCGCGACGGAAACACCTTGATCGGCTGGGGTTTCGCGACCAGCACCTATCCGACGAACCGGATGCCGTCGGCCGTGAAGGTCCGCATAGACCAGGCGGGCAACGTCGTCTTGCAGTGTGGCACCCAGGATATCGGCACCGGCACCTATACCGTGATGACACAGGTCGCCTCCGACACACTCGGCGTGCGGGTCCAGCGCATTCGTTTCGAGCTTGGTGATTCGGATCTGCCGCCGGCCCCCGTTTCCGGCGGGTCGCAGACCGTCGCCAGCGTCGCGCCGAGCGTGCAGGCGGCCTGTCAGGCGCTCGTCGATCAAATCAAGGATCTGGCTCTGGCCGATGCAGACACTGGGTGGCATGGCAAGTCCCCCGACGCCTTGCAGGTCAAAGATGGCCTCGTTGTCGGGCCGGATCGGCGCGTGCCCGTATCAACCCTGCTAGAGCGCGCCAATCATCCCTTTATCGAGGCGGAGGCGAAGACACAGCCAGGCCAGGAAAAGCGGAAATTCTCGATGCATGCATTCGGCGCCCAGTTTGCCGAGGTGCGCGTCGATCCAGACCTCGGCGAGATCCGGGTCAGCCGTTTCGTCGGTGCATTCGATGCCGGGAATATCCTGAACGCGAAGACCGCGCGCAGCCAGTTGATCGGCGGCATCACCTACGGCATCGGCATGGCGCTGCTTGAAGAAACGCTCGTGGACGGTGAGAGCGGGCGGATTGTCAATTCGAACCTTGCCGAATACCTCATGCCGGTGAACGCCGACGTTCCGGATATCCAGGTGATCGTGGTGCCGAACGACGACAAGAACTCAAACCCGCTGGGGGCGAAAGGAATTGGAGAATTGCCGATGGTCGGCGTCGCGGCGGCGATTGCCAACGCCGTGTATCACGCCACCGGAATCCGCGTCCGCAAGGTACCGATCCGGATCGAGGACGTGCTGGCCTGAACCCGTGGCGCACCCCGGCATCTCTCCATGCAGGCAACGTCCGCCGAGACGGCCGAACCGGCTCTGACCATCACGGCACAGCAACGGCGCCGGCGCTATGCCGCGTCGCAGGCACTGATCGAGACCTCCTGCGGTCGCCAACGATGGTTCGAAGTACCTTCGGCAGGGCTTGACCGCGTCGGAATGAATTCCGCCAGCCGGGCTTGTCCGGCTCCGTAGGCCTCTTCCATACTGGTAAATCGATCAGGTGAGACATGCAGCGGTTCAGCCGTGTCCGCCCCGTGCACTTCCCATCCGAACGGGGCCGCGCCTGCCCGCGCCCGGCGCCGCACAACGATGCTGATCGCAAGCGCGTCTTTACTGATTCTCGGACGGACAGCCATGCCTGAAACTTTCATGATTAGGGTGTACTGGGTCTCCGCCCCGACCCGACGCGGCGCGGCGAAACCAATCGCCTTGTCACTGATCAGTCGTTCTCAGTAAAATCCCACCGGGCTTGGTCCAACGCCCGGCGTGACGGCAGCATCGCCTGCCATCGCCAGCCGGTAGCCGCCCGGCGCCGTCATGAGCAACCGGCAGTCCCTTGGATCGTCCTCGATCTTCTGACGAAGCCGGTAAATGTGGGTTTCCAGAGTGTGCGTCGTTAAGGCGGAATTGTAGCCCCACACCCCTTCCAGCAGTTTTTGGCGGGAAACGGCGCGGTCGCCCGTCCTGTAAAGGAACTTCAGAATCGCCACCTCTTTCCCGGTCAGCCGAATACGCTGATTCTTCGGGTCCAGCAGGAGTTTCGCCGAGGGGCAAAACGTATACGATCCAATCTTGAAGACCGCATACACACTGTTGTCGAAAAGACGAAGCTGAGCTTTGATTCGTGCAATCAACTCGTTGACGCGAAACGGCTTGATTATGTAATCATTGGCCCCAGCCTCAAGCCCACACACAACATCCTCATCGGAACAGGCGCCGGTCAGAATGATGATCGGCATTTGGTAGCCCTTCCGGCGCAGTTGGACGCAGAAGTTGCGTCCGTCGCCATCGGGCAGATTGATATCCAGGATGATCGCGTCAAATCGAACGTCGTCAGCTTCAAGGAGCCGCGTGGCTTCGGCCAATGTGGCGGCCTCAACAGCTTGAAATCCACCCGCTTCTGCAAGCTGCTCCGTCAGGACCTGCCGGAAGCCGGTATCGTCCTCAATGATCAGGATTGGCCGAGCAACCAACATGCTAATAATCCTAATGATGCCCCTCGTCACCGGGCGTATCATTCAGATGTTTCATTAAGTCGCTAATTGCAATAAAAATAAACGTGATGAGGTCACGTTGGCGTGACTAATGGGATAAAATGCGCTTTTTTGGACCGATCCGCCGTGCCAACCACATGCGGCCGTGTTCGCGGCACATAGATTTTCCTATGTCACGTCCCTAGGTGTCCGTTCGAGAAGTCACGCGGCGGAGGGCCGGGAGGGACTTTCGCCGCTGGGAAGGAGGCGGCGCAGCCACGAACGCGGGGATATCGTAGTAAGTTGCCGACACTCCCAGCGGAAAAAAGCACCGCTGGACGGACCCGCCAGACTTTTCGGACGGACATTCAGCTCAGCTTAGTCCCGCGCGGCCCATTCCCGCCAAAGCAACATCAAGGCCGCCATGATCGCGGGGCCGAGGAACAGACCCAGCAGACCCCAGGTCTCCACACCACCCAGAATACCCAGCAACACCCAAAGAAAAGGCAGTCTCGTCGCACTTCCGATCAATGTCGGCCGGATGAAATGATCGGCGGCGAACGTGATCACCATGCCAAGCACCGCGATCACGATGGCTGAAACAATCGATCCCTGGGTCAGCAGGATCAGCGCCGCGATACCGAACGCCACCGCCGCGCCGAACGGCACCATCGCCGCGACAGCGGTAAACAGCCCGAACAGCGTCGGATGCGGCACCCCGGCGATGATATAGGCGATCCCAAGGACGAACCCCTCACCCAGACCGACCAGAACAAGCCCGTCGACCGTGCCGTGCACCGATGCGATCATCTGCCGTCCGACGCGTTCGCCCGCCGGCCCGAACGCCCGCCCGCTGGCGCGCTGCATCTGCGCGCCAACCCGGTCACCGTCCTTGAACAGGAAGAACAAAGTCAGCAGCATGAAACCGAACAGCACGGCCCGGTGAGCGATCTCGGCCCCGAGCTCCGGACCGTTCGATACGAACTCCGACTGCCGCGCCTTCTGCAGCAGCGCCTTGGCCGAATCCGGGTTTGCCAGATTGTCCTGCCACCAGTTGGTCGCCTGCTGACTGGCCACAGGGAGATGACCGAGCCACTCGGGCGGAGCAATGCCGTCGGTCCGAGCTTTGTCAATGCTTTCGAAGATGCCATGCACCTCCTTGCCGGCCTGCACCGCCACCAGAACCAGCGGAACGATGAACATCAGCCCCAGGGCCAGAGTAAAAACCGCCGGAAGCACAATGTTGTGCTTGCCCGGCGGCCACCGGCGCACCGCACGCTGATACAGCGGCCAGACCGCAATCGCCAGAATGGCGGCCCAGATCAAGGCCGGCAGATAGCGGTGCAGGGTCCACAGCCCAAGCCCCGTCAGCAGGAATGCGAGAGCCGCCTTGGCCGCCTGCTGCGGCTGCGACGCGCCGTCCGACGTCGTTGCGCGCTCGGTCACGGCGCACGTCCGCCCGGCGGATAGGGCGGCGGCGGTCCGTCGCGGCGCAACGGCGATGCGGTCAGGCGCTGCGTCATCACGACAGCGGCAACGACAACCAAAGCCAACGCCGCGATCCAGCGGCTGATCGGGGCAGGAAAGCCGTCATAGGGCCGCCAGATCAGAATCAGAAATACCGCGGTGACAACCATCAGCGCCCCCACGCCGCGATGCCCTCGCTGCGAGGCAAGCACTGCGAGCACGGCAAACACGACATAGATGGCAATGGCCAGCGCCCGGACCACGGCGTACGTCTGCGCCCCAAGCATCGCAACGAGCGTGCGGAACGCACCATCGATCTCGTCGATCAGATTCACACACGCATCGAAGAACCGGTCCGGACCGATCACATATAGAGCCACCGCCAGGACAAAGCCGCCGACCCAGATGATGAGGATACTTTCTCGCCGCACGATACCGCCTTGCTGAGTGTCCGTCCGAGAAGTCTGGCGGCAGAGGGCCAGCGAGGGGTTTTCGCCGCTGGGATGGAGGCAACGCAGCCACGAAGGACATCGTGGCAAGTTACCGGCGCTCCCGGCGGCGAAAAGCACCGCTGAACCGACCCGCGAGACTTCTCGGACGGACACTGATTAATTAAGCTCCTTCCACGCAATTACATCCACCCCTGCACGTCGCGGCCACAGCATGGCTCTTGCACTTGTAGCCGGATAAGTGAAACTCCAACAGGGAACCGTTGCGCTGACGAATTTGGGGAGAAACCGCCATGCCCGATGACGCCGCCGTTTCGTCCACCGACCTGCATTACATGCCAATTACCGAGGCCGCGCGGCTGATCGAGCAGCGGCGGTTGTCGCCGGTGGAACTGACCCAGGCCTGTCTCGACCGCATCGAAACCTACGATCCCCAGTTGAACGCCTATCTGCTGGTCACCGCGGATCGCGCACTCGAGGCGGCGCGAACCGCCGAGGCGGAGATCGCGGCCGGTGACTATCGCGGCCCGCTGCATGGAATTCCCTTTGCGTTGAAGGACATCTACTGCACCGCCGGGATCCGTACCACATGCCAATCCCGCACCCGGCGGGACGACGTGCCGACTTTCGACGCGACCACGGTGACGAAGCTGTATGAAAGCGGTGCCGTCCTGCTGGGCAAGCTGTCCACCCACGAATTCGCCCACGGTGGCCCGTCCTTCGACCTGCCCTGGCCCGCCGCTCGGAACCCCTGGAATCGCGAACATTTCACCGGCGGCTCATCCAGCGGTTCCGGTGCCAGCGTGGCCGCCGGCCTGGCACCCGGTTCGCTCGGGTCCGACACCGGCGGATCGATCCGCAATCCCGCCGCGCTGTGCGGCCTGGTGGGCCTGAAACCCACCTATGGTCTCGTAAGCCGCTCGGGCGTCTACACTAACAGTTTCAGCTACGACCACGCCGGGCCGATGACATGGACGGTCGAGGACTGCGCGATCATGCTCCAGGCGATCGCCGGGCATGACCCCAAAGACCCGGCCAGCGCGGCCCGTCCCGTGCCCGACTACCGAGCGGAACTGTCCGCCGGGGTAAACGGCCTGCGGATCGGCGTCCTCCGCCACCTTTACGAAGAAGACGTCCCCGTCCCCGACTCCCTGAAAGCGGCGCTGGAGCAGGCCTGTGACGTCTTCCGCAGCCTCGGCGCGGTGATCGAGGACGCCCGCATCAGGCCCGCCGCCGACTACCACGCCGTCAAGATCACCGGCGCCGAAAGCGAACTGCTCGCCGTCCACGAACCCGTGCTGCGCCAGCGCCTGAACGATTTCGGGGCTGATTTCCTGGGCCGGGTCCTCGGCGCGCTGCTGATCAGCGGAGCGGACACCATGCAGGCCTCGCGGCAGCGTCGCGTTATGATCGCCGAGATGGCACCGCTCTACCAGCGATACGATGTCCTGCTGACCGCCGGACCGGGCCCCGCCGCTCGATTGGACGCCTGGCGGACGATCAATTTCTGGCAGCGCAGTTCGGTGACGACACCCTTCAACGTCACCGGCGGCCCCGCCCTTGTCCAGTGCATCGGATTCACCGCCGACGGTCTGCCGCTGTCGATGCAGCTCGTCGGACGCCCCTTCGCCGATGCCATGGTCCTCCGCGTCGCGAAAGCCTACGAGGATGCCACCCCCTGGCGCCGCCGCCGTCCGGTGCTGGAGGCCGGCGCCGCGCCCCTGCCCGCTCCCCCGGTGCCCGAACCGGAAAAGGCATCGCTCAGCCGCATGCGGCGCGACGAAATCGCCATGCTGTGCAAGCGACGGGGCCTGCGGCTCCCGGAGAATCACTTCGAACAGCTATGCGCGACCGTGCCGTACGTGGAGGAGATGGTCGGTCATCTCGGCCGTTCCTGGGACTTCACTGATGAACCGTCGAGCGTTTTCCAGTTCGGCGGATAACATTCGCTCAGTGCATCGGATGATCCAAAACCTGAAACCGAAGTGTCGCGATTCACTGATCCATGATACCATTTTACGCTGAATCGGTGATCCGGAATCGCGGCGGGCGAATGCGGTGGGAAAGGACAGGGGGAGCAGGCTTTGGCGAGAGGTGGTTGGGTCTACGTCGGCGGAAAGGCTGGAAACAAACCGCCCCAGTCCGAGAAAGTAGCCATCATCTCGGCCTGCGAGAAAATGATTGCTGAAGTGATCAGGCCACGGTTTCTCCCGGAGGTCCGTCCCAGGGAGTTCAATTATCCAATTGCCATCTATGGCAAATGGCATGGCAACAAGTATCGGTTCATCACCCGGTACCGCTCCGACGACCCGCGTTCATCCGAACCGGAATTCGAAGCGCCGTTTGCACGCCTGGAATACGTGAACCGGGATTGCTTTGACCTGTCCTGGCACCGGCACACTGGGGAATGGCTCTGCCTGTTTGAACGGCTGCCGCTGGCTGAAGCGCTGCACCGGATCGAAACCGAGCCCCATTTCGAACCATGCTGATCTGACCACAGGCGTTGCCGCAACCAACTGCTGGTTGGTTGCGATTCCCGAAGACGCTGCACGCGACTGGATCGGGACCCAAGCCGTAACATTCTCGTTTGCGGCGCTGACGGCCTGCCGCAGAATCACCCGCACCTCCTCTCCATGCTACGCCCGTGCTCCGCGGCAAGCACCCGCAGCCTCGCTTTGACATCATACTCCAGATTACGCACCAAAATCTGCGCCATGACCCATACATCCGCCCTTGCTATCGATGATAGCATTATAGAAAACCGCCTCGATCGCCACTACGCTCGATCCGCCCACCATACCGAGGACCCGGATGAAGTCTGCCCATCCTGCTGTCGAGACGCGTCTTGCCATCGACATCGGCGGCACGTTCACCGACCTCGCCCTGGAACGGGGCGGCAACCGCACCACCGCCAAAGTGCTGACCACGCCCGCCGCGCCGGAACAAGGCGTCATGGAAGGCTTCCGCGCCATCGTCCAGGCCGCCGGCGTAACCCCGGCCGAAATCGGCCTAATCATCCACGGCACCACTCTAGCAACAAACGCGATCATCGAACGCAAAGGCGCCCGCACCGCCCTGATCACGACCGAGGGCTTTCGCGACGTCATCGCCATGGGCAACGAAAGCCGTTACGACCAGTACGACCTGAACATCGTCCTGCCGGAGCCTCTCGTCCCGCGCTACCTGCGCCTGCCCGTCCCCGAACGGCTGGACAACACCGGCAAGATCCTCCGCCCCCTAAACGAGGCCGCGGTCCACGCCCTGATCCCCGTTCTGCAACAGGAAAACGTCGAAAGCATCGCCGTCGGCCTGCTGCACGCCTTCGTCAATCCGCTGCACGAACGCGGCATTCAGGCGATCCTCCACGAGGCCCTCCCCGACATCCCCGTGTCTCTGTCGTCCGAAGTCTCGCCCGAGATGCGGGAATGGGAACGTTTCTCCACCACCGTCGCCAACGCCTACGTGCAGCCCATGATGGCGCGCTATCTGCGCCGCTTGGAGGCCGACCTCCACCAGGCCGGCACCACCGCCCCCCTGTTCCTGATGATGTCGGGCGGCGGCCTGACAACCATCGAAACCGCCTGCCGCTTCCCGATCCGTCTCGTCGAAAGCGGGCCCGCCGGCGGTGCCATTTTCTCCGCCCACATCGCCCGGGAATGCGCGCTGGAACACGTGCTGTCGTTCGACATGGGCGGCACAACCGCGAAAATCTGCCTGATCGACCACTACAAGCCACAAACCGCCCGCGCCTTCGAGGTCGCGCGGGTCGGCCGCTTCCGCAAAGGGTCCGGTCTGCCACTGCGGATTCCGGTGATCGAGATGGTCGAGATCGGCGCCGGTGGCGGCTCGACTGCCCACGTCGACACCATGGGTCGCATCGCCGTCGGCCCCGAAAGCGCCGGCGCCGATCCCGGCCCCGCGTGCTACAGCCGTGGTGGCACCCATCCCGCCGTCACCGACGCCAACCTGGCACTCGGTCGTTACGATCCGG
>JBEKLE010000038.1:0-26908 GCA_050010355.1 Rhodopila sp. | reverse complement strand
TTTGGTCGCCTTCAACTGATCGAGGAACGCGGTGACCATGTTATAGGGGCCGTCGAGATTGACGGCCATCGTCGCGTCCCAGTCGGCGCGGGCGGTGGCGGATTCGAGCTTGCCTCGGCGGATGATGCCGGCGTTGTTCACCAGGATGGCGATCGGACCGACCTTTTTTGCCAGTGCATCGCAGGCGGTGCGGTCCGAGACATCGGCGACGTGATGTTTGCCGCCGATATCGGCTGCGACACGCGCCGCACCAGCCTCGTTCATGTCGACCACGATCACCCGAGCGCCGTTTTCGGCCATCGCGCGGGCGATGCCCTCGCCGATCCCGGAACCGCCGCCGGTGACCAGGGCCAGTTTGCCGTCGAGCAACATCTCAGCGCACCAGGGTGCTGGTGACGGCGCCGCCGGTGGCGGTTCGGCCGCCGTCGACGACATACTGCGCACCGGTGATGTTGGAGGCGAGGCTGGAGGACAGGAAGATCACGAGATTGGCGACTTCCCCGGCGGTGCCGTAACGGCCGATCGGGATGCTGGACTGGTAGCGGGTGCCGATGCTGCTGGGATCGTCCGGGTTCAGCATCGCCTCCAGCGAGTGGATCATCCGGGTGTCGATCGGCCCGGGGCACACGCAGTTTACCCGGACACCGGCCCGCCCGACTTCGCCGGCGGCAGTCTTGGTCAGGCCGATGACCGCGTGTTTGGAGGCGACATAGGCCGACATGCCCGGCGACGCCACGAGACCGGCCACCGAGGCGGTGTTCACCACCGCTCCGGCTCCCTGTTTGATCATGACGGGCAGCACGTGCCGCAACCCGAGGAACACGCCTTTGACGTTCACCGCCATGACGCGGTCGAACATATCCTCATCATACTGGTGGGTGGGCGCGACGCCGCCTTCGATGCCGGCATTGTTGTGAAAACAATCGATTGCGCCGTATTGTTCAAGCGCCAGTTTGACGTAGTTACGGACGTCGGCAGACTGGGTGACATCGGCGGGAACGAAGAATGCCTCGGCGCCCTGCTGGCGGAGAATCCCGGCGGTGGCTTCCCCGGCGGCGTGGTCGCGGTCGACGATGACGACCTTGGCGCCGCGACTGGCGAAACCCAATGCGGCGGCGCGGCCGATTCCGTTCCCCGCGCCTGTGATCAGGGCGACCTTGCCATGGAAGTCCATCGTTTCCTCGCTTCGTTGTTCGCGTTGCGAGGGAGGTTAAACCAATTGGCCGCGGACGGGAATTCATAGGACGGGGTGACCGCTGCCTTGGCATCTCCGCGACAAGCCGTCAGCAAGGCCAGCGAGCCTGCACGCGGCCGGCCTTCATATTGAATGCGGGAAACCCCGACGCCTTCAGAATGCGGAACGCGTTCGGCGGCTGGTGCTGTGCTGTCGATGACAGGCGGCCTGACAGTTTTCACGGCGGTGCTCTTCGTAACGTCACACGTCTATTAATCCAGACACAACCACGAACGGTCTTAAAAATGCTCCGGAGTGACACAATCGTGATTCGGATTGGGCACCAAAATAAACCGAAAGTAACAAAATTGATGTCCGTAGGTGGATTAATGAGAGTCATCCCTAATCGTGATTGGATATTATTGCCGGGCTTGGCCGTTATGACGGTGGTGGTGTTGCTTGTGGTTGCTGAGGGCCTGGCACGTGTCGGCTGGCCCGAGGACATCCGGGATCGATGCATCGCCGCGCCCGAAAATGGCCGGCCGAAGCCGAATTGCATGGCTTCGATCAAGACCGCAGAGGGTCCTTGGGTCGAGGCCAGATACAACGAATGCGGCTACCGCGCCACCGGCCCCTGTGCTCCCCCGCCGCAAGGTACTGCTCGAATTGCTGTTATCGGATCGTCCACGAGTTTTGGTTATCTGGTTCCGTTCGATCACGCATGGTCGGTGGAGGCCGGTCGCACCATAACCGCAACATGCAAGCGACCGATCGACGTTCAGAGCCTTATCCCGATCACGCCTGATCAAGGCGGTTTTGAAACAAATCTTGGCATCATTGCGTCTCGGCTGCCGGATGCGGTTGCACTGCATCCACAGATGGTCGCCCTGGTGGTCGCCCCGATGGATCTATTTAATCTGCCAGAGGGGGACTTTGATCCGACAGCGTCGAAGCAACTTTCGAACGAGCCGGCTGACCCGCCAACCGGCCTGGTCGAGTATACGAAGTCGTTGCTTTCTGGTAGCCGGGCAGCGACAGTTTTACAGCATTATATGTTTCGGAATGAGAAGACTTACACGGCCGCGTACCTGCGTCACGGCGATCGCGCGGATTTCCTGCGATCCCCATTGTCACCCCAGTGGAAGCAACGTCTGGCTTATCTTGATTCGATTGTCGCATATTTGTCAAACCAATTGAAACCAGCCGGTGTCCCGTTGCTGTTGGTGTATGCCCCTCAACAGGCACAAGCCTACATCATTGCTGACGCGATGGAATTGCCGGGTGTGGAGGCCGAGACCCTTGATCGGGCGATTAGTGGCATTGCCGAGCACCACGGAGTGATCTTTGCCGATGGCGCTGATGCATTCAGGGGAGTGAAGGACGTGCCGGATTTTTTCTATCAAGCCGATGGGCATTTGAATGCAGAGGGCCAAACGTTGCTTGGGCACACCGCGGCGGCTGCGGTGTTTGCCGCGCAACCCGACGGCTTTTGTCAGAGACAGCGGCAAGTCACCCGATAATAGAGTTTTCACCAAGGGATTTACCATGGGTGTGCCGTCTTGGCAGTTTCTGGCGTTCGTCCTCCTGGGCGCCGTTGTTTTCAATGCGGTTTCGGCCCGGTTGTGGCGCGAGGCGGTATGGCTGGTATTGAACCTTACATTTGTTTGGAGTTTATCCGGGACGATCGCGCTGTTGTTGCCGCTGGCGGGGTTTCTCACCCTAGGCTTCCTCGGCGCAGAGGTAGCTCGGAAACGGTGGGCGACATGGCCGGCAATCGGTCTTATACTGGCTCTCTTTATTTGGCTAAAACGTTATAGCTTCATTCCGGACCAGTTAATGTTGCCGCCGGGCTTCATGTTGGTCGGGTTGTCCTACGTGTTCTTTCGCGTCATGCATCTGATCATTGATGCAGGACAAGGCGCAGAGCGTATCGGGGTTATTCGCTATGTCAATTTTACGCTGAATTTCCCGGCGTTCATCTCCGGCCCGATTCAGCGCCGAGAAGACTACGAGGCGCATGATTCGCTGCCGCTGACAGTGCCGGATATCAGCCTCGCCGCGTGGCGCATGATCCTGGGCGCGTTCAAGGTGCTGGTCCTCTCGGCCGTTCTGCTTGCATGGCAACACGACATGATCGGGTGGCTCGGATCCGAGCTGTCATTTGGCCAACGGGTCGTGGCCGGAGCGCTGGTCGTGGTATTGTATCCGTTATTTTTGTACATGAATTTCTCCGGATATACGGATTTCGTCATCGGGGTGGCGCGACTGTTCCGGCTAGGTCTGCCGGAGAATTTCGATCATCCGTTCAGTGCCGTCAATTTCATTAACTTCTGGAGCCGGTGGCACATTTCGTTGTCTCAATGGCTCCGAAGTTATGTCTTTTCCCCGTTGCTAATGACCTGGATGCGGCGATTCAAGTCGGCGCGGTCAAAACAATATCCCAGCGTGGTGGCCCTTTTCGTGACCTTCTTCCTGGTTGGCGCATGGCATGGACCAACCTCGGCGTTCCTCTTTTTCGGTCTGCTGCAGGGCGGCGGCGTAGCGGGAAACCGGATGTATCAGGTTATTCTGACGCGGTGGCTGACCCAAGCCGGCTGTCAGCTTCTGTCGCAGAACCCAGTCTATCGCAGCCTGGCACGGGGTCTCACATTCACCTGGTTCGCCTTTACGCTGCTTTGGTTTTGGGCGGGGTGGTCAGAGATCGGCGCTTTGGGAACGAGGCTGGCGGTGACTGGATCAATTGCGGCGTTTGTCGTTACCGTTTGCAGTGCGAGCGTGGTTCTGGCGGTGCCTGACATACTGGGTGCGTTCGCCGGCAAGATCGAAAGCGTGTCGCAATCCCGATATACGCGTACGATGTTCGCCTCGGCGATGATCTTCGTGATGGCTGTTGCAACTATCGTGCTGAACATCTCGTCGCCCGATATCGTCTACAAGCAGTTCTAATACTCGCCCACAGATCAAGTAAGGCGACGCGGGACGAACGCCGATGGCGCCCAGCACGCTGATTGCTGATGCGGGCTGCCGAGATAATGCTGCCAAGTCCGCTGTCCGATGACATGCCCCGGTCCGCTCCGGCCACGCCGTCGAAAATGTGGGACGCGAGAGATCCGCGCAAACCATTCGAAAGCGACAAAGACGGCTTTGGACCGCACCAAATGCGTCCGGTTACCCAGACGTCTTTTCAGCGCTCTCGAGGTGGCTTCCACCATATCGAGAGTCGGCAAACGACCTGACTTCAGGCTCGCCGAAGCTGCGCCTCATCAACCACGCGTTCGTGGTTATCGAGCGCACTTTTCGCGCGATACTGGCAGCCCTGGCTGGACACCGGCATTCGACGGACGATCGTGTAGATCCCCGGCCGAACATTCACGTTGGAACTGTTCGTCATCAGCGCGACCTTGTCGCCGGCCGCGAACTTATAGTCTGTCAACGTGGGTCCCTCCTGCAACATAAGGGCCTGAAAAAAAGGGGGCGGCGCACGAAGCGCCGCCCGTCATATCAGCTTGCCTGAAGATTGACAGCCGAGGTTTTGCCCTGCTGTCCACGCTCCAGTTCGAAGCTGACCGTCTGACCTTCGTTGAGGGTCTTGAGGCCAGCGCGTTCGACGGCCGAAATATGCACGAACACGTCCTTGGAGCCGTCGGACGGCTGAATGAAACCAAAACCCTTCTGGGGGTTAAACCATTTTACAGTGCCTGAAGCCACGTGAAGTCTCCGCAACTGGCCAAATCCCGCGCACATGCGGGATATCTTACTTTTCAATTGGGGAGAGAACGGCGCGGAACCATGCGACCAGAGCCACATAGTGACGCGAAATAGGGATCTTGCCCCGGCTGAAAAGTTCAGCCGTTTGGCCTTCATACAGGAAACGGCCCAGGGAGGACAAGACTTATTTCAATGGACTTATTTCAGCGGTCCGGCACGATCGGCGTCGGTGAATTCCAGCCGCGCCTCCTCCAGGCAGGCCCAGACATACGGCACGAAAGACCGGGGGACATCGACGTGGAAAACCTCGGGGGCGATCCGCCACAGCACCACCTCCGCCCTGCCCAGCAGCGTGCGGGAACACATCCCCACCGGGAACGCCTGCAAATCCAGGTCCAGTGCGCAGAAGCCGTTCAGACACCAGGCCGCTCGGTTGCCGGTGACCTCCAGCGTCCGCGAGCGATGAGACACATCCACGATGCTCGCTGCCTGGCTGCCGACTGCCCTGGTCGCCTGAACTGCCAGGTCGCGCACCGTTTCGGGCGCCACGATCAGCCACTCGTCCGGTCCGAGCCACAGGGCGGCACGGTCGCGGGCGATGACGGAGCGGCAGGGTACCGTCGGCAGCAGCACCCCGAGTGCCAGTCCGATCGCTGTTGCGGCGGCGGACCCTGCCCGGACCGAGAGCCGGGTGGTCGGTGCGAGGGCGATCAACTGGACGGCATCGCAGGCGCGGGCGGTGGGTGCCGGCGGGTTCCGCGCCGCCACCAGCGGTTCGATGGCCGGCCGCGGGACAGGCCGCACACGCAGCCGCTCCCTGGGGTTGTCGATGAACACCGGGTCGGCGACAACGACATCGATAAAGCCTTTTTGGGCTGGCACCCGCAATCGCGTTCCAATCAGGACCCGCCCGCCCGCGACCATCGCGAGGGCGAAGGGCCGGCCAAGGGTAGGGCTGCGGTACGATGACGTCACATGACCGATCGGCGCCGTCGCGTCGTCATGGTCCGGCGCCTCAGCAGCCGTCCCGGACAGGCCCGACCATGATGAAGGAAGAGCGTCTGCGGCGACCGCCCGGCGTTTCGCATTCATCACCTGGGCGCCTTCCTCCAGCACGACCGATCGGTCGACCGGCAGAAGACCTACAAGCTGTTTGCGATCCGGCCGCTTCAGGTCCGGCAGCGACAGGGATCGTTTGCCGACGAAATCCGGCCCGCCGATCGTCCAGCCGAGAGCGACATCATCCGGCGTGACGCTCGTGTCCGTCTCCTGGCCCACCATGATATAGCCACGTTCGGCCCGCAGCACGTGCATCGCATCGGTGCCGTACGGCGTCACTTCGCGCTGGCGTAACGTGTCCCACAGGCGGTGCGCCTGGTCGGGCGGCAGGTTGACCTCGAACCCGGTCTCGCCCGTGAAGCTGACGCGAAACAGCCGGACCGGAATTCCGCCGATGTGGCCTTCGCGGACGCTCATGTGCGCCATTGCGCCGAGATCGATATCCGGAATGAACGGCGCCAGCACCTGCGCCGAGCGCGGCCCCTGAACCGCAATGACCGCCCATTGCTCGGTCACCGAGGTCAGCCAGACGCGCAGTGCTGAAAACTCGGTCTGGAGATAGTCTTCCATGTGATGCAGCACGAACGCGGCGCCGGCGGTCGTGGTGGTGACATGGAAACGGTCGGCCGCGAGACGGGCGATGATGCCATCGTCGCGAATGAAACCATCCTCGCCGAGAAGCAATGCGTAGCGGCAGCGTCCCGGCGCAAGGCCGGTGAAATCGCCGGTGTAGATGCGGCTCAGAAACGTCGCCGCATCGGGTCCGACGACCTCGATTTTTCCGAGTGTGCTGGCGTCGAGCATGCCGGCGTCGTTGCGCACGGAGAGGCATTCGCGTGCCACGGCGGCCTCGATCGTTTCGCCGTCGCGCGGGAAGCAGCGGGCGCGTTTCCAGGGCCCGGCATCCTCCAGCACAGCGCCCGTCACCGCGATCGGCGGCCGCCGCACGGGGGCGAACAGCGCATGGCGGAACGGTCCGGCGAAGGCGCCAAAGGTCACCGGCGTGTAGGGCGGCCGGAAGGTTGTCAGGCCGACGGTTTCCATTGTCTGGCCGGTCAGTGCCGCCACCGTCGCCAGCGTGTTAAGGTTGGACGTCTTGCCCTGGTCGGTCGCCATGCCCGCGGTGGTGTAGCGCTTCACATGTTCGATCGAGACGAAACCTTCATCCGTCGCGACGGCGAGATCTTTCGCCGTGACATCATTCTGGAAATCCACGAACGCGAATCGATGCGACGGCCCCGCGACAGGAGGCTCGGACGGGGCTGTCGCCGGCGCACCCAGGACGGTGAACGACCGGGGCTCGCTGCCGCCCGCCGCGGTGCCATCGCGCAGGCAGGTCGCGAGATCGAACACGCCCGCACAGGCCCCCACGGCGCCCTCCGACGGCAGCCAGGCGCCCGAGGCGGCATCAAACACCAGTTTGCCGCGCGACTGGCTGAACAAATGCAGGGACGGCGTCCAGCCGCCCGACATCAGGATCGTATCGCATGGAATGATATCAGTTCCGTTCGCCAGCTTGGCGGAATGGACGCGTCCGCGGCCCTCCGTACTGCCGATCGTCAGGCCGGGATAGACCGGGATGGCAGAAGCCCGTGCCGCTTCGACCGCGTCACTGTCCGGCGTGGGCCGTTGGTCGACGATGCCGGCGATCGCCACGCCCGCCGCGTGCAGATCGGTGGCGACGCGGTAGGCGCTGTCGCCGGTAGTTGCGATCACCACCCGTTTGCCGACCTTCACGCCATACCGATGTAGATACACCAGAGCGGCGGCGGCGAGCATGAGGCCGGGGCGGTCGTTACCCGAAAAGATCAATGGCCGCTCGATCGCCCCGGTGGCGAGCACGACCCGTCCGGCGCGCACCTGCCATAGCCGTTCCCGGGGCAGCCGTCTCGCCGGTTCGGCGAGATGGTCGGTCACCCGCTCCACCAGGCCGACCATGTTGTTCGGATACCAGCCGAACGCGGTGGTACGGGGCAGCAGGGTGACCTGCTCGCCCAGCGTGGCGATGGCCTCGCGCGCCCAGTCCGGCGCCGGCCAGCCGTCGATCGTTACGTTCGGCTGGTGCAGCAGCGAGCCGCCCAGTTCGGCCTGCTCATCGCACAGGATGACCCGCGCGCCGGTGGCCGAGGCGCCCAAAGCCGCCGCGAGCCCCGCCGGTCCGCCACCGATGATAAGCACATCGCAATGGGCGTAGTGATGCAGATATCGATCCGGGTCCGTCGCGGCCGGCGCGCGTCCAAGACCCGCCGCGCGACGGATCGCCGGCTCGTAGAGGCGCTTCCAGAACGACGGCGGCCACATGAAGGTCTTGTAGTAAAACCCGGCGGGCAGCAGCGGGGCGGCCAGGCCGGCCATGGCGCCGAAATTGAAACGAAGCGAGGGAAACCGGTTCTGGCTGCGGGCCGTCAGGCCGTCGTACAGCTCGACCTGGGTGGCTCTCAGATTCGGGGTGATCCGCCCTGCCCCGCGGTCGATCGTCACAAGGGCGTTCGGTTCCTCGGAGCCGGCCGAGAGGATGCCGCGCGGGCGGTGGTATTTGAACGAGCGCCCGACGAGATAAACGTCGTTGGCGAGCAGCGCCGAGGCCAGCGTGTCGCCCGGATGACCCTCGTAGCGGCGGCCATCGAAAGTGAACTGGATCGTGCGATCGCGGTTGATCCGGCCGCCTTCCGCGGCACGAAACGGTTGCGTCATGACGCGGCGGTTCGGTTTATGAGCGGCGTCATGACGGCGGCGTTTCGCCGGGTTTATAGGTCGCTGCGATCCGATCGCTCACGGTGTCCCGCAGACAGTTAAAGAAACGCCCGCAGCCGTGCAGATGCCGCCACCGTTCCGCATGCTGGCCTTTGGGATTGTCGCGCAGATACAGATACGCCCCCCAGGCTGCGTCATCGACCGCGGACGGATCGGCGGGCCGCGGCAGATGCGCCTGGCCGCCGTAGCGGAATTCGTTTTCCGGCCGGGAACCGCACCAGGGACAGGGGATCGACAGCATCAGTGCGCCACCGCCGCCGCGGCTGCCTCGTTGATCAAGCGGCCGTTGGCGAACCGGTCCAGGCTGAATGAGGCAGCGACCGGATGCGGCTTATTCCGGGCAATCGTTGCGGCGAAGATATGTCCAGAGCCTGGTGTGGCCTTGAAGCCGCCGGTTCCCCAGCCGCAGTTGACGAACAACCCGGGCACCGGCGTCAGTCCGATGATCGGCGAACGGTCGGGTGTCGTATCAACAATGCCGGCCCAGTTGCGCAGCATCCGCAGCCGCCGAAACGACGGGAACAGCTCGCAGATTGCCTGGAGCGTTTCGCAGGCGATGTGCAGGCCGCCGGCCTGGCTGTAGGACGGATAGGCGTCCGTGCCGGCGCCGATCACCAACTCCCCTTTGTCGGACTGGGAGATGTAGGCATGGACAGTGTTCGACATCACGACGCAGGGCATGACCGGCTTCACCGGCTCACTGACCAGCGCCTGGAGCGGAAACGATTCGAGCGGCATCCGCACGCCGGCCATTGCCATCACGACGCTGGTGTGGCCGGCCGTAACGACTGCCACCTTCGGCGCCGAAACCGGCCCCCTGGTTGTTTCGACGCCCGAGACCGCGCCTGTCTTGTCGCGCAGGATCGCGGTCACCGCGCAGTTCTGGATGATGTCGACGCCCAGCCCAGACGCCGCCCGCGCGTACCCCCACGCGACCGCGTCGTGCCGAGCGACGCCGCCCCGGCGCTGCAACGCCGCACCCATGACCGGATAGCGGACATCGGAACCGACATCCAGCGGCGGACAGAATGCATGAGCCTCGGCGGGGGTCAGCCATTCACTGTCGATCCCCTGCTGCCGGTTGGCATACACATGGCGCCTGAACACCTGCACGTCGTGCTGCGTGTGCGCGAGCATCAGGACCCCGCGCGGCGAATACATCACGTTGTAATTCAGCTCCCGCGCCAGTCCTTCCCAGAGCTTCAGCGCATGCTCGTAAAGCGCGGCACTTTCCGGCTGGAGATAATTCGAGCGGATGATCGTGGTGTTGCGCCCGGTGTTCCCGCCACCCAGCCAGCCCTTGTCCAGGACGGCGACGTCGCGGATGCCGTGGTCTTTTGCCAGATAGTAGGCTGTCGCCAGCCCGTGCCCGCCGGCGCCGACGACCACCACGTCGTACGACGCCTTGGGCTCGGCGTCCCGCCACTGCCTGTCCCAGGCCTTTCCGGTCCCGTGCCGCAGCAGGGACAGAAAGGAAAATTTTGCAAATTCCCCCATTGCGGGTCTCTTGCCACACGCCCTGCCCGCCGGAAAGGCACCTACGGTGGGGAGGGCCAAGTTGTCGATCACCGACAGCCGGTAGCCTTCCTCCGGGCGACACCCCGGGTTATAGCATGTCACAAACGGGGGATGAGACGATGGCTGAGTTCGATTACATCATCGTGGGCGCCGGTTCGGCCGGCTGCGTGCTGGCAAACCGGCTGAGCGAGGACAGCCGGTCCACGGTGCTGCTGCTGGAAGCCGGGCCCAAGGACAGCTCGATATGGATCAACATCCCGGCCGGTTTCACCAAGCTGCTCAACAACCCGAAATACAACTGGAACTTCGAGAGCGAACCCGAACCCAATGCCAACAACCGGCGCATTCCCATCCCGCGCGGGCGGACTTTAGGCGGGTCCAGTGCGATCAACGGGATGCTGTATGTCCGCGGCAATCCGCTCGACTACAACACCTGGTCGCAGTTCGGGAACCGAGGCTGGGGCTACGACTCCGTGCTGCCGTATTTCCGCAAGGCGGAGCACTTCGCGCCCGGCGGCGACGCTTCGCGCGGGCGCGGCGGGCCGCTGAACGTCGAGCATATGCGCGAGCGCGCCGAACTGCTGGACGCGTTCATCGACGCCGCGGTCGATCAGGGCTTCGCGCGCAACAAGGACTACAACAACGGCCACCAGGAGGGCTTCGGCTACTTCCAGGTCACCCAGAAGAACGGCGAGCGCTGGTCGTGCGCGCGGGGCTATCTCGCGCCCATCCGCAAGCGCCCCAACCTGCAGGTCGAGACCGAGGCCCTAACGGCGAAGGTGCTGCTGGAGGGTAAGCGCGCGGTGGGCGTGGCGTATACGCAAGGCGGCGTCACCAAGGAGGCTCGCGCCAACCGTGAGGTCATCCTGTCCGCCGGTGCGGTCAAGTCGCCGCACATCCTGGAACTGTCCGGCATCGGCAACCCCGAACTGCTATCCTCGCTCGGTATTCCGGTGCAGCACGCTTTGGCCGGGGTGGGCGAGAATTACCGCGACCACTACGCGCCACGGATGAACTGGCGGGTGAAGGTGCCGGTGACGCTGAACGAGCGGAGCCGCGGCCTGGCGCTGGCCAAGGAGGTGGTCAAATATTACACGCAACGGCGCGGTATCCTGACGTTCACCGCCGGCATCGCGTACGGGTTCGTCAGGACCCGGCCGGAACTGGAGGAGCCCGACGTCCAGTTCCACTTCGCCCATGCCAGTTACGGCAATGCGCAGAAGCGCGACCTGGAGACCGAACCAGGGATGACGCTAACGGTGTATCAGTGCCGGCCGGAGTCGAAAGGCTCGATTCACGCGAAGTCGAACGATCCGGCGGCGGCGCCGGCGATCCGGCCGAACTATCTGGACGACCGGATCGATCAGCGCGTGCTGGTCGCCGGCATGAAAATCGGGCGCGGCATCATCAGCAGCCACGTCCTGGACCGATATCGCGCCTATGAGATGAACCCGGGCGACAAGGTCCAGACCGATGCCGAGTGGCTGCAATTTGCCCGCGAGAACGGACAGACCACCTACCACGCGATCGGCACCTGCAAGATGGGACCGGATCCGATGGCGGTGGTGGATGACAGGCTCCGCGTGCATGGAATTGATGGTTTGCGCGTTGTCGATGCCTCCATCATGCCCACCGTTCCGTCAGGCAACACCAACGCCGCGGTCATCATGATCGCCGAAAAAGGCGCCGACATGATCAAGGCCGCGACCGCCGACGACCTGCGCGCGGCGGCCTGAAGCCTCGGGCCCTGCCTCCCTGAGGAGGCGATGTCGCCTGGGCCGATGTCACCGCTTCGGCTGTGGCGTGTGCTCGTGCTCCCACTGGTGCGCGGTTTCGGCTGCGTGCCTGTCGGAGGTGGGCGTTCCGGTTGGACGCTCCTCGATATCGCGCTCCTGCGGCGGCTTGTCCGGTGTCTCGGTGCTGGTGATTCCGGAACTGCTGGCCGGAAAGCTGTCATTCAGGGTTTCGTCGCGGGCTTGTTCAGCGTGTGACTGATTCGCCATATTCAGTCCTTTCATCCGGCGCGAATGCCGGTCGTCGCTGGAACGCGCCAGGGCATCGGCGGTTCGCCTTCACCCGGCCAACCTGGAAGGCAACCGGGGCGGTACACAGAGCGTGTTGACCACGGCACGACGATCGATAGAAGTTTCGCATACGGGCGCCGTTGCCAATGGATGAGAGTTGCGACGCAAAGGACCAGGATTGTGGCAATCAATGTTCCTCACCAGGCAAATATCGTCAACGCACCACCGATACGCGGAGGAACGGAGGCCGCCATTCGACACCATTACGATGTGAGCAATGCCTTTTATGCTCTGTGGCTCGACGAGACCATGACATATTCTTGCGCACTGTGGAACGAGGGTGACGATCCCGAGGACTTGCTGTCAGCTCAGCGGCGTAAACTTGACTATCACCTCGATGCGGCCGGCATAACACGCGCACGTCACATACTCGACGTTGGATGTGGCTGGGGCAGCCTGCTGGAACGGGCGCTCACCCACGTCTCGGTTCAGACCGCCACCGGCCTCACGCTGAGCGAGGCGCAAATCCAGTACATAGCGGCTTGCGATGTCCCGCGGCTGCGGGTGTTCAAAGAGAGCTGGATAAACCATCAACCCATGAACAAATACGACTCGATCGTATCGATCGGTGCGCTCGAGCATTTCGCCAGCCCGGGCTATAGCGCGAACGAGAAAATCGAGCTGTACCGCGAGTTTTTTCAAAAATGCCGATCGTGGTTGAGGCCGGAAGGTGCAATGTCGCTACAGACCATCGCCTACGGCACGATGCGGCCGGACGAAACCAACGAATTTATCAGACAAATTTTTCCGGACGCCGAAATACCTCAGCCGTATGAAATCGTCCAGGCGGCGACTGGCCTGTTTGAGCTGACGATGCTCCGCAATGATCGCGCCCAGTACGGGCGAACGTGCGATCTTTGGTATCAAAATCTGCGCCGAAGGCGGGCGGAGGCGGTGGTGGTGGTGGGTGAGGAGAAGGTGGCGCAATACGAAAAATATCTACGATTGTCTTCGTTCGCGTTCCGCTCAGGAAGGGTCGGTTTGTTGCGCCTCTCATTGGTGCCCGTGGCCTAGCGGCGGTAACAGGATCAGGCCACGTAAGAATCTGGCCTGGCGACGCCGACACTGCGCGCGCCGGCCCTCGAATTAGCCGGCCGTCGCTTTCGTACCGGGGTCAGAGCCTACCCGGGTCACACGCTGGGACGCCACGGGGGCGGCTCGCCGGATGGTTCTCGCGACACGCATTGATGAGCGCATCTGAAGGCGCCCGGCGGGATCAATCACGAGTAGGCGACAACCGGATGCGCCTTCACCCCGATGGCCCAGGATCAGGTATTGGGGTGAGTGTTACTGAAACCCTTTCCCGCCCCTGGTTCGCCAGGTACTCAAACCTTGCCCCCGCAAGGCCAACGGGCTCGATCTCCCCTATGACGATATCGGTTGAAGCAGATGCAGATTCCAAGCAAGCCCTGAGAACCGAGAGCGACTCAGCATCGTTTCCCTGATGTCGGACGTGCGATATCGCGAGGCGAGGGAGGCTTTCGGCCGCGGTTTCCCACGGCTTGGCAATTTCGTCGGGTGCATCAGGCCAGAACTCAATACACATCGTAGAATCCGACCTGATGAGTTCTCCCAACATCTCTATATCATCGGCGCTGGCTGCGAATCTGCTTCGGTCGGTCGCCGGTCCGCCTTTGGGCCCCTTCGGCATCAGTACGCCATCTACTGGCACTGCCATTGGTAATGCGCTCTCGGACCTCCGGGCTGGCTGGCAGGATCATATACCCGCTCTCCAGGTCGCCGAGCATGAGGGACTCTTCTCGCGGGCGAAGTCGCCAGCGAGCAGCATTAACACGCAAAGAGCAGAATCGAGTCGATCCTGACCGGCCTTTTGAGGCTGAGTGATGGCCGCCGCGCCCGTGCACCACCTAGAAAGCTCGCCTAAGCCCAGTGACCGGGCCTCGCATGCCGCCGCGTTGGCGACCATCTTCCAATCGGCATGACGAAAGGTCTTCTTCCGGACGGGATTGTAGTGGGCACCCTTCAAACGCCCGTACGAATCAGCGGCGATCGAGGCGAGGGCTAGTGCCGGGAATACCTCTATGAAATACTTCCCTTCAGTAGCGACGCGAGATCCTTCCGGATTCTCCGTGAATCCGAGTGCATCTAGAAATCTCCAAATCGGTGATGCACTACAAAACATTCCGAGCCGACTTCGGTTGGCTGGCTGAACGCCGCCGCCGAGCCAGGACACCAGGGAGGCCGCCACCCGCTCGACCGGTCTCATGCCAGTCGTGTTCCAGACGATCGTAGGTTGATCGAGCGCTAAGAGCGTGAATTGGCTGCTGGATCGGGCTTCCTGGCAGAATGTCAGCGCCTCATCGAAGCCCACCAATTTCGGCGGAAGGAACTTGATCGGCCGACCTTCGTAGAGGGTCAGAGCACAGATGGCCCCTGGTTTATTTGGGTTACCTACCCAGGCAGAATCGAACCCGACCAACGTGTCCATGTGTGCCTGCCTCTCATATCAGATTCTTAGGACCGTTCTACATCAGTTACAATATCTTATTCGGACGACGCCTGGCTGATCCGGGATCGGCGACGGCGGCCATGAGGTGATTTCGGAGACCCAGGACAAGCTTGCGGCCGAGGGTTAGGGGACGGCGGTTCGGCGACCCGACCAGCGCCGGCTCCTACCGTCGCCGTTCGGCCTGCACCGCGATCGACATAGCCGCCTGGCCAAGAAGTGCTGACCCCAGGAGTACCGCAGCGACCGGATAGACAGCACCGGGACGCCACGTCTCCACGACCACGGTGCAAAGCATCCCGTAGCCCATCTGGATGAACCCGTACATCCCCGACGCCGCCCCGATGGCCTGAGGGTTGACGCTGACGGACCCCGCCAGCGCGAACGGGCTGGCCATCCCCGCGCCCACCATGAACAGACTGACCGGCGCTACGACCGTCAGCACTGAAAGCAAGCCGCCCGCGTCGGCCAGCGCGAACAGGGCCGCTCCGAGGATTCCGAGCCCGTTAGCGATGCGCAGCGCATTTCGGATCGACAACCGTCCCGCCACGCGGTTGGCACCGAAGCTGCCGGTCGCGACGCCGCCCATCAGCAGAAGGTAGTAAAGGCCCACACGCTGGGTTGGCTGATGCAACTGGGTCTCGAAGATGAAGGGCGAGGCCGACATGAACCCGTAAAACGCGGTGGTCGAGCACGCTCCGCCGACCGCGTAGCCCAGGAAACGCGGCGACCGCAGCAGCCGCAGGTAGGCGGCCACCATCGACCGCCGGGAAGCGCCCCGTGGGGAAAACGTCTCGGGCATCAGCAGAAAGCAGGCCAGCAGGGTCGTTCCGCCGAACAGTGCGAGCAGCACGTAGCTTGCCCGCCAGTTGACGTACGCCGTGATGTAGCCGCCGATCGCCGGCGCAATGGCGGGCACCATGGCCATCACCAGCGTGAGCAGCGCAAGCTGGCCGGCGGCCTTGTCCGCCGTGGCTCCGTCGCGCACCGCGGCCCGGCCGAGCACCAGCCCGGCGCAGCCGCCGATCGATTGCAGGATGCGCGCGGTGATCAGGACCGTCGCGTTGGGCGCCACCGCGGTCACAATGCTGGCACCGGTGAACAGCGACAGCCCGACCAGCAGAACGGGTCTGCGCCCGAACCGATCGGACATCGGTCCATACAGCAACTGGCCGATCGCCAGGCCGATCAGATAGAGCGTAATGGTGAGTTGCGCGGTGCCGATGGACATGCCCAGTGCTCGGGCCGTGGCGGGCAGCGCCGGGATGATGACATGCATCCCGAGGGTTCCGCAGGCGGTCATGGCGACCAGCAGCAGAAACGGTGCCCGCCCTCGGCCGCGGAGCGGCGGGGTCGTCAGAAATCGCATTATTTGTGCCGACATTCGCCACAAACATGCCCGCACGAGGCAAAGGCGGCAACCACGGCTGTGTGGGTCAGGACGATCCCGAGCCTGGGCGGAGAATGCAGCGCTATTGTCGAAGTCTTGTGCGTAAGAAATTGACCATGCTTACATTGCGAGGGCGTGGATGTCGACCTCCGTCGGCATGACGACGGGGCACGACCGGGCGGTCGATTCCGCCGCGGATTGTCCGACAGGGCTGTCGATCGTCGACTGCCGGCGGTGGCCGGACATGAGGTGGACGCTACGCGGGGATTCCGGAGACGTTGTCACCTGTCATCGCCGGGCTACTTCGACGCAACCGCGGACTTCGACGCAACCGCGGACTTCGACGCAACCCCGGCGTAACGGAGGCCGCAAACCTAATGCAGCGTCACCGAAACCGGCGTCTCAAGGCCATTACAAAAAGCCAGTCGGCTCCGCAAAACGTCAACGACGTCGTGCATCGATGCGAAGACGCCAACCTCGGTCACCACATCCCAATGCACCTGATCTATACGGAAACCACAGGTTTCCCGGCTGACCAGGAAGCTGGGCCCCATCGCGTCGTCGCCGTCCTCAGGCACCAGGACAAGCGTCGCTTCGTCGGCACAGAAGCCTTGCAGTTCAACCGACCATTCGGGCGCGGCGTCGCCGATGGCGGCCTGAACCAACGCGAGGTCGGCGCCGCCAATCGGCCGTACTGCCATGGTCACGGCCAGATTCTGGCTGGTCTGTAATGCGGGCCGCTTGCTAGACATCGTACTCTCCAGGTGTGCCGCGAATCGAGCCGAAACGAGAACAAAGATGTTCTTGCACACAGAGGAGCGAAAAGATAGTCCCAATTATCAAAAACAGAACAAATATTGATACGCCCAATCTCGCGCGTGCACCTAACGTCGCATTGGACGGGACGCCGCAGCCGATCGGCGCGCGAGCGTCAGCACCGCATTGCGGCACAGCGCCTGATCCGGCCAACCCGTGCGCTTGCAGCCCCGTTCGGCCTCGGCCAACGCGGCCATCGCGGCGGTCAGCGTCGCCGACGGCCAAAGTCCGAGCGAGCGGGTGAACGCGCCGACCTTCTGGTAGAACACCGGCGGGCGCACCCCCTTGACCGCGTCCGCTGCGGCCAGCCCGTGCTCGTCCATGGCCAGCCGCGCCCGATGCAGCTTCTGCAAATGGCCGAGGGCCGCGCGGAGGATCTGCACCGGGGCGGCGCCCTCCGCCACCGCGGCCTCCAGCGCTCGGTCTGCGGTCGCCACATCACCCGTGGTCGCGGCAAACAGCGCATCATCCAGCGACAGGCCGGCCAGATCGCCAACGCAGGTCATCGCCGCATCCAGATCGACCCGGTTGCCGGGACCGACGTACAGCGCGAGCTTTTCCAGTTCCGCACGGGTCGACGCCCGGTCGGCACCGAGTTGCTGGGAGAGCCAGGACAAAGCGTCCGGCTCGATGCCCGCGCCACAGACGCGCAGCGTGTCCCGGATCGTTTCTTCCAGAGCGCGCCCTTCCTCCGGATAACAGCCGATTGCGGCGCCACCGGCCGCCGCCTCGAGCGCCGTCCGGAGCTTCGACCGCGACGCCATCGCCGGCCCCTCAAGCACCACCAGCGCCGGTGCATTCCCTTTCAGCAGGACCTGCACGGGATCGGTCGCCGCATCGGTCACGTCCCGCACACGGACCACACGCCGGCCGCCCGTCAACGACAGCCCGGCCGCCTCATCGGGCAGGCGCCTGATCTCCTCGCGCGGCAGTTCCGTTACCAGGAAGGGATCATCCAGAGAGCCGGCGACGGCACGCACGAGGGCCTCGGCACGGTCGCGAATCTGGCCGGCGTCGTCACCGAATAGCAGCACCACCCGGCAATCGCCAGGGTCGCGCAGGAAGGCCGCTACCCGAGCGGAGGGAAGCTTCATCAGCCCTTTTCGGCTTGCTTCACCGCCTGTTGGCGGAACCAGACAGCAAGCTGCGTCGCGATCTGGGTGGCGATGTTCTCCGCGATGCGCTTCTGCTCCGCCTCGATTTCGAGGTCGGAGGCAAAATACTGCGAGTCGAAGATGTTCAGGCCGTCAATCGCCCGGGCACTGCCGGTGGTCAGGGTCGTGCGCTTGGCATCATGGCCGATCAGGCTCCAGGTCGCAGCGCCGGACAGCCTGAGCCGGGTGGCGAGATCGTTGGTCTCGATCCCGATCCCTTCGCCGGCGACGCCGAACGTGACATGCAGGTTATAGGCTGCGGGCGTCCCCGAATCGTTGCCAAAGCGCTCCTGCAACGCCTGACGCAGGAGCTGCCCCGGACGCTCGGGGATGATCTCGACAAAGACCGCCGACAGGTCGCGCCGCGCCACCCCGGGCTGGTTGGAGGCTGTCGGCATATAGACCGGCTGGAAGCCGCAGCCAGCCAGGGCCAGAGCAAGCCCCATGCAGACGCCGCGACGGCTGGTCGATGTCATGGCGGCGGAGACACGGCAACGACGACGCCTCTTGCCCGGATGGTGTGGCACGATGGGCACTCCGCGCGGCTTGGATGGCTGGCCGGTGCCCGCCATGACGAAGTCGAATGACGACGGCGGACGGTCTGGAAAGGCGTGGGCTCGCCAGGCGCGGACCCGTGACGACGCCTGCGCGGCCGGCCGGCGACCGCTATGACTTCATTTCCCGGCCGTGTCATCCAGCCACCACGAAATTGACGATGCGATCGGGCACATAGACCTCTTTGACGATCCGCTTGCCCTTCAGGGCACGTGCGACGTTCGGTTCGGTCTGGGCCATGTGAATGGCTGTGCTGGCCGCGGACCCCGGCGCGATTTCGATCGTGCCGCGCAGCTTGCCGCCCACCTGGACCGCGATCGTGACGCTCTCGGCGACCAGCAGCGCCGGATCGGCGGCAGGCCAACTCAGTTCGGCGACCAGATGGCCGTTGTCGGGGAACAGCCGGGAATACACCTCCTCAGCCAGATGCGGCATCATCGGGCTGCTCAGGCGGGCCAGCATTTCCATCGCTTCCCGGCGCGCCCAGGCGAGGCCGGCTTCCGGCCCCCCGGATTGCGCGACCGCGCGTTCGGCGTCGGTGATCGCGTTGGCCAGTTCGTAAAGGCGGGCGACAGCGACGTTGAAGGCGAAACCCTCCAGCGCCTCGGTCACGGCGGCGATGCAGCGATGCGTGGCGCGCCGCAAAGTGCCGCCAGCGGGACCGAACCCGGCAGGCATCATCTCGGTTCGGAGGCCGTCGAGGGCTTCGGCCAGGCGGAAGACGCGCTGGGTGAAGCGGAAGGCTCCGGCGGCACCGGATACGGTCCACTCCATGTCGCGTTCCGGCGGATTGTCGGACAGGATGAACCAGCGCGCCGTATCGGCGCCATACCGGGTGATGATCGCACCCGGATCGATCGTGTTCCGCCGCGACTTGCTCATCGCCTCGACGCGCCCGACCGTCACCGGTTCCCCGGTTTCGCGCAGCACCGCGGTGCCGTCAGGACGTTTTTCGACCTCGTCCGGATACAGCCAGCGGTTGTCGGCGCTCCGATAGGATTCGTGGTTCACCATCCCCTGGGTGAACAAACCGGCGAACGGTTCCTCGACCGAGATATGGCCGGTGTCCTTCATCGCGCGGGTGAAGAAGCGCGCGTACAGCAGATGGAGGATCGCATGCTCGATGCCGCCGATATACTGGTCGACCGGCATCCAGTGATCGACCGCGGCCTTGACCGTCGGGATGTCGGCGGTGGGCGAGCAGAAGCGGGCGAAATACCAGGCGCTGTCGACGAATACGTCGAACGTGTCGGTCTCCCGCAGGGCAGGTTTGCCGCAGCCCGGGCAGGCGACATGCTTCCAAGTCGGGTGGTGGTCCAGCGGGTTGCCTGGGCGGTCGAAGGTCACGTCATCCGGCAGGCGCACCGGAAGCTGGTCGTCCGGCACGGGCACGACGCCGCACGCTTCGCAGTGAATAACCGGGATCGGGCAGCCCCAGTAGCGTTGCCGGGACACGCCCCAGTCGCGCAGCCGCCAGTTCGTCAGGCCGTAGCCGACGCCCAGTTGCTCCAGCTTCCGGATGGCGGCGCGCTTGGCAGCTTCGACGTCCAGCCCGTCGAGGAAGCCGGAGTTGAAGGCGGTGCCCGGACCGACATAGGCCTCGTTCCCGATGGTGAAGCTGACCGGGTCCGCGCCGGGCGGCAGGACAACGGGAATGACGTCCAGGTTATACTTCCGAGCGAACTCGAGGTCGCGCTGGTCGTGGGCGGGGCAGCCGAAGATGGCGCCGGTGCCGTATTCCATCAGGACGAAGTTGGCGATCCAGACCGGGTAGGTTGCACCGTCGATGAACGGGTGGCTGACCCGCAGACCGCTGTCGTAGCCCAGCTTCTCGCCGGTCTCGATGGTGGTTTCGGAGGTGCCGCGGCTGCGGCATTCGGCCACGAAGGCGGCCGCGTCCGGATCGCGGGCGGCGACGGCAGCCGCCAGGGGATGCTCCGGCGCGATCGCCAGGAACGACATGCCGTAGAGGGTGTCGGGTCGGGTCGTGTAGACCTCAACCGCGCCGGGGGCGTTGGCCACCGTCGTGGCGGGGGCGTTGGCCAGGGTGAAGGTGAGCCGGGCGCCCTCGCTGCGGCCGATCCAGTTGGCCTGCATCAGGCGGACGCGCTCCGGCCAGCGGTCCAGCTTGTCGAGAGCGTCGAGTAGCTCCTGGGCGTATTTGGTGATGCTCAGGAACCACTGGCTGAGCTGTTTCTTTTCGACCGGCGCACCGGAGCGCCAGCCTTTGCCGTCGATCACCTGCTCGTTCGCCAGGACGGTGCCGTCGACAGGGTCCCAGTTGACCCAGCTTTCCTTGCGCTCGACCAGGCCGGCTTTAAGGAAATCGAGGAACAGCTTCTGCTGGTGGCGGTAGTATTCCGGCTGGCAGGTGGCGAATTCCCGCTCCCATTCCAGCGACAGACCCATGCGCTGGAGTTCGGCGCGCATGGCGGCAATGTTCTCGAATGTCCATTTGGCCGGGTGGACGCCGCGTTCGCGGGCGGCGTTCTCGGCCGGCAGGCCGAAGGCGTCCCAGCCCATCGGATGCATCACCGCGAAGCCGCGTGCCCGCTTGTAGCGTGCGACCACATCGCCGAGGGTGTAGTTGCGCACGTGCCCCATGTGGATTTTCCCCGATGGATAGGGGAACATCTCCAGCACGTAGTATTTCGGGCGGCCGTCGGTGGGCACGTCGTCGACGCGGAAGCAGGCGCGTTCGGCCCAGGCCTGCTGCCACCGGGGTTCGGCGGCGGCGAAATCGTATCGCGGTCCGCCCTCCGGTGCCGCTGGCTCCTGCCGCGGCGGGATCACGCTCGTGTCGCTCATAGGCCGATGTATCGTTCGGCGAAGCGTCGGTTGCAAGCCTACAGGCCGGTTTGCCCGGTAACCTTTGGGGCCGGCGTGCGTTTGGTTCGGCATCAGCGACAGGAGATGCCTATGGCGAGTCTTGATGACACCACCAATCCCTCCGGCCATCTGATCGCGGCGCGGCAGGTGCAGGGCACCACGGTCTATAACACCGGCCTGGAGAAAATCGGCTCTATCGAGGACGTGATGATCGACAAGGCCACCGGCCGAATCGTCTACGCCATACTGAGTTTCGGCGGTTTCCTGGGCATCGGCGGCCGCTACTACCCGTTGCCGTGGGAGAAACTCACCTACAGCACCGAGATGGGCGGCTACATGGTGGATATCGATCGTGACGTGCTGGAGGGCGCCCCGTCCTACACCGACCAGGCCACCACCGGGTGGAACGACCAGGAATGGGGTCGAGACGTTTACGCCTATTACGGGGTGCGGCCGTTCTGGGACATCGCGCCCTGAACCTTGCCGCTCGCCGTATGGCGTGCTTGGAATCCCCCGCTGACGTGATAGCGCGATTATCACGTCCGGGAGGAAACCATGAAGATCACTCAGGTCGAGACGTTTCAGGCCGATGCCGGCTGGCGGATGTTCTCCTTTCTGAAAGTCACCACCAGCGATGGCATCATCGGCTGGTCGGAGTTCAACGAAAGCTTCGGCAGCACCGGCCTGTCCGCGGTGATCAACGGGCTGTCGCCAGTGCTGATCGGCCGTGATCCGCGCCGGTTCGAGCAGGTGACGCAGCACCTGCATGTGCTGACGCGCCAGTCGCGCGGCGGGCTGAACCAGCAGGCGATCGCGGCGGTTGAGAACGCGCTGCTTGACGTGGCCGGGAAGGCTTACGGGGTGCCGGTTGCCGCGCTGTTCGGCGGCCCGATCCGCGAGCGGATACCGGTTTACTGGTCGCATTTCGGCACCTATCGCGTGCGCGGTGCGGCGCTGATGGGGGTGCCGGAACTGCGGACCTATGACGATCTGGGCCGGCATGCGCAGGAGGTGCGGGAGCGTGGATTCCGAGCGCTCAAGACGAATATTTTGCCGCTGGCGGATGGACGGCTCTCGTCGTTTGTGCCGGGGTTTGGTCGCACGCCGGGCTGGCCGGAACTGAACTGGGACAACCGGCTGACGCGGGGGGTGACGGAGCAGCTATCGGTGATCCGCGAGGCGGTCGGGCCGGATATGGGCATTCACCTCGATACCAACTTCAACTTCAAGACCGAGGGATACAAGCGGATCGCCGGCGCCGTGGCGGGGGCCAACCTGACGTGGCTGGAAATCGACACCCATGATGCGCCGGCACTGGCGGAGATCAAGCGATCCGCCCCCTGCCCGATCGCGTCGTGCGAGACGCTGCACGGGCGGCGCGAGTTCAAGCCGTTCTTCGACCATTACGCGACTGATGTGGCGATCGTCGATGTCATCTGGAACGGCTTGCTGGAATCCGCGAAGATCGCGTCGATGGCCGATGTGTATGAGATCAACGTGGCGCCGCATAATTTCTATGGTCACCTTTGCAGCGCGATCAGCGCCACGTTCAGCGCGATTGTGCCGAACTTCCGGGTGATGGAGATCGACATCGACAGCGCGCCGTGGCGTGACGAATTCTATACGGTCGTCCCGACAATCGAAAACGGCGAGTTCATTCTTCCGTCCGGCCCTGGGTGGGGCATCGATGTCAACGAGAAGACCGTTCGGGCGCGCCCACCGAAGGGCTGAACGTTCGACCGGTGAAACGTCAGACGAGGAGAGAGGAAGTGGCCAAATTCAAAATCGCGACGCCGGCTGGGGCCAGCTTTACAACCGCGGGCGGCGGATACGATTACGAAATGGGGCCGCTGGAGGGAATCGACGCTGAAATCGTCGAAGGCCCCACCGATGAGGACGGCTTCATCAAGTTCGCGCTTGATGCCGACGTGATCTATGCCAAGGGCATGCGCTTCACGAAGAAGATCGTCGACGGACTTCCGGATATGTGCCGAGCCATCGTGCTGGGCAGTGTCGGTGTCGACAGTATTGATATCGCCGCGGCGACGGCTCGGGGCATGCCGGTCACGAACTGCCCTGACACGTTTATTGAGGAGGTTGCCGATCACGCCATGATGCTGCTGCTTTCGGCGCATCGGCGGACGATCGAGCAGGACCGGATGGTGCGGGAGGGCCGCTGGCGTGAGGGACGGCCGGCGCTGTTGCAGATCCCTCGGCTGATGGGGCAGACGCTTGGCCTGATCGCGTTCGGTCACGTGGCGCGGGCGGTGGCGAAACGCGCAAAACCATTCGGGCTGCGGGTGATTGCGTACGATCCGTTCATCGAGGAACTGGTGATGGTGGAGCACGGCGTGCTGCCCTGCACGCTGGAGGAAGTTCTGTCGCAGTCGGATTTCGTTTCGATGCATGCTCCGGCGACGCCCGAGGCGGAAGGCATGCTGATGGAGAAGCACTTCCGGCTGATGAAGAAGACCGCGGTCTTTGTCAACACGGGTCGTGGGCCGACGGTTCAGGAGTCAGCGCTGATCAAGGCTTTGTCGGAGGGGTGGATCGCCCATGCCGGGCTGGATGTGCTGGAGATCGAGCCGCCGGGCAACAACAATCCGATCCTCGGGATGCCGAACGTTACTTTGTCGGCGCACACGGCTTCGGCGTCGGCACGGTTTGATCCGGCAAGAAAACGGCATGTCGGGCGGGAGTTGTCGCTGATCCTGAGCGGGAAGTGGCCGATGAGCTGTGTCAACCCTGCGGTGCTGTTGAAATCGAACCTGCGGCGGTGGCAGCCGATTTCGATGGAGCGTGGGCCGAACAGTTAGGCAAGGCCCAAAAACAAGCGAGCCGGCTGGGATGTGCGCCGCAACCTGCCCCACCTGTCATGGCCGGGTTTGTCCCGAGCATGGCAAGGTCCGGGAGCATTGCAGGAAAATCCGACGGAATCGAGCGTCAGCCTAGCCCGCATGAAGCGGTAATTCCTGGGCGCCGCCTCGGAGGGCCGGCCGGCGTTTTTGTGGTTGGGCGTCGCCTGACGAGAACCGCTGGTCGCTTTCCGTCAGCGTGAGCCAGATAGTGTTAACCAAGTCACAGACGCCCATCGCAGAATTGGAATAGGACGTGTCGATGTCGCCAAATCTCGAGCACGATCATGGACACTGTCAGCCCGTCGGTCTACATAAAACCCGTTGGTCGTCTTCTGAAGCTGGCCGTCGTCGGCGGCGGCACGATCCTGATCCTGTTCTCCATCGTGATATTCATGCTGACCAAAACCTCGAACACCGTCAGCACGCTCATCAGCACGCAGAACGATGCCTCGCTGAAGCTTCGGGCCGATCTCAATTACTACGAGCATTACCGCCCGAGAACCGAGGCAAAAGTAACCGAAGAGGGCATGTACCAAATCGAGCTCTATCTGGCGATCCGGGACCACGCGCAGGACAAGGCCAATTTCTACAAGGATTTCCTCGACGCGCTGTCGCTCTATGCGATGCCGGTGTTTTACGCTTTGCTCGGTGCTTCTCTCTGGGCTTTCCGATCGGCTTCGCGCCCGACGAACAGGCATCGCGCTCAAATGGCCGCGGACCGCAGCAGACACTACGTCATGGCGGCGATCGCGGGAATCGGCCTCAGTGTCCTGGGCCCGCTTCTCCCGAACGATACGCTGCTGTCCCCGGTGGCGATGGCATTCTTGGTCGGCTACGCGACCGAGGGCTTCACCTCGCGGCTTGATGACTTGATCGCCAAAATGGTGAAAAGCAAGTGGTGTTAGGGAAGGTCCGGTGAACTTCGACTCACGTGCGTGTTCCGCAATGAATGGCTCAATCAGCTCCCCCCTCCACGATGAACCGGTCGATGGTCCGGTGCGCGAAGAACCACTGCCCGTCGACCTTGACCAGCCGGTCCGAATAACCCCCGCCCGATCCGATCGCCGGCCCGGCTGGAGTATTCTGGATCACGACCCAGTTCGACCGAGCGGTCGCGGTGTCGCCGTCCAGTTCGACCACAATATTGGTCGTCAGGTGTATCCGCCTCGGCCGTGCCCCCGTCGCGATGCTGCTTGCCTGCGCCACGATCCCCGTTCGGCCCGTCCCGGTGCCAAACGCTGTCTCCCACACCCCATCCGGCGTGAACAGCGCTGCCATCTCCTCGAACCGGTCGCCATCCAGGGCAAAGCAATACCGCGCCAGCAGTTCGCGGATCGCATCCTTGTCAGACATCGCTTCCTCCTTGTCGGTTTCCATTGTTCGGCGCCAGTATAGGCTGTTGGGCGACGGCGTCACGGAGCATGCGGACGATGGATGCAATCGGCGGTGATAATCTGATCCACGACGAGGCGGCGCTCGAAGCAATCTACGGCGAGTCCTCCGCCGGTGCGATCGCCAAGGAGATCGACTACATTCACCCGCATTACCGCGCGATGATCGAGGCATCGCCTTTCATGGTGCTGGCCACCAGCGGGCCGGAGGGACTGGACTGCTCGCCGCGTGGCGATCGGGCCGGCTTCGTCCATGTGCCGGACGAGCGGACCTTGCTGATCCCCGACCGGCGCGGCAACAACCGCATCGACAGTCTGCGGAACATCATCCGCGACGACCGGGTGGCGCTGCTGTTCCTCATCCCAGGCGTTGGCGAGACGCTGCGCGTGAACGGCCGCGCGTGCATCTCCGTCGCCCCCGAACTGATCGGGCGCTTCCCGTTCCGCGGCACCCTGCCTCGCTCGGTCATCGTCGTGCGGGTGGAAAGCGTCTATTTCCAGTGCCCGAAGGCGCTGGTCCGGTCGGAACTCTGGAACCCGGAGAAGCACATCAGCCGCAAGGCGCTGCCGAGCACCGGCACGATCCTGGCCGATATCACCGCCGGCCGGGTTGGCGGGACGGCATACGACCGCGAGTATCCGGAACGCCTGCGGGCGACGATCTATTGAGCGGCGCGGGCTATTGAGCAGCGCTGGTGGTACGCCGGCCGGAAAGCCCGCCGCTTGTGGCCGCGCCGCCGTGCCCCCGCGGCCACGGCTGGCGGCACTGACAGGGGACGCGAAAGCATGAAGCCAAGGCTGCTGCTGGCCTGCCTGACAACAACCGGCGTGGTCGCCCGCGCGCGTTCGGAATTTGACGCGGCCATCCACGAGGGGCCCGGCGACATGACCGTTTCAGAGGTCACCGCCGCAGCAGCAGCGCATCAGGCGCAGGCGATCCTGTTCACCAACACGTTGCCGCTGACCGCAGCCGCCATGGCCGCGCTGCCCGAAACCGTCCGAATCGGCGCCACTTGCAGCGTCGGCTTCGATCACATCGATGTCCCGGCCGCCCGGGCACGCGGCATCGCTGTCACCAATACGCCCGGCGTGCTGGATGAGTGTACCGCCGACCACGCCATGATGCTGCTGCTCGGGGCCGCACGGCGGGG